>CAYYYH010000006.1:0-36795 GCA_964476395.1 uncultured Candidatus Saccharibacteria bacterium | reverse complement strand
CTAATCGTTCCGCATCTATACCATTATAGCATAAAACTATAAAATTGTCAAGAGAGTGCTTTTTGTTGACTAGCTCGTAATCTGTTAATTCTTGAAGTAGTGTTTTGCGCCAGGTTTTATACTTTTTGCGATTGTAATTTAAATGCTCTTTTGCAAGTTCGGCGGCTTTTGCAAAACCGATTACTCCTGGGACGTTTTCAGTACCGGAGCGTAGACCTTTTTCTTGACCGCCGCCCGTTACGAGTGGATGAAGTTTGGCGTCATGGGATACGTATAAAGCGCCTACGCCTTTGGGGCCATAGATTTTGGCGGAATTGATGGTTAGTAAATCTACGCCCAGTCTGGCTACACTGATATCTAGCAGATTAAGCGCTTGTGAGGCGTCAGAATGCAATAATAATTGAGTTTTAACACCTCGCTTCATACGATTAAGTTTAGTTTCGCGGATGATGCTGGCGATTTCTGCTAGTGGCTGCACGGTGCCAAGTTCGTTATTGGCAAGAGCTACTGAGATAAGTTCAGTTTGGTCGGTGATTTTGGATTTTAGATTATTTAAATCTATGATGCCGCTAGGTAGTACTTTAATTGCTTTTCCACCTAGTGCCTCGGCGGCTTTTCGGACCGAATCATGTTCGGTTTCTAGATATAGTAACATGGACGGGTGGCGGAGCTGGGGGGACCCCCGACGTGCGCAGCCGTCAGGCGAGCACGGTGGGGGAAACTGCGACGACAGGACCCGTCCAGAGTTAGTTAAGCTTGTGAAAGCGAGATTGTTGGCTTCGGTGGCGCCGGCAGTAATGACGAGATCAGAGGCTTTGGCGCCAATGGTATGCGCGATGGTGGCCTTGGCGGCTTCATATTCACTAGCTACTTTTTTGGCTGGTAAATATGCGGCGGAAGGATTAAAAAAGTCGTCCGTAAAATACGGTTTCATAGCCTTAACAACTTTAGGAGCAACTGGTGTTGCCGCAGCATGATCCAAATAAATCATAAAAATATTATAACACTTTTATTCGCTTTTTACAAACTTATACTCTTTGTCATCAGCTTTCAATATTAATTCCCCTTTGGCTTGGTTTAGAGTATATTCATATTCGTTATTTAAAGTGTAGAGCCAGTCAGTTTCAATTAATAGTTTGCCGTCTTCTATAGCCCAGATAAAATCGTAGTCATTAGTGTGATTATTGGTGGTAAGGGTGCCTTTGCCAACTTCGGTAAATTCCCAGATTACGCCTGAACCACCATCTCCATCTATACAGTTAGTTTCGCCGGTACCGACGGTTTCTTTTTCGCTAACACAATTGGTTTCTGCGTCTAAAACCCATGTGCCGATTTCGGTTAAATATTCACCATCCGCTATGGCTGGGGTTCTAGTGAAGGTGATAACTATATATATAATACCCGCGATTAATACAAGTAGTCCTATAACAAAAACGATAATGGAATTTTTTAGTTTCTTTGGCTTCTTGGATTTTTCTTTCTTCTTTGTCTTTTCTTCTTTTTGTGGTTTGGCGTTAGCTTCTGGTTTAAAAGCCTCCGCTAGCTCTTCCATAGTGACGTTTTCTTTATTCTCTTCCATAGTTTAATTTTAACAATAGCATTTTATTTTGACAAGTTAAACAATTCCTCGGCATTTTTGGTAGTTTGTTGGCTTACAATGTCAAAACTTGTGTCTAGTTTGGCGCTGAGCCACTCGGCGATTTCGCGAATAAATGCCGGCTCATTGATTTTGCCGCGAAATGGGACTGGTGCCAAAAATGGTGCATCGGTTTCTAAAATGATGCGCTCCAAAGGTGGAGTAGGCAGGGTTGAATAGGTTGCTAAACCATTCACGCCCACGTAAAACTCAGTTTCGTTTAAAATGCGTTTTAAAACCTTTTTACTGTCCGTAAAAGAATGCACTACGCCTCGGACTTTTGGAAAATTAGCCACCACGGCAAAAAAGTCATTAAATGCTTCGCGGACGTGAAAAGAGACAGGTAAATTATTATCCATCGCGAGTTGCAACATTTCCTCAAACAACTTGATCTGCGCCTCTCGATCATAGCCATCATAATGATAATCTAGGCCAACCTCTCCAATAGCCACGAGTTTATCTCGCTCGGGGGCGCGTCCGGCCGGCCCGTTTGCCTTCGGCAATTCGCGTCCCAAGGGGCGAGCGCCACGGGCGGCCGGCGCTACTCCTCGGCTTGCCAGCCTCCGGACCCCCCTTCGCTGAGACAAACTCGTAGCATTGGAGGGATGGATGCCGTAGGTCCAATATACATTTTCGTGGGTTATTGCGAAGTCGCGCGCGGCGAGAGAATCTTCGCGTGAAGTACCGATGCAGATGATTTTATTGACACCGGCTTCTTTGGCGCGTTTAACCATTTCTTCGGCTTGTTCGTTAGAAAAGAATTCGCGGTCATGTAAGTGGCAGTGGGCGTCGGTTAAACTATTCATCGTCATATGGTACCATATCTTCAATAACTCTGTTAGCAACAAGGTAATTTTTGAACATTTGTAGAGTAATACCGTATCTTTGGAGATAAGCGGCTTCGCCAAGACGTAGGTCGTTAAACATTCTGAGCGGAATGCCAATATCGGCAAAGTCTGCATAGGTGTACAAGTTGTTTGGATCGGCAATGAATTCTGCGCGAGTTGATGGCCACTGAACGTTACCTTCAAATCCATAGAAGTTAGAAGTAATAACATAACCGTTGGTGGTGAGGAAATCATCGGAAATGATATTATAGTAGGTACTCGATGTGATGTAGTATATATTTACTTGTCGCTGAATTCTCTCAATGTTAGTTACTGTGACTGGAGTTAATTGGTCATTTATTACCTTGTATACTCTTGTTCCTACTCCGAATTTATTGAAATCGTCTACCGACACGAATTCATTAGCATCTATATCAAAGATGCCGTGCCAGCTGACTGTACCTAGTGTGGAGCCGTCGCTAAAGGTGGTAAGTTGATAACTAGGTGATACGCTAGCTTTTTCAATTCTGGCTGGATGAACATAGCCGATGGTACCAGTTTCGTGATTCCAAACCACAAGCATATCGCTATAGGTGATATCTTCAATTGGTTTAGTGGTGCGTCTGCCGTTTTCGTCTAGAACCGCAATCATAGTACCTTCAATCAAACAGCCACCAGAAGGACAGGTCGCGGTAATCTCAATGTCACCAGTCACGCCAGAAATTTCAACTACGCCGCTACTGTAGGTAAAGTCGGTCGTGGTTTGCCCATTTACTTTGACAGTCACATCGCTTTTGCTGGATGGAGCATTATAATCAGTACTGCTTGGCGTAATAGTGCCGCGATAGGTTCCGCCCGCTCTTACGGTGTCTCCGGAATTATTTACCAAGCTACCGTTTGTGATGTTACCAGTGATTGAGTATTCCCAGCTGAGCGATACGTTGCCTGTACCTGAAGCTGGGCCTGGATCAGTGTTTGCGCTATTTATTTGAGATTGCGTAGCGGTGTTGCCTTCATCGTCAAAGCCCACTACTACGAAATTATAGGTTCCATCGGAAATATTGTTTAGTGTGTACGAACTATCTAGACCGCTAATTCCGGTTGCTACGCTGGTACAGGTATTGTTTTGGCATCTATAAATACTGTAGCTTGCTACGCCGACATTATCTGTGCCAGTCCAACTTAGTACTGCCCTTCCGTCAACTGCATTATCTCTCGTGATTGAAACACCGCTAATTACTGGTGCTTGAGCATCTACGTATGACGGGTCCTTGTCTACTTTGATATTTACTTCGCCGACATTAGTATAGGTGCTATCGTAAGAGATAATAATACCGGCAGTAGCAGTTTCTGAAGCAAAAGCCGCACCACTGGCTTTTTTCATATAGAAGGTATATGTCCCTGTGGTCTCGGCAGCGATGGTTTGGGTGCCTAATGGCTGACCGCTACTGTTTACGATTTCAAAATCAGAGCTTAAAGATTCAATAGTAAAGCTCTTTTGTTCTTCAAAAGTACTTTCTACGTTTATTTGGAAGGAAGTTAAAGTATTATTTCCTGACAAATCTCCAGTATTGCTACCATTGATACTACCAAGTATACTAGGAACTTTTTGATTAACTGGTTCAACATCAATGCCGCCTTCGGCGCTGTGTTCACCAGAGACGTAGTCGGTTTCAAGGATAATATTAAATGACACTGACGAATTGGCTGGAATAGTATCACCGACAGCAATACCACTTAACGAATAAGTAATATCGCGGACTTCAGTTGGAGAAATTCGGAGAGTTAAGTTTGAGGCAGGAGCGGTAAATGTATAATCGTCATCAGTAGAGTTTGTAACGGTTAGGCGATAAGTTGCTTGCAAAGTACTGGTGTTGTCCAAACCACCCATAAAGGTAAGGTCAAAATCAATATCGCCAGTATTGGCGTCTATGGATGGATTTGGCGTGCCGCTAACATTGACACCAGAGACGTAAGAAATGTTAGTAATTTTAACGTCGCCAGTTTCAATATATTCATACCCATTAGGAATAGTATAAGTTAATCCAAGTGATGGGATGCTTACTACTACATCCACTATGCCATAGTGGTGAGCCGCAGTGTTGCAGGTAATTACTAGGACGCCAGTGCTAATGCTGGTGCTTTGCGATGTGCAAGTGCTGCCACCGATAGTGACGCTGACATTTGGCGGGATGAAGCTAGCCTGAAGAGACGTAGTGATGGTAACTGCAGTGCCGCCTCCCTTTGGACCAGAAATTGGCGAAATAGTTGCTTCACCACCTGGTACATCACTAGCGTTCCCTATGACATGGTATTCTACGTTGGTTTGATAGGTCCCAGGGTGTGTCAAAACATCAGTGCCAAGTCTTGCGCCATAGTATAAGCTAAAGCTCTCGCTGCTGCTCGCATTAGTTACCGATCTAATTAGTGTATAACTTGGCCCGACATCGTATTTGGCGTAGGTGCTGCTAGTAGATGGGGTGCCAGCGGTGTAGGAATTACTGAAGTTATTGGTTGGTAGGCCTACAGTGCCGCTTGGAATACCAAAGCCCCAATTATCTGAGCCAAGAGTCGTGGCAGTGCTAGGCGTGGCGTTAATCTGCGAGATTGAAGGGCTAGAAGAACCGCCGCCCACCAACAATAAGGTACCACCAGACGTATCGCTTGATGGTATGTTGGCATAGACTTTGTATTCGGAGAGACCACCAGTTGTTGTAACGGTCAGTGTTCGCATTGTGCTGACGTATTTGTCTTGGCTCCAATCCGTTGGTACGACATTAATGGCTGTGGATTGATTTTGCATGGTCAGTGTGGCCGTTTTACTGGTGTCAATAGTAGCAAAAACAGAGCCATCGAGCTTAATGATTGCAAGCAAAAACACAGTTATTGCTAGGCAAATCCTTTGCTTCAAAATAACTCTAGGGTTTTTTACATCTCTCCAATAAATTCTATTCACCCTATTTTAAGTATAACAATTTTATCAAACCATAACAACATTGTTTTTTAGATAAAAAATGTGGTTATTATGGTTTTTTTCTAAAATTATGTTGTACGATTTTCGCGTTTCCGCTTAATCGGATCAAGTTGCCTTTTACGCAAACGCAGAGATTTTGGTGTCACTTCGAGTAGCTCGTCGTCAAGGAGGAAATCCAAGCATTGCTCTAGAGATAATTGCGTATATGGCGTTAGTTGAATTGCGCCATCCGACGCATGGGTCCGCATATTAGTTAGCTGTTTTTCGCGACAAATATTAATATCTATATCTTCTTTTTTGTTCGAAAGCCCCACGATCATACCTTGATAAACTGGCACTTGTGGCGGAATGAATAGTATTCCTCTAGCTTGTGCAGCGTCTAAAGCATAAGAAGTTGAAACACCATCCTCAAAGGCTACCAAAGCACCGTTTCGTTCTGGGCGATAGCTGTTCCCTACTGGGCGATAGCCACTTGGTATGCTCGACATAATCACTGTGCCTTTTGTCTCCGTTAAAAGACTGTTGCGAAGCCCAATAAGGGCTGCAGTAGAGATTTCGTAAACAAATCTAGTCGTGCCGGTAGTTGTGATTTCTTGTGATTTTAATTCTGCTTTTCTGACTCCAAGCTCTTGACTTACCGCTCCCACAAATTCAGGTGCCACCTCAATTGTTAAATCCTCCATTGGCTCGCACTTTTTTCCGTCAATATCACGATAGACCACCTCCGGGCGACCTACCTCGAGTTCATAGCCTTCTCGTCGCATTGTTTCGATCAAAACAGACAGGTGTAGCTCCCCACGCCCCGAAACCTTATGACCTAATCCGTCGGGCTGAAGTTTAAGTGCAATATTAGTTTCTAATTCTTTTTCTAATCTCTCAGCAATTTGTCGTGAAGTCGTATATTCGCCTTCGCGCCCCTTTAGGGGTGAAGTATTTGGCCCGATGTAAATCGACAAAGTTGGTGCCTCTAGCTCAATTCCGGGCAATGCTTCCGGATTATCACCAGTCGCAATCGTATCGCCAATGTTTGCCTCGGAGACGCCTGTAACCGCTACAATATCACCCGCAATCGCTTCTGGTACTTCTTCCTTGCTGAGCCCTTTGTAGATAAACAGGTTTTCGATCTTGCCGCTCTTAACTTTTTCATTGTTCAGGATTTTTACGCTTTGGTTCTTTTTTAGTTTACCTTTAAAAATCTTGCCGATTGCATATTTGCCAAGATAATTGTCGCCAGCAAGGGCCGCCACGAGAAGTTGTGCCGATTCAGAATCAGCGTCTACGTCAGGTGCTGGAATATCATTAATAATTGCCTCAAATATTACATGCAAATCATCATCGAGCTCTGTAGTTTTGCCAGCTCGGCCTTCGCGTGCTATCGCGTAATAAACTGGATAAAACAGCTGTGATTCATCTGTCGCCAGCTCCAGGAACAGACTTTCAATTTCGGAAAGTACCTCATCAATGCGCGCCGCCGGTTTATCAATTTTATTGATAATCACCACCGGTTTTAAATTAAGCTCCAAAGCTTTTTGCAACACGAATTTCGTTTGTGGCATTGGGCCTTCTTGTGCATCCACGATCAAAAGCACGCCGTCTGCCATATTAAGAGTTCGCTCTACCTCACCACTAAAATCCGCATGCCCTGGCGTGTCAATAATATTAATCTTATAGCCGTCATAATATACGCAAGTTTGCTTAGCAGTAATTGTAATACCGCGCTCATGTTCCTGATCCATCGAATCCATGATTAAAGTCTGACTCATTTCGGCTTGGTTATCACGAAAAGTATGTGACTGCTTAAGCAGTCCATCTACAAGCGTCGTCTTGCCATGGTCTACGTGTGCAATAATCGCCACATTCCGAATCAAATCTTTGTTTAAAGTCATAAGGGTAATTCTACCATAAATTGACAAAAATATCAATCTGTGATATAATTAAATTATATGGCTAATCGAAACAAACATTTAAATCCAAATTTGTCTTACGAACCAGAACGTTGTTGGGTTGGTGATGCTCACAAAATTTGTTACCAAACCAAAGAAGAAGCTGAATTAGCCGCTCGGGTCGCCGAGCATGATCACCATACCGGTCCACTAACAGTCTATCAGTGCGAATATGGTGATCATTGGCATCTTAGCTCTATCTAGCCTGCCCTGTATTTGGTGCTTTTGGCAACAACAGATTAGTAGCCGCTAAAGTTATCGCCTGGCTATCACCACGCACATCTTCTGATAATGGGATCAAGGTGACCACATTATCCATGCTAGAGTCCAATCCAGATATAGTGATCGTGTTTTCAAAAGTAGCACCTAGCACGCGGTCATTTAACACCACCAACGTCTTAGTGGCGTCAGTCTTAAAACTGATAGTAATCTCTGAATTCGAATCTTGAGTAGTTTCTATTATTTCAAGAGTTGGCCTATCAATTGACGAATCTTCTTCTACGACTCTTGGCAAGGAATCAAAGCGCTCCATAATGTAGTCAGTTAGTAAACTTAATTCATCAAGATTGGTCACTACCTTGCCCCCTGTGTTATTTGCTAGCTCCTGATAAATCTCCTCATTTTTTGGCTTAGTAATGATGTAAAAATTTACCGGATCGATTGTTTTACTTAAACTGATTACGTCGTCGATTGTCACTCCGTCACGATCTGGCTCCAAAAACCCCGCGTCAGTCAAAACTACCAAAGACTTAGTTGCGCCATATTTCCATTCTAGTGAGTTCATTACATTAAAAGAAGCAGACAACAAAGACTCGTTCCAGTCACCGCCACCATCCGCTTCAATTTCATCTAATTTTTCTTTAAAAACCTCAAGCGTGCAGGTTTCGAAATTACATCTTTCAGTTACTGGATACGGATCATCTAAGTCGCGATAGTCAAATAACGCCACTCGCCCACCCACATCTAATGTTTCCTGAGCTAGTCGATAGGCTTCTTCCTTGTAGCTATCGATTAATCCCCTCATCGAGCCAGTAGAATCAATTAAAATCGCCGTATCGTGCTCGGACGCCACGCGACTATCAATACTAAAGTATTTAGCGATTTTAGAAAAGATCATTCTGGAAGCGTCTTCGTATAAATTATCCGAAATATAGCTCACGTGGTCGTTGACGCTAAGATACGAACTACAAAAAATATCCTTTTTGTTACACCAAGTACCCACTTTGCCCGCTAACGCTTCGGGCTCGTATGGTATATAGGCGCCAAGCAGCCCCTTATACGCATGACAGTCCGGTACATACATACGATAGTCAGATAGATTTTCACCTCGGCAGGCCGCCGGAATCATACCCTCTCCTTCGGGTAGATAGATTTTTGGATCGCCAAAAGTGGCCGCATAAATCAAACGGCCTGCATTCAATCTTGCCAATGTCTTAGAAACTACCATCGCACCTTGTGAATAACCACCTATTACGTATTTTGTATTTGGGCAACCAGTGCTATTTATTAAACTCGTCAACTTTCTAACGCCAGTGTCAACGCTTTCACCAAATTCATAGGCATCGCCTGATCCAAAATACGCCCCTAATGTCACGTCGATTTTATCTATCCCCACACCTACAGCCGGGTAATCTAAGTCAATAAACTCATATGTCAAATCCGTATCAATCAACTTGTTTTCTATGCTCGATTTAAATTCTAGGTAGTTAGCGTCCTTGTTTAATTCCCCGCCTGATCCTCTTGCAAATACAATTCTAAGATCTGGACAGCCTACCGCCCTAGCAGCTCTCCATGGTGGCGTCAATGCCAGCAAAGTCATTGCTAAAAGCAAAAACCGCACCTTGATTTTACGTTTTTTCTTAATAGTTTTTGAGATTTTTTTACCTCGCATTTTTACTCCTTTTTTATTGTGGCGACATTCTAGGCATATATTGATCAAAAATACAACCCCCCACCCTTCGCTTGTGCTATAATTGTCATTATGAGTAAAAAGAAAGATTGGGATGAATACTTTATGAAAATTGCCGAGACAGTGTCGGAAAAATCCAAAGATCCGTCTTCAAAAATGGGCTGCGTGATTGTTGACAAAAACAAGCGCGTAGTTTCGCTTGGCTATAATGGTCTAGTTCAAGGAGCCAATGAATCCAAAATGACTCTTTCAGAGCGTCCTATGAAATACCGTTTTGTTATTCATTCCGAAATGAATGCAATACTTTTTGCCCATGAAAGTCTAAAAGGCTGTACGATTTATAACCGTACTGCAACATGTGATAATTGTTTGAAGCACTGTTTGCAAGCCGGTATCAAAAGATTTGTTTATAAAGAATTGCGCGTGCACTCACACGCTTCAGATCCCCAAAAGTCCATGACCAACATTGAATCCGACGAAGCAGTTGTGCGCCTGCTCGCTTCGGTTCCAGAAGTAGAAACTCTCAATCTCACTAATGGTAAAACCTATATTCAAGACATTCTAGACTCTTATCCGCAAGACTCTGAAGAATATCAGCGCTTAATCAAATGGCTTTAACCCATTATGCACGAGAGTTGGAAACCATTTTTAAAATCCGAATTTGATAAACCTTATTTCAGAGAATTATCAGATTTTTTGCACGAGGCTTATGAAACCAAAACAATTTATCCCAAAAAATCACTAGTTTTTTCAGCGTTTACCACTGACCTAAACGAAGTCAAAGTGGTTATTTTGGGGCAGGACCCATATCATACTCCTGGCGCCGCCGAAGGCCTTGCCTTTTCGGTGCCAAATTCTCAACCTATTCCACCGTCGCTAGTCAATATATATAAAGAAATTGATAATGACATCGGCCATCACGCTAACAAAACTGGCAGCCTCAGAAATTGGCAAAAACAAGGCGTGTTACTATTAAACACGGTGCTTACCGTTGAAGCACACAAAGCCGGTTCGCATCGTGGCAAAGGCTGGGAGATTTTTACGACAGAAACCATCAAGTACCTAAATGAAACTCGTCCACATCTGGTATTTATTCTGTGGGGCCGTGATGCTCGTAACAAAAAATCTTTAATTGATAGCACCAAGCATTTAATCCTTGAATCGCCTCACCCATCCCCGCTTTCGGCATATCAAGGGTTTTTTGGCAACCATCATTTTTCAAAAACTAATGCATTTTTAAAATCTCATGGTTATAACGAGATAATTTGGTAAAATAATAATATGTATATAGTGATCGAGGGACAAGACGGTACTGGTAAATCTACGCAGGTAGAACTACTAAAAGAATATTATGAAAAACAAGGCAAAAAAGTCGCTCTCATCGAAGAGCCAGACGGTAATTTGCCACAAACTCACGAATTGCATGACATTATTCTTTCGCGCGGTTATCACCTAGAATCGATCACCAATGTGTTATTGTTTACGGCCGCCCGTGTCGAGCTTTGGAAAAAAATTGCCGAACCAGTTTTAAGAGAAGGCGGTATTGTGATCTCAGCACGAAACTATTGGTCTATGATTGCGTACCAAGGTTACGGCGAGGGCGTTTCTCGCAATAAGATTATTCGTCTTACCAAAGAAATGCTCCCCGAAAAATACTTTAAGCCTGACTACGGTTTTGTTCTAACCGTGCCAGATGAGGTTCGTGAAAAACGCCAAGCCATTCGTGGCAAAGCTGCCGAAACTTTTGAGATGAAGCAACATGACTTTCAATCCAAGGTTAACGCCGCCTATCCAAAAATCGCAAAGGATTTTAATCTTACTATAATTGACGCTTCTGGTACCATAGAAGAAGTGTTCGAGGCAATCAAAAAGCACCTTTAGGACCGTAAGCTTGGCTGAACTGCCTTGAGCGTGTCCTAAAGTGCTTTTTGACTGCCCAAAAACTATTCAGCAAATTGCGAATTATACAATTCGGCATAAAAACCATTGAGTTTTAATAGCTCTTCATGGTTTCCTTGTTCTACAATTGATCCGTCGCGCATTACTAAAATCAGATCAGAATTTCGAATTGTGCTAAGTCTATGCGCGATCACAAATGAAGTACGACCATAGGTAAGTTTTTCAAATGAATCCTGAATCAATTGCTCGGTGCGTGTATCCACATTAGACGTGGCCTCATCCAGAATCATCATTGGTGGGTTTGCTATCATCGCGCGTGCGATTGTAATTAGTTGCTTTTCGCCAGCCGAAATATTGTCCGAATCTTCGCTAATTGATGAATGATATGCTTTTGGCAAAGCTTCAATGATATGGTTTACGTTGCTGGCCTTTGTCGCTTGTTTGATATCGGCAAGACTTGCCTTTTGATTGCCATAACGTAAGTTTTCTTCTACGCTGCCAGAAAATAGCCAAGTATCTTGCAAAACCATGCCAAACATTTTACGCACATCGGCACGCTTCATCTCGCGCGTTGGCACGCCGTCAACCGTAATATATCCAGAATCTGGCTCATAGAATCGCATTAATAAATTGATAATTGTGGTTTTGCCCGCGCCCGTTGGCCCAACAATGGCTACTTTCATGCCGGGTTTTACCTTGATTGAAAAATTATGGATAGTTGGGCGGTCTTTAAGGTAACTAAAGTTTACATCATGAAACTCAACTTCGCCCTTAACCTTTTCGATCGTCTTTGCTGGTTCTGGATCAGGTGTTTCCTCCGGTTCGTTTAGGAATTCAAATATTCGCTCGCTCGCCGCTAGCAAGGATTGCAAAGTAGATGTAGTGGATGCAATTTCGGTAATTGGTCGGTTAAATCGTGAAACATATTGAATGAAGGCCTGAATATCACCAATACTAATCCGGCCTTGAATTACGAACACACCACCGAGTGCACAAATCGCTACATAGCCTAAGTTTGTAAAAATATGTGTCACCGGAAAAGATAAGGAAGAATAGATTTGTGCCCGTCTTGAAACTGTAGTTAATTTTTCATTGATTTTATTAAATTCGGCTAGAGCAACATCTTCATAAGAGTTAGATTTTATCACAATTTCTCCACCATAATCTTCTTCAATTTCGCTATTCAGCGTGCCCAGAGTGTTTTGTTGCTCGCGGAAATATTTTTGCGCATAACGCATAATTCTACCTACTACTAGTACCGAAACTGGCACCACTACAAAAGAAATCAAAGATAAAGGTACACTGATAGTTAACATAATAACCATTACGCCAATCAGCGTTGTGAGTGAAAGGGATATATCAGCAATCTCTTGTGACATCGAAGTTGTGAGCACGTCAACATCATTCGACATGCGCGATAAAGTGTCCCCATATTGATGTTTGTCAAAATAAGCAATTGGCAATTTAAAAATTTTGTCTAAGATTTGTTCTCGCATTGATTTAGTGTAATTTGCGGAGACTACAGCAAGGATGTAGGCTTGTCCATAGTTCAAAATTGCCGAGGCCACAAACAAAACAATAGCAAGAATTGCTTTGCCGCCCAAGGCCGACCAATCTAAATTCGGAAAACTATTAACCGCGATTGTAGTCATATCGCCCAAGATTTTTGGAATAAATAGTCCAAGTATGGCCGACCCTACTGTTAGTAGAATCGCGGCAATGATCGGGATGCGGTATCCCTTAATAGATTTTAGAAAAACCTTAAAAGACTGCCACATACTTTTTTGTTGGGGTCGATCATAACTAGGCTTTGGCATGATGCCCCCCTTTCTTTGTAGCCGGTTTCACGCCAGCTAGTTTTAGCTCATCTAGATACTCTTTTTCGGACAATTGCGAGCTGACGATTTCTTGATAAATCTTGCAACTATTTAAAAGTTCCAGGTGTTTGCCCTTACCTACTACTTTGCCATTATCCAGCACCACGATTTGGTCAGCATCTTTGATCGTCGAGATTCTTTGTGCAACAATTAGCACGACTGCCGTTTTGGTTACCTCTTTCAAAGCGGTACGTAGTCTGGTATCGGTTTTCATGTCCAACGCCGAAAAAGCGTCGTCAAAAATATAAATATCCGGTTCCTTGCAAATTGCTCGTGCAATTGACAAACGTTGCTTTTGCCCGCCCGATACATTTGTGCCACCTTGAGCGATCCGTGAATTGTATTTGTCGGGCAGTTTTTCGATAAAGTTTTCTGCTTGGGCGATACGCGCAGATTTTCGCATTAATGCATCAGAAGCGTTCGGCGCACCAAATTTGATATTTGTTCTAATGGTACCAGCAAACAACATTCCGCGTTGGGGTACATAGCCAATGCGTTTCATTAGGTCTTCTTTTTGATAATCCTTGACCGAAACCCCATTCACCAGCACATCGCCAGAATTAGCCTCATAAAACCTTGGCACTAAATTAATTAGCGTGGACTTACCCGAGCCAGTTGAGCCAATAAATGCTGTCGTCTCGCCAGCTCTTGCAACAAATGAAACGTTATCAAGCACTTTTTCGGCTGCTTCTGGATAACAAAAATTTACATTTTTAAACTCTACAGAAGGGATGCGTTCTGGTTGGCCGTTAGTCTCCTGTCGCCACTTTAATTGCGAACGCTTACCAAGCACCGCATTTATACGATGCGCCGAAACATTTGCTCGCGGCAGGGTCACAAACAGCATCGATAACATCAAAAACGACATCATCACAAAAGTAACATATTGTGCAAAAGCCGTCATATTGCCAAGGTAAGAAAAATCTTTTGTAAGAAGCGAAATGCCAATCCATGAGCAAAGCAAAGTCGTGCCATTAAAGATGATGTTAATCAATGGATTTTGCAACTCAATGATCTTATCGATATAAATCAATAACTTTGTAAGCTTATCGTTATTTTTTACAAACTTTTCTTTTTCAAGTTTTTCATTATCAAATGCTCTTACGACACGAAGTCCCGTCAAATTTTCACGCGTAACTAAAGTAATCTTATCAATTAATTCCTGAAAGACTTTAAACTTTGGGATCACTAGTGACATAATTAATACCACCGAGCCCAAAATTGCAGTTGCACCCACTACTATGATCCAGCTCATATCCGGAGCAGTCTGGATTGCCATAATTACAGAGATTATTAAGAAAAGTGGCGCCCTTAACATCATTGAAAGCATCATAATTGTCACCATCTGCACTTGGTTGACATCATTAGTAGTACGAGTGAGCAAAGACGCTGTGCTAAACTCCTTTAAATCTGATAAATTGAAATTAATGATTTTGGTAAAGATCGCCTCGCGAATATCTCTCGCGTAATTTGTGCCCACGCGTGCCGCAAAATAACTGGAAATAAGTGATCCGGCTGCAGAAATGATCGTTAAACCAATCATTCTTAGGCCAGTCATCCAAATATAGTCTGAGTTGCCGGGTACAATACCATCATTAATAATATTTGCCATCAATGCCGGTAAACGTAAGGTTGTATATACCTGCAAACCAGTTGCAAGAAGTAAAACCACCACTTGCCACCAATATGGCTTCAAAAATTTAAACAATCTAAACATGGTTTTTTGTGTGACCCTTCTGCTTTTTTTCGAGATGCATTCTGAAATAAATTATCGCGCCAATAATTATATAAATATAATATGAAAAGAATCGCCATACTAACATCGCCCAAAACACGTATCCAGATGACAAAGCCGAAAAAACGAGAAAGAAAGTACCCTCTGCTGCTCCTGCATTTCCTGGAGTAGGCACAAAGTATACTGCGGCCATTACGGCAATTGTGGTGGTAAAACATACCCAAAAATCAGTATTGCCGCCAAAAGCAGTCAAGACAAAGAAAGGAATAGTTGCAATCAAAAAATTAAAACAAAGCGAATATAAAACAGTTTTCAAGAAAAGGCCTTTAGTCTTCATGATCATCTTTACTGATTTGGCATATTCAAAAACTTCAGTTTCAACTTTATTTAAAGTGTCCTCGCGGTTTTTGATTATCTTGATTTTCGCAAGGATCTTGACGATAAAATTAATGCAGGTGGCAGTCGGCTTGGGAAAAAATGTCGCACCAAAAACTACTACTGGCCAAAAAGCATAGAATAACAAGCCAAACCAAGCAGTAGTAACTAGGACCGCATTATTAATTAAAGCGCTACCAAACACAAAACAACCAAGCGCAATAATCAAAAAGCCTAGTTGCCCAGCCACCATGCCAAAAATTGGGATCGAAGTTGAAGCGCCCCTAGGAAGGCCGCTGTTTTTTCGCATATAAAAGATTTGAAACGGTTGGCCACCTACGGCCGCCGGAGTTATATTGTCATAGTACTTTCCAAGTAGCACCGTTCTCCTGGCTACCTTATGTGCCTTCTCACCATCAAAATTCGCTTTATCGTGAGACATTTCTTTCATCATAACTACGTATTTATGTATTTCGGCCAAAATCGCAACCACGAAACAAATCACTGGCGGGATTAGTAACCACCAATTAAACCTTACTTCAGAAAGTTCAGTTGCATCTTTTGAATTGCCAAACTCAGCAAAAGCAGTAGCCGCAATTACCGCGATATTTAGCAATACGAATAATGCGATCAAAAACGGCTTTTGTTTTTTAACCTTTTGCTTATTCGACATCTCAATCTCTGGCTGCCTTAATGTTAGGATATTCGTCGACCAAAACACGTATACAACCAGCAATCGGGATAGCGATTATGGCGCCCAATAGGCCAAACATATACATACCAATTGTGATTGCACACAAAATTACGATTGGTTGCAGATTGAGTGCATCACCCTGGACCTTTGGCGCGATCAAGTTGTTTTCAATTTGTGCATATATTATATATATGATTGCGAAAATCAATGCCGCTAGTGGGCTGGAGAAGAAAAGCAACAAAGTAACTAAAGTACCGCCGATAAATTGCCCAAACATTGGAATCATATAAAAAGTCATTGTAATCATGCCCATGGGAATAGCAAGACTCGGTGAAAACTTAAAGATCAGAGAAAGAATAAATACTATTGTCATTGAAGCAAGTCCATCGATCATTGCTACAATAATCTGATGAGACACGTAAGTAGAAACCACATTCGCCATTTTGTCTACAATGTTTTTTGCTACTTTAACCGGCTTCTTATCTTCGCCGGACCCTAAGCTAGTCCACAACGTGTTCATCATCGCTGGGCCCTCCAGTAAGAATAGAAGCGTCAAGACTAATACTAACACTACTTTCATTATGATATCTGCAAAATTACTAACATTCGAGACAAAATTCGAGCCAAGTAAATTCAGCATATTATTGGACAATGAAGACAAAGCATTGGTAATTTCGGAATGGAGGTTTTGAATTCCGATTGCTTTGCCAAAATCATTGATACCGTCCCAGCCACCAAAAGTTTTCTCAAACGTTTCAGGAAAGTTTTGCACGAATCTAGCCGTCTCATTTACGACAACTGGACCAACGATTGCGATGATTGCACCTATTATCAAAACTACGATCAAATAGGCCAAGATCACCGACAAAGTTTGGTGTTTTTTCTCCTTGCCGAAATGATTGGTAAAGAAATTATTTACCTTACGCACCAATGGTTTTAGCGCAAGCGCCAAGAAAATTGAAATACCAATAATGATTAACCCGGT
The DNA here is from genome assembly GCA_964476395.1 of uncultured Candidatus Saccharibacteria bacterium. Taxonomy (GTDB): domain Bacteria; phylum Patescibacteriota; class Saccharimonadia; order Saccharimonadales; family Saccharimonadaceae; genus Nanosyncoccus. The sequence continues at coordinate 19,941 of CAYYYH010000006.1, read as the reverse complement.
AAGTGCTTTATACAAGAAAAAAACTACCCCAACAATTACGATTGGAACGAGCCAAAATTTTAGTATCGTCCTCGTATCCGCTTCAATATATTTAGACATAAACCTCCTTTATAGATATATTGTAGCATAAATGGTATAATTGTGTAAATGAAACTTTTAATGCATACCTGCTGCGCGCCTTGCAGCGTATATTGTATTGACTCATTACGAGCCGAAAAGATCGAACCGACTTTTTTTTGGTATAATCCAAATATCCATCCGTACATCGAATACAAAACGCGACGTGATTGCTTAAAGGATTATGCCAAAAAGGTTGATGCTAAATTAATCCTTCACGAAGAGTATGGGTTAGATGAGTTTTGTCGTAACGTAGCGGGCGACATTTCTAATCGGTGCGTCAATTATTGTTACCCCAAGCGCTTAGGCGAAACGGTGCGCTATGCCGTTGAAAACGGCTACGATGCTTTTACCACGACCCTCCTTGTCTCACCATATCAAAAACATGAAGAGTTAAAAGCCGTCTGCGAAAAATTAGCCAAAGAATCCGGAATTGAATTCTTATATCGCGACTTTCGTGTGGGTTTTCGTGAAGGCCAACAAAAAGCCCGTGAACAAGGGCTCTATATGCAAAAATATTGCGGTTGCATCTTTTCGGAAGAGGAGCGCTACCAAAGACAAATTGAAAAAGACAAAAAAAGTGTTATAATATAAAAATATGTTAGTTTCTGATTACAATTACGACTTGCCGGAAGAACGTATTGCTAAGTTTCCGCCCAAGGAACGCGGTTCTACTAGGCTTTTAGTGCTTGATCGCAAGACTGGAGATATCACTGATTCCTACTATCGCGATTTGGCTGATTTCTTAAACCCGGGCGACGTCCTTGTGCTAAATGACACACGTGTAATGCAGTCGCGACTTTACTGCGAACTCCCCGATGGGCGCAAGCGCGAACTAGTCGTCCTTGAAAAACACGGCGACGAACCTCAGCGCGTCATGTACCGCGGCAAACTTCATGATGGCGACCAGCTTACTATTCATCCTCGGACCGCGTCGCTCGCTCCCGTCGCCACGGGGCTCGCGCGCTCGTCCTCGCCTTGCCAGGCTCTGGATTCCCTCGGATCGAATAGTAAACTGGTCACTGTTACGAAAATTCTCGGCAATGGCATCGCTGAAGTCGAAAGCGAAGTACCGCTCGCTGAGCTTGCCGAAAAATACGGCACCGTTCCCTTGCCTCCATACCTCCATCGCGACGCCACAGAAGACGACAAAAAACGTTATCAAACCGTCTGGGCTAAAAACATGGGTTCTGCCGCCGCTCCAACTGCAAGCCTAAACATGACTGACGAACTACTCGAAAAACTACGCAATAAAGGCGTAATTATTAAATATTTAACCCTACATGTGGGTCTTGGGACTTTTTTGCCAATGCGAACCGATAACGTAGAGGATCATAAAATGCATTCTGAATGGTTTTATATTCCAGAAGATACAATCAAGGCAATCGAAGACCATTCTGGTCGTATTATTGCATTAGGCACTACCGTGGCTCGGACTTTGGAATACTATGCAAAGACAGGCAAGACCTCCGGCGAAGACGATATCTTTATTTATCCAGGTTTTGAGTTTAAACTAGTTGATGCTCTTCTTACAAATTTTCATGCGCCTAAATCTACGGTCTTAATGCTTGCGTCCGCTTTTGCCGGTTGGGGACATTTAAAAAACGCCTACGACCATGCTATCGATGAAGAATACAATTTCTTAAGCTACGGAGATTCAATGTTTATATGTTAAAGTTTGATATAAAAAAACGAGATGGCTTGGCGCGAGTTGGCGTAATTCATACTCCACATGGCGATATTAAGACTCCAGCTTTTGTTGGTGCGGCGACCAGGGCTACAGTTAAGGCTCTCACCATGCAAGAAATGCGCGATCTTGGTTCTCAAGCCATTCTTGCTAATACCTATCATCTGATTCTCCGCCCCGGCGCCGATTTGATTAAAGAAGCTGGCGGTCTAGCCGAATTTAGCAGTTGGCATGGCCCTACTTTCACCGATTCTGGTGGTTTCCAAATTTTTTCCCTACCCAACGTCAAGATTAGCGAAAATGGCGTCAAATTTAAATCACACATTGATGGCGCAAATTTTGAAATGACACCAGAATCGTCTATGCAGGATCAATGGAAGATTGGCGCCGACATTCATATGGCCTTTGATCACCTCGCCAAATCCGAAAGCTACGAAGACATGAAAGAAGCCATGGACCGCACTCATCGCTGGCTCGACCGCTGCATATCTGAACATAAAAAGATAATGGATGGCCGAAATATCTCTTTCGAGGGGCATCCGCAGTTGCTACGAGGACGCAGCGACGAACCCCGTGAAGACGGGCGTGAGGAGCGTCCCGAGAAAGAGATATTCGGCCAAGAACAATATCTCTATGCCGTGGTCCAAGGCGGAACGTTCAGTGATCTGCGTGCTGAATCTGCGCACTATTGTGCTTCAAAGCCCGTCGATGGCTTTGGAATCGGTGGCGTCTTTACTGCGGACGGCATGGATAAAATGCTAAAAATTGTAAATAGTATTTTACCAGAAGGCAAACCGCGTCACCTTCTCGGCATGGGTCAAGAACCAATCGATTTGTTCGTTGGTGCAGAATTTGGTTGTGATACTTTTGATTGCGTCGGTCCAACCCGCATGGCGAGAAACGGTTCGCTTTACACTAAAGACGGACGAATCAACATCAAAAATGCCAAATATACCCATGATTTCACACCACTCGAAGAAGACTGCGATTGTGAATGTTGCAAGAATTACACAAAAGCATATCTCCATCATCTTTTTAAAACTGACGAAATCACCGCCAAGGTTCTTGCTAGTATTCACAATGAATACTTCATTGTACGCACTGTTAATCGTATCCGCGAATCACTAGAAGACGGAACATTCCAAGACTATAAATCTGAATTTCTCTCTCGTTACTATAAATAAAACTGTATATAATATATAGTGAGCCACCTACGCTATACCTAGCGTTCAAAAATACCGCAATACACCATATTTAGCGTTTTTTGTCAAAATTTAACTACTATATAATTATACCACACTTCCCACCCCATCAAAAACTTGACACAAAAAAGAAGCTCTCGGGCGAGGCTCTAGGTGAGCCCTCTGAGAACTTCGATACTTACATTTTATTATATGAGCTTACCGATGTCAATAACTTCTCCGACTCTATTTACGAGCAATAATCTTTTTATTCCTCTTTTTCTCTTCATCCTGGCTACTAAATAATTCCTTATACTTCGATCCTGAACCTTTTTTACTCTGTACGAATCTATAACAATACTATTAGATTGATATCGGAGCGCCTTCTGTAAATTGTTTTCAATACACTTTATCGTACTGCCCTCAGGTGATTTAAATTCAAATATAGTATTATCAATATAAGCATCTGCTGAACGCAAAGAATTATGCCTAGGAATAAACTTTATATCATAACCATATCTACTAAGCGCTACTGCACTATGCATTTCCCATGGCGTAACATTTACACCCGCAACAATCTCTACCTTTCCATTTTTACTCATTCAATACTTCTACCACGCACCAATTAAAACTTCAACCCCCCACCCCACCTTTCCCATAAGTCTGGGCATAAAAATTTCAATCAATCGTTACTTGGCTCAATGACACGACGCGACCGTAGCTCCGCAAATTTTGCAGTGCGACGTATTGCGTTCGCATGACCAGACAAGGCCGCATACGGTGCAAACTGCGCAGCACGCATTTCTCGCGACATCCGCGGATGATTTTTGGGTTCAAAATGTGGATGATTAATAATTCCGTCATATTTATGAGCGTCACTCATTTGCGGTGTCCTCCAATCTGCGCATTGCGCTCTCTGCCAGTGGCCCCCTTTTCAAAATTGATTCCTTTTAATATCGCATTCTTGCCGTATTTCCTTTTAATCGCTAGAATTGCTTCCTCGACTTGTCTCTCTTTTTTAAAAGAAGTCTCATCAACCGGCTCATCAAATAGCCCCAGCTGCTTTAATTCCTTATTCGCATCCTTCTCTAATTTGACGCGGTTAACATCTATCGTAATTCTACGAATTTTCAATTTAGGATTTACCTTGTCATCGAAGAGCTTAGCCACTGCCTCAGATATTAATTTCGGAGACGCAGTGTAGCGTTCTAAATTAAATGTTCCGTGCGCGTGTTTAGGTACTTCCCGTCCATAAAAGTCTTTCGTTTTTTCGCCATCGTATCCCGCCGAACTTACCTTATCATATCCGACTGTTAATATCACTTGATCCGTTACCATCTTCTTAGAAAGCAGCCCAAGACTAACCTCTTCCGCCATTTCAAGAGCAACAACTTTTGCTTTCTTAAAATCATATGGTTCTTTTAGCACCTGTCCCGACGAGAAAGAATTTGTGCTCGGCCGATAAGCTCGTATATCTGCAATCTCGCATGGTTCCCAACCCCATGCGTGGTCAATTAGTAGCTCTGCATTTACGCCAAACATTTTATATAAGTAATCCTCATTTTTTTCGGAACAAAGCGCTATGTCGCCCATTGTATAAAGTCCGGCAGCTTCTAGTCTGCGCGCGTAGCCTCGTCCCACTCGCCAAAAATCAGTCAGCGGTCGGTGGCCCCATAGTTTTTGTCGGTAACTTATTTCATCAAGCTCGGCGATCCTAGCCCCATTTTTGTCTGGTTCAGCATGTTTTGCTAAAATATCCATTGCGATTTTAGCAAGGTATAAATTCGTGCCAATTCCCGCCGTAGCCGTAATACCTGTCTCGTCATAAACTTCTTTCAAAATCTTTTGAGCTAACTCTTTTGCTGTTAGGCCGTAGTTCTTTAGATATGACGCCGCATCAATAAATACTTCATCAATCGAATAGACATGCATATCTTCTTCGGCGATAAATTTTAGATATATATTATATATCCTCGTACTATAACTAATATAAAAAGCCATTCTCGGCGGCGCAATGATAAAGTCTCGCGCCTTCTGCTTCACTTCGTAAAGTCTCGCCCGTCCAGGAATACCAAGCGCCTTTAGGGCAGGTGAAACAGCAAGGCAAATTGTTTTATCTGTTCGCGATTCATCCGCAACTACTAACTTAGCCTTCAAAGGGTCTAAACCTCGCTCTACGCACTCTACTGAAGCATAAAACGACTTCAAATCAATCGCGATATAACTCTTCCCCATTCCCTAATTATACTAGATATTGCCAAATCGGGCCCTCAGGAGTGTCCTTTACGGTAATTCCTTGTTCGGCTAGCTTGTCTCGCATTTCATCTGCTCTCGCGAAATCCTTCTCCGCCCGTGCCTTTTCCCGCTCTAAAACTAGCGCTTCTGTTTCTTTCGAAATCTTCGGCGAATCTTCGATTAGTTTTAGTCCAAATAATTCGTCAATCTTCTTCCAATCGGCAAGCGACAATCCTGAATTATCAATTATCGCAAACGCCTCAGCTGAATTGAGGTTATTATTAACTGCACCTAAGATTCTCTCGGTGGGCCCTGCCGTCGCAGTTTCCCCCATCGTGCTCAACGTACGTCTGCGCGCGGCGGGGGTCCCCCCAGCTCCGTCACCCGCCGATGTAACCTGCTGATAAGATAATGCAATACGATTGCGCCAATTCAGCCTGCGGTTCTTCGCCGCCTCTAGCGATTCGAACGTAAAATTCCGTGTGCCTTGATAATGCCCGGAAAGAACCCACATCTTGTAATCCATTGCCGAAAACCCACGTTCAGCCAAATCCGCTAGCGAATAAACATTGCCAAGCGACTTTGAGATCTTTTCGCCATTAATTGTGATGAAATCACAATGTACCCAATAGCGCGACAAATCGTGTCCATACGCAGCATAGCACTCTGCGATTTCGTTAGTGTGATGCACCGGGATGTGGTCTATTCCACCAGTATGAATATCAATAGGTTCACCAAGCTCTTTGTGGATGATCGTTGCGCATTCTAAATGCCAACCAGGATAACCGGGTCGACCAAGATAGTCCCACCTCATAGCATGCTTCTCGCCATCGCGGATAAATTTCCAAACGGCAAAATCTGAGACATTGCGTTTTTCGTTTGAAAAATCGATTCTAGCACCTGCCTGCAGGCCGGCTAAATCCAATCTCGCAAAGTCGGCATAATGTTCAAATTTAGCAGTGTCATAATATATACCGTCTTTAGTCTCATAAGTAAAGCCATGTTCCGTCATCAAATCTACTGCCTTTATATCCTCGTCGATAAAATCAGTTGCCCGCGCCCAAATCTCTGGCTCGGTTAGCTCAAGAGTTTTGTAATCTTCCTTGAATTTATCAATGTATTTTTCTGCCACCTCCCACACCGTTTTTCCTTCACGGGCGGCCCCTTTTTCTAGTTTGTCTTCCCCATCATCAGCATCCGATACTAGATGCCCTACGTCGGTTAAATTTAAAACCCTTTTTACGCTATAGCCATCTGCCAGCAAAGTACGAACCAGTAAGTCCCAATAAATATAAGCCGTAAAATTACCGACATGAGCTTCTGAGTAAACCGTTGGCCCGCAGGTGTAGATCTTTACTTCATCACCCAGTGGTTTAAAATTCTCTAGTTTGCGGCTAGATGTGTTGTATATTCTAAGCATATAACGTTTCCTCCAAAACCTCACGGATTTTATTATATTTATCACGCGACACGCCGTGGTGGCCGACCGTTTTTATTGCAGTTAAATATTTTGAATTAGTTTTAATAATTTTTGGGATATTATAAGACGCAATCAGTTGGTCGGCATCACCATAGATCAAGACCGTAGGCGTTTTTAATTCCGCAAGAGTCTTGTAATTATTTTTATTTAAAACAATCTTTTCCATTGAATTATTGAATGCTTTTTCTTCTAGATATTTCCGATTTTTCAAACCAACTGCATCTCTAAAGGCCTTCATGCCCATCATAAAAGCAGGATTTTCTAAATCGGCAATAGTAAAAACAGGCGGCGAAACTAAAATCAGTTTACTTACTGATTTTTTATAAGTGTCTGCATATTTCGTAACAATAAAGGAGCCAAGTGAATGCCCAACTAGTACCAAGGGCGTAGTTAGCTTTAGTTTTTCAATAGAATTATGGAGCGCCTCAAGTTGGTCCTTATAATCATAATTCAGCTTATCGTTTTTAGGCGATGCGCCAGAGCCGAGAAGATCGAAAGTCACAAATCTTACTTCGCGCAAAGAAACCGTACCTTCTAGATAAGCCAAAGCCTTATGATAGGTTGAAGAATCCGAAGCAATACCGTGTATCATTACGACTGTGAGTCGTGGTACTTTCGACCCACAAAAATCGTGTGTTTTTTTGAGCGATAGTTTTTTATTCCACATCATCTAAAAGCTCCGGTACAATTTTGACTAGCTCCCTTACAGCTTCCTCGTAAGTAGTGTCATAGGTTCTAAAGCCTGCCGCCACAGGGTGTCCACCACCACCAAAATAACCAGCAATTTTTTCGGCAATTGGCGCCTCCGAAGCGGTGCGGATCTTGCCCGTGACCTTGCCGTCCGGATAAGTTTTAATTGCTACTGCAACTTTTACGCCCTCTACTAGTCGCATTTCTTCTAAGATTAATACATTAGGATTATACTCATCCGAATATTCACGAATGTCGTCCCATGGAATATGCACCGTAGCAAGTGTGCCATCAAGAGAATATTCAATACGCTTAATCAAATCTGCTTTATAATCTAAAATACGCGGTGATTTTTTCATGAATTCACGACGGCGATCCTCCAAGACGGAAACGTCTGCGCCGAGACGAGTAAGCTCCGCGGCGATTTCAAAAGTTTCTGCTGTTACTGATGAACTAGTTAGCCCTAAAGTATCAGACAGAATACCCTGAAAGATTGCCTCTGCTGCCTCTTGACCAATTTCAATCTTCAAATCTTTTGCCACACGATAAATGACTTCTGCACATGCCGGCCTAACCTCAATGATACTCTCGTGCATAAAATTCAGATCGTCATTGGTTTCATGATGATCAATCACGAGAACTGGAGCAGAATACAGGCGGTTACGAATTGCAGTATCGTCTATAAGTTTAGAAAGCAATATTTCAGCAGCAGTATCAACAATAATGTAGCCATCAGCCTTAAAGTCAAATTCATTAGTAACTCTAGACCAATCCGCAAAGTAATGTAAATATTTAGGAATATCAACTGGGCAATATAATGAAATTTCCTTATCGGACAATAAATAATCCAATGCGATTGCGCTTCCTAACGAATCGCCATCCGGATTCTCTGCTTGAATAACGCAAATTTTATTCTTATCCTTCAAAAACTCATTGAATTTTTCATACATATTATCATTATATCATGTTAAAATAGATACATGAGTATTTTTCAAGCAGATAAAAAATTTGAAAAATTTGAAGATGTCACTCCAGAATTGTTAAAAAAAGAAGACGTTAAACTACTTTTGTGTGATCTTGATAATACGTTGAGGCTTCATTCCGAGAAGGAGCCAGCCGATGAGCTTCAAGATTGGGTTACAGATTGCAAGAAGGCCGGCGTCAAAATCGTTATTATTTCAAACAATGGCCGCAAGAAGATGATGCAGAAATTCTGCGAACCAATCGGAGTAGATTGTGTCTGGTGGGCCAAAAAACCTCTCAGCAAAAAGCTCACTGAAGCCATGAATGATTATAAAATCTCACCGAGACACACCGTAATGCTTGGCGATAAATGGTCTACCGATGTACTGGCAGCTAAATTTGCCAAAATTCGTTCGTGGAAAGTGGAGCACAGGAGAAATATTGTATGACCGGCCCCACTGTTCTCACCATTTTACGAATGATACTTTCAGTCGCATTTATGGTCTTTGCGTCTTTTTCCGATACTTGGGCCAAGATTACCGCGCTAGTAATCTTTATAGTTGCAGCAATCACCGACAAAATCGATGGAATATGGGCGCGTAAAAGCAAAAAAGTTACCGATCTTGGCGCATTTCTAGATCCATTAGCCGACAAGATGCTTGTTAATTTGGCGTTTCTTATGCTTGTATGTCTTGGTGTTGTTCCGATTTGGGTGTTTGCAATTATTCTAGTTCGCGACTTCGCCGTTGACGGCATGCGTATGATGGCCGCAAAAGACGGTGTGACTATCTCAGCGTCCTTTTATGGTAAGCTCAAAACCACTGTACAGATGATTGCGCTAATTATCTTGTTAGCCAATCAGATAATTAATAACGACATCATAAGTATCATAGGGAATATCACGTTATATCTAGCGCTTGCATTAACGATCTTCTCCGGCCTAGATTATCTTACAAAAGGCTGGAAACAATTAATAAAATAGTACAAGCAAAGGCGGTAGAATCAATTCGATCCAAAAATCCGCCGTGTCCTTCTGATCCACCAACCACAAGTTCCAATTTTTCAAAGAATTTATTTTTGATTAAAATCTCATTTGAATCCTTAATATCAAAGCGGCGCTTCAGGAAACTCTCGAATAAGTCTCCCATCAAAGCCAATGGTCCACACATAAGGTACATCCAATCCGCCGAAAAATCTCCGCAGATCGCCATTTTGAGTGCAACCATTCCGGTCGCCATACTAAGGCCTAAAATCGTCCCCTCCCAAGTCTTGTTTTTAGAAATATGCGGGAAAGGTCGTGATTTCTTAAAGATCTTCCCTCCAAACATTTTGCCAAACAGATATGCAAAAATATCATAGCCAGGTACACCAAGGATAATGTACCAGAAATGGTTTACGTCTATGCTAGCTACAAAAATCGATCCCCAAATCAAAAAGACAATTTCGAGCATTGCAAGAAAGGTGTTGAAACAGTTAGATTTCTTCTTGAAAAAACTAAACAACTCGATCATCGAAACTAATGCGAAGAGACTAAAGATAATTTTGAATGGCACACTGTCAAAAGTGTAAAGGGCTAAAAGAGCTACGACAAACATCGAGGCCCCCACAATCACTCTCACCCTGAAGTTCTTATCCATATTTCTCATTATAGCACTAAAAACACAAAAAAATGATAAAATATATCTATGCCTATTGAGTTTATTTACAACAAAATCAAAAACACCTTACGCAAGATTGACATGAAGCTGGAACGAGCTAAGTATGGTTACATTGACAAGCTACCTAAGGATATAGAATATTTTAATGGTGGACTTTATGATGTGGTCTATGAGTCATCATGTAAGTGGCCGCATAACGTTGCTCTAGAATATTTCGACAATCAAATTACATATAAGGAGCTAATCAAAAAAATCAATAAAGTTGCTGCTGCGCTCAAAGCTATTGGCGCCGAAAAAGGTGACCGTATTACGATTTGTATGCCAAACACCCCTGAAGCAATTTATATGTTGTATGCCATTAATGAAATTGGCGCGGTTGCTAATATGGTGCATCCACTTTCCTCCGAAAAAGAAATTGAAGATTATTTGGTCCAATCTGAATCCAAGATCATGCTTTGTATTGACATTTCCTATCCAAAAGTTGAGGCGATTATTAAAAATACTAATGTAGAACAAGTTGTAGTGGTTTCGCCCACGCGTTCGATGAACTTTCTCGTGCGTGTAGTGTATAAGCTAACTAAGGGTCGCAAAAACCATATCAAGAAATCCCAGCACGTGACCACTTGGGATCAATTCTTATCTAAAGCCAATAAATTCATCGGCAATCCGCACGCTCGAGTTAATTCTGAAGATGACGCTATTATCATGTATTCTGGTGGCACTACCGGCAAACCAAAAGGTATTATCTTGTCGAACCTAAATTTTAACGCTCAGGCCCTTGGAGCTAAATACCTTGTGCCAGAGCTATTTAAGTCTGACTATTCCTTTATGGCGTTTTTGCCTAATTTTCATGCTTTTGGTTTTGGTTGTTGTATTCATATGCCACTTTACTTTGGTGCGAGAGCCTTTCTTATCCCACAGTTTAACCCCAAAAAATTCAAAGAATATATCACCAAATATAAAGTTAATATCTTAGTGGGCGTGCCAACAGTCTTTGATTACCTTACGAAATTAAAATTCAAGAAAGACGGGCTAAAAGATGTAAAATTTGTAGTTTCTGGCGGTGACATGATTAGCATGTCGAGCAAAGAAAAAATCAATGACTTCTTAAAAGAACACGGGTCTAAGGCCATTATCGAAAACGGCTATGGCCTAACCGAAGCCTCAGGCGGGTTTATCTTTTCGCCACGCAGCGTAGCCGAAGATCCAGACGCAATTGGTTATCCACTGCCAGATAATGAAGTGGTAATTATGGATCTAAAAACCAAACAACCAGCAAAGCTTGGTGAAGATGGCGAAATATTAGTACGAGGTCTTGCCGTAATGAAGGGCTATCTAAATAAGCCAAAAGAAACCGCCGAAGCATTTATTACGATTGGTGGCAAGAAGTATCTTCGCACTGGAGACATCGGCTATGCTGATGAGCGTGGCGTAATTCACTTCCGTTCGCGCCTAAAACGCATGATCATTAGTAATGGCTATAATATCTATCCGGCAAACATCGAAGACGTCACATTAAAATGCAAACTTATAAATTCCTGCGCCGTAGTTGGTCGTGAAGACAAGCTTCGTGGTGAAAAAGTTGTTGTGTTCGCGGTGCTAGAGCCTGAAGCCCAGGAACGCGCTGCAAGAAAAGAATTGGGGCAAATTTATAAGAAATACCTCGCAAAGTATGAAATACCGCGCGAAATCCGCTTTATCGATGAGCTTCCTAAAACCAAACTCGCTAAAGTCGACTTTAAAGCCTTAGAAGATTTATAAAAATTATTTTTTCAACGTTGAAATACGCGCCGCATAAAAAATACAACAGATCAGGCGGATTCGCTCGGAAATTACAGTTTCCTCACTCATCCGTGACTGTTGTATTTTTTATCGGGCGATTTCAAAATGTTCCAAAAATAATTTCTATAAATCTGTTCTATTCTCTAAAGCCGCACTTAGCGTGATTTGATCAGCGTAAGATAAATCGACCCCAAGCGGCAATCCACGCGCCAATCTTGTTAGTCTTAATTCTGGATTTTGTTCGTGCAATAATTTTTCCAATAATAAGGCAGTAGATTCGCCTTCTACGGATGGGTTTGTTGCAATAATCACTTCTTTCACATTATCGTCGTTCACGCGTTTGATCAGCTCGCCAATATGTAGTTGGTCAGGAGTAATCCCATCAATTGGTGAAATTGCACCACCTAGTACGTGGTAAGTACCCTTGTAGGTCTTTGTCTGCTCGATTGCATAAATGTCAAGCGGTTCCTCTACAACTAGGACCGTAGCCTTATCACGTTCAGGATCGGAATAAAAAGGAGAGACGTCTTCTTCCTCGTCAATAAGAGCGAAAGTGACTGGACATGATTTTACTCCACTATGTAGCTTAGATAAGCTATCAGCAATATTGTTAGAGATTTGCGCATCAGATTTAAAAAGATAGTAGGCATAACGCTCGGCCGTGCGTGGCCCCACTCCAGGAAGTCTCGCCAAAGCATCAATCAAGTTTTCGAATGCACCAGGCAGCATTTTACATTCCGCCAAGACCAAGATTGCCGAGACCGCCCATTAAAGGTTTCATCTTGTCAGTAGCAATTTCTTGTGCCTTTGCAAAGCCATCACGCATGCAGTTTTCGATCCAACGCTCGAGCTCACGAATATCATCAAAATCGATCTTCTCTGGGTCTAGTTTTACCTTCTTAACTTTGAGCTCACCATTAATTTGCACTATTACCGCGCCATCACCAGCTTCTACCTCTACAATTTCATTCTTTAATTCTTTTTGCGCTTTACGCAACTGATTCAACAGCTTCATTTGATCCATAGTTTGGCCCATATTATTCTCCTTCTTTTTCAGTATGAGTATATAAATATATTATATCAGAATTTTCCCTCATTGGGGACGTAATAATCTGAGAAAGCTTATAGTCCGCTTTGCTCTCAGCCAGTTTGCCAAGCGAAGCAATTTTTTCTTCATTAGAAACACTTTCAATAACCTGGATATCAGAAGACGCTTCCAAAATCTTATAAAAACTGTAGTTATCATTGACTAGCAAAGGCTCGTCGGTAAGATTCTCCCGGATTACATCTAAGCTATAAGTAAATTCATTGGCAATATCAGGATTATATCGATATCCATATACATATTGCAATAGATTTGGTACAATCATGATCCCAAACATAATAGAAAGCGGCAGAATAGCTGATATTCTAGCGTAAGGATTCTCTGGGAACAGCCCATACCATTTTTCTAACAAATATTTTAGTCCGTGAGCGATTAAAATCGAAAAGGGCAAAATAAAGAAGATGATAGCATTTGGATTGAACCCAGTGATAATTACACAAAAAACAAGCAGCACCGAGGCAATTGAATTTCTAGAGGCAAAAAAGCCTTTAGTCGTAGAGAATAGACCGATCAACACCAGCGCAAAGATTGGTAAGCTCGCTAGGGGCGAAAGAAACACGCTCTGCACGGTGTTGCGCCAAGAAAACACTGGTGCTAGGGCCGAAATGATATTACTAAAGAAATTGCCAAGCTCAAAGTCATCCGCAAACAAAAGCTCCATGATGACATTTGGATAACGGTAGATATCAATACCAAGCACTGCAATCCCACCGAAAAGAAGCAGTATGGTGATAATCAGCGGTATCTTTGGTAAGTTTTTGATGATAAATCTGAGGTGCGGCTGGCAAAGCACAAAGACTACACAAAAAACCGCAAAATAAATCATATATGGCGTAAATAAAGAAAGCAACATAATAATAGCAAAAGCAAAGCTGTAAAAAGGCTTAGGGCGTTTTTCGCCTTGGATTTTTGATCCTAGCCACAAGAGCAAAGTTGGCCAAAATACCAACATAATTAAAGGAGTACCCGAACCAGCCAAGAATAAAAATGGTGTAGAAAGCACGACTATACAAGATGCTAACAAAGAGACATTGCTTTTAAACCAACGGTTAAGAAGTAAGATCAAAAGAAATCCAAGCGGGAGCCCCATAATAATACTAGGAAGTTTGATCGCATAAGTGGTTAACCCAAAAAACTTAATTGAAAACTTCTGCAAAAGACGATATGGCAAATCAACCAAATCGCCACTCAAAATGCCCTCCTTGCCTAAATAGTATGAATTAGTTGCGGAATCGATTTCAGCTTGCGATAACCCATGTTGTGCAATTAATGGCAACATAAACAATAAAGTAATAAAAGCTAAGCCTAGTACGGCGTATCCTATCACGAAGCGATATCTATACAAAAAAAGTTTAGAAATAATTATTTTCTTCACATAAGTATTATAGCACACTATTCGTGCGTTTCGTCTAATGACATAAAACGGAGCAGTTCTGGATGGAAATAAAGTTTAATCTTCCCCACCGGCCCATGGCGGTGCTTAGCAATAATAAGTTCGGTAATATGAGTGTCTTCGTAATCGTCATCATTTTGCTTATAATAATCAGGGCGATGCAAAAACATCACGAGATCGGCGTCCTGCTCAATCGAACCAGATTCACGCAAGTCTGACAATACTGGTCGTGGGTCATCGCGCCCAGTAACGCTACGTGACAATTGTGCTAGTGCCACAACTGGTATTTCTAACTCTCTAGCTAGCACTTTTAGCCCACGTGAAATTTCTGTAACTTCTTGTACACGATTACCTTTGTAGCGGTCAGAGCCAGCGATAAGCTGTAAATAGTCAACAATCACAATGCCGATATTATGATCGTGCATCGCGCGTCTAGCTTTGTTTCTGAGCTCCATGATAGTCATTGAGCTAGTATCATCAATGTAAACCGGCAATTCGTCCATCTCCTCCATGGCGTCACCGATTCTCTGAAATTCCTCGTCGGAAAGATTGCCGGTACGAATATTCCAGTTGTTCACTCCCGAAACATCAGAAATAATACGATCTACGATTTCGTTTTTTGCCATTTCCATCGAGAAAAACAACACGCCTTTTTTATTAATACTGGCAATGTTGTAAGCTAGATTTTGCGCAAAAGTAGTTTTGCCCATTGCCGGACGTGCGCCTACGATAATTAAATCGCCTTTTTGAAGGCCTGCGGTTTTTTTGTCGATATCTCTAAAGCCAGTTTTTAACCCACGCAGAACCCCTTTGTTTTTATGGAGCTCGGCAATTCTTTCTAATGCGTCAGCTAGTAGCTCGTCCATCGGCACGTATTCGCTTTTAACTACCTTGTCAGAAACTTCAAAGAGTTCTCTCTCCGCCTCACCAACCAACTCATCAACGTTTGCATCATCTTCATAGGCTTTCTTGGCAATTTCGGTGCCAGCTTTTACCAACTTACGTCGAACGGCCATTTTCTCAACTATCTCGGCGTAAGCTTTTGCATGTGAAGCTGCGGGTACGAAATTCGACAGCTCTGCAAGATATGGTGCGCCGCCAATTTCTTTAAGTTTTTTTGAAGATTTTAATTCAGAAGTTAGTGTGAGCAAATCAATTGGTCTATGCTGATCATATAAATTCAGCATTGCTTCATAAATAGTCTGGTGTTTGACATCGTAAAAATCTCGAGGTTTCAAAATAGGTAAGATTTCCGGAATTACATCTTCCGAAAGCATAATTGCGCCGAGCAAAGATTTTTCTGCCACTAAATCTTGCGGCAAAACTTTGCCAACGTCTTTACTAGAATGGGTTACCTCCTGCGTCATTTTTTACCTCTCCACCCATTATATCAGAAATTTTTGTAAGCATTGCGTCTTTTTTTTCTCCACTTGGGGTGTCACCGGCGTCGTGAATTGTAATTTTTACTCCACTAGCCGCAGTTGTCAAAATTCGCATATTATTATCACGAACAAGAATAGTTTTGATGATTTTTTTCTCGGGGAAAATCTCTAGTTCATTATTCAAAAAACTATGCTGGCATTTGACTAGCTGTGCATATACTGCATCATTTAATTCTTGTACTTTCGCAATGAAATCATCCCAGCTAAACAGTGCGTTAGGCTTACTGATAGTGGGGGGTTTTGGCATAGCGGCAGATTTAGGCGTAGTGACGCTTTTTGGCTTATGATCACTACTGGGCTCAGGCGATTTAATACTAGCATGAATCCCGTCGGTTAAAGCCACCAAAAGCCTGGCTTCGGCAAAAGGAGGCTTAATATCAGGCAGCTTATCGAGGAGCGGAAAAAATACAGGTTGAGGATCAGCGACTATTCGGAGGATCATTTCTTCGGCAAGAGTTTCGGGCTTAATGCCAGACAACAAGAGATCTTTAAAGCATTTAGAGACGTCGTTTAAGCTTTTAGCCTGATAAGCGCTAAGCAGATTCATGATTTTTTCATCTTCCGGCAAGCCAAGGGCAGATGTTACAAGCCTTTCGTCTATCTCTTTATTAGACAAAGTAGATATTTGGTCAAGTAGCGAAAGCGAATCTCTAAATGAACCGCCACCACGTCTCACGATAATTTTAATAGCGCCGTCGTCAATTTTGATTTTTTCTTGATCAGCCACTCGGCGTAAGAATTTAAACATCGTTTCATCATCAGCTAGCTTAAAAGTATAGCTTTGCGCCCGAGAAGTAATTGTAATTGGCACCTTATATGCATCAGTAGTAGCCATGATAAATATTACATGGCTAGGCGGTTCTTCTAAAGTCTTAAGTAAAGCATTAAAAGCTTCTTTAGTCAGCATATGTACTTCGTCAATGATATATATTTTATATTTCCCTTTAGTGGGCGCAATCATGGCTTTTTCGCGCAGATCTCTAATGTTGTCGATCCCGCGGTTAGAAGCGCCATCAATTTCAATAATATCTACATAGTCGTCTTCTAATTCATATTTAAAGCCGTTCACCTGATGCGCAAAAATGCGTGCCACAGAAGTTTTACCGCAACCTCTCGGACCAATAAAAAGATATGCATGGCTAATCCTGCCATTTTTAAGAGCATTTTCTAAAGGTTTAGTGACTTGCTCTTGACCAACAACATCACTAAGCGCTAACGGCCTGTATCTCCGATACAAAGATTTCATTGTTACAACGCGGCTTCTACGGCTGCCCAGGTCGCATCATCGTTATTGGCTGGAATAGTCACCGATACCTGCGATCCATCGCGCAAGTGGAAATAAGTGACCGATGCATACAAAATCTGATATTCCTTCCCCGCTACCTCTACAAAATATTTATCATCGTGATGGGTAAGTGTGCCGATCACAGTCTTGCGTTCAACAGGACCAATCTGCTTGTAGAGGAATTTACCGTCTTCAGTGATAGTGAGCTTCATGATATCGCCCTCTACTAGTTTTGATTTAGAAGCATAGTTTGCTGGTACGGGATAATTTTTGCCATCTGGACCGATCATAATCTGACCATCAAAAATTCCTTCAATAATCTTGCCTTCAGGACCAGTCACTACCGTCTCACGCGGAGCAGCGATCGTCTCGCCGTCACCCAAAATAGAAATTAACAGCTCTTTGGCAGCAGATAAATTCGTCTCAGCATCGCTAAGCAAGCTTCGCAACCTTTTTATTTGTTTTTCTGGTATTTCAGACATCACCTCGCATTCCTGTCTAAATATAGTATTAATATTATATTATATCTTATGCACCGTAAAGTCAAGTTTTTTATATGAAAGTTTTCCACCTAAAAAACATCGGTCAGACGAAAAATGTTGTAAAAAATACATATAAACATAGGCAACTAATAATTATATATACTTTTGGGGCCGCGTCTGGCCGGCCCATCGCCATGGGCGGCCAGCGCTAACTCTCGCGCTGCCGCGCTCCGAAATACCCCAAAAATATATATAATTATTGCTTCCAAAGCCCGGTATGTTTTTTGCCATCATAAATCATTGTCGGGATGCCCTTGGCGTGCAACTGGTTTTCGATAATGTCGCGGTTTTGATTCATTTTGTCTGTGGTTTCTGGATAGTTTGCGATCTCGCGAATCTCTTCAATCTTTTCTTCGTCAAGGCCAGCATCTTTTAGCCATTTTTCGAGTTTGGCTCTAGCTTCATCCGTCGAATATTCTTCATTAAACATTGTTTGATAGGAGATTCCGTCATGGTTTTCTCGCGTAAAGATATTATCAATAATAATGAGTGATATGCCCGACTCGATCTGTTCAGCGGCAAACATATATCGCACAATCAGCTCGGAGTTCTTAAACTTGTAGCTATTATCTGCGTCCTGGATTGCAAAAGGCACCAAGCGTACATTATAAGCATCAAACCAGCCAGAGTTCTTTTGATTACGGTAGGATTGCATGCAGACTGAACATTCTGGATCGAAGATGTCTACGGCAGTAGGCAAGCCTTCCGTCTCACTACCATTGATAGCAATATAGTTAAAATCATAATCTTCGGCGCTATAAGTACGGAATTTGTCTGGAAGTGCTTCAAAAATCTCGCCCCACTCAGCAAACCAGCGTCCAGTTGCCTCAAATACATTAGATGGTTCGCTCTCGTCGATCGAGCAAACTTCGGCGCCAAACGAGCAAGCCGAGGGCTTAGTCACGTTGCAGCTGCCCAGCGCCCAAAGCGCCAAAAGCGACTTAATCGCAGTTAAAATTGCCCACACCACCACTACTACAATAACGACGGAAACTATTTCAATGATAATAGATAATGGCTTTACCAATTTAGGATGTTTAATCATTACTCGACTAAGCAGGGTATTTTTCACATCGTCCTTAAATCCAGTCTCGCACTTTTGCAAGCGCACTTTTTTCCAGAGGCACCCCCAAGCTTTTTTTAAGGCCTTAATGTAGGATTTCCATACCTTGGGCTTAAAGATTGAAGCAATCGCGACAAACACCCCCACAATCGCCAAAATAATAAATGCAGCTATACACACCATAATATAACCATTTTAACACAAAAAAATGAAACCATGGTAAAGTCTAGTCACAAATGAAAATTTTTCTTTTCCCATATCGTTTCGCTTGTAAAGTAACTAACTCTAGTTTGGCACGTTCCTAGGACCCTCATACGAAACAAACCTAAATACTCACACAACGCACCGAGTAGCCGCGGTAATTATTGCTGTAGTCCGAGCCCGGGTAGACGCTCGCGCTGCTGAAGCACAGACCGTAGGCGTTTTTGTTGCTGTTCGCCGTAGACGACCAATAGACGCCGTTGCCGCCACGACTATCCACCGAGCCACTGTTGACTACCAGAATAGAGGAAGAGGTAACGCTAAAAATAGAAAGAGACTGCTTGAAATCCTTATAACTCCTAGGCGAAATAACGAATGGGGAGGCAGGGTTGAAATTTTGTATCACCTATGCTAGGGTTTTTGTTATGAAAATTATAGAGGAAAAATTAGCACTAATAAACAAAATTGGTAAGATTACTAAAACTGGCGATGTCAGTCCTTGGCCACATGAAGAAGCTACTGCAAAAACCTTATCACTATATGGATATAATGTAGAATCTATTAGAAAAAGTGATCGCGAGCGTGAACATTCGGCAGATGCATATGTCAACAACGTGAAATGGGAATTTAAATCACCTACCGCCAAACATACCAAAACAATTTTGAAAAATTTAAAAGAAGCGAGATGGCAAGCAGATTGTGTAGTACTTGATTCCCGTCGTATGAAAGGTGTTCCAAATACGGCAATTCTTAGAGAATTAGTCGCCAGTATTAAATAAGCCCCAGAAATCAAAAGGTTAAAATGCATCACTAAAGACGGAAAACTTCTTGACATAATACAGTAAAATAGTAAAATAATAATTAATAGAAACTCCCGAAAGTTGCTAGTCTTCTACTCCGGAGTTTCTTTTTTTGTAGAAAAGTTTAGGTTTGCCAACAGAGCCGCCAAATCTATTTCCTTTGGGACGCCCATAGGGCGCCCCAAAGGTGGTCGGGTTCTGACTGTGGGGTCAGAACCCTCCAGTTCGTCGCTAACGCTCCTCACATTCCTAGGGCTCTCATACGAAACGAACCTAAATACTCACACAACGCACCGAGTAGCCGTAGTACTTATTGC
>CAYYYH010000005.1:0-38411 GCA_964476395.1 uncultured Candidatus Saccharibacteria bacterium | reverse complement strand
AGCACGGGCCTTTTAAGCCCGGTGTCGAGGGTTCGAGCCCCTCCCGACTCACCATACAAGTGGTTCCAAATAAACTCATTGAGTTGGGAACCCTCGTTCTTCGAATCGAGGGTTCGAGCCCCTCCCGACTCACCAAGAAGACGAGGAAAATTAGAGCGAAGCTCTAATTTTTTTAATATCCAAATAGACTAGAAAACAAACTTGTTTGTTTTCTAGGATATGATGGATATTAAAAAAATTTGCAAAGCAAATTTTTCGAGTCGCCGATAGGTGAGTTAGCTTTTTGCGAAGCAAAAAGTTACCTCACCAAGATCTCTCGACTATCCAACCAATCTATGCTATAATAACTTCACGGGCGGTTAGCTCAGTTGGCTAGAGCGCGTCTTTGACGTAGACGAGGTCAGAGGTTCGACTCCTCTATCGCCCACCACGGCTCAAGAAACTATGAACGTTCGGAGTCGTTCTTTGAATCGACTCCTCTATCGCCCACCATGGCTCAAGAAACTATGAACGTTCGGAGTCGTTCTTTGAATCGACTCCTCTATCGCCCACCATCATAGAACAAAATTCCAGATCTTCGCGCTTAGACGCGCTTTTTTGATATTTCGCACCCAATAGTTGATAGCTTTCCACGTCAATGGCTCCTATAATTAAAAAGAGTTATAATCAAAGTAAGAGTCGTAAATATGAAATTCAAAGACAACTTACGAAAAATCAGAAACAAATCTAATTTCTCGCAAGAAAAACTGGCCGAAGAAATGTCTGTTTCTCGCCAAACCATTTCCAAATGGGAAAACGGCGATAGCTACCCCAGCACAGCGCATCTTTTCAAGCTTTCTAACATACTAAATTGTTCTTTTGGCGAGCTAGTAAATGGCCAAGCCACTGACAGCCAACAAAAATTCAAAAAGTACCTATTCCCCATCCTAGGATTAGCGGTAGCAACGGTCCTTCTACTGGCCTTCGGCCTATTCCGTCTATCATCTCCTCAGCCATCACCCCTAGACAACGCCAAACTCGCCACCTTCAGCACGCTAGCCGAAGATTATCTTGCAAATACCGAACTCCTGCCTAAAGACACCACCAAACAAATCGTCGGCTACGGGATTACAGACGAAGACAATACTTTCTACATAAAATGCAACGTTCACAGTTCGAACGGCGATTGTTCCGCTATCATCTATTTTTGCGAAGATAATGGCAATTATTCTTATAAGTGTCAAATTCTTGATGATCCAAACTATCACCCAGATGGTGAATATTATCAAGTTATCTAATTGGAGTTTTTATGAAAAAGATACTATCTATTATAGGTATTATAATTATCGCGATTGTCGGTTTAATTATAATTATCAATAGTACTGGGGGCGATGACAATATTTCGCCCGATTCCATCATCGAGCCTTCCGAGCAAACCGGCAACATCCCAGAGAAAATTATCGGTAATCCAGACACGGCAGAACTCATTATCTACGAATACGCTGACTATGGTTGCTCACATTGTGCTGATTGGAATAGAAAAATGAATGAGTTAGTAGAAAAGTATGACGGCAAACTTGCCGTAGTTTTTCGCGGATATAATCTGGGCTTTCAAAATGGATTAGGTGCCGCTCACGCCGCCACCGCCGCGCAAATTCAGGGGTACTTCAAGGAATACAAAGATTTATTATTTGCTAACCAATCAGAGTGGATTTACGCCGAGAAAAAGAACGCGAACGATTTATTCGTTGAGTATTTCAAAGAAGCATCAAACAATGCTGGCGACATCAAAAAGTTCAAAGAAGATACGAATAGTTCCGACGTCAAAAAACGCCTAGACTTCGAACAAAAAATGGGTAAAAAAGTCAATCTCCAAGGCACCCCGCTATTCAGAATTAATGGCGAAAGCGTGCCAGTAAGCGATTTGGCTGAAACCATTGAAGAACTCATTCCGTGATATAATTTAACTATGGGCGTCGGAATAATAATCATTATTGTTGTTATGTTAATTATTGCTAGTGCTTTTGTTGTCAGTTTTCTAAGGGATGTATTAAGAAAGAAAAAATAGCCGTATTCCGCCTCTATTTTAAGAGTAAACGTGGTTCATGTGGTATAATTTAGGCATCATGAAAAGGTGCTATCGGGCGAAGACTAAAAGGATGCTTGAGATAATCCTGAAAAGACTAAATTTAATCGGGCTATCAATAAAAGATATCGACACTTATGGTGTCATTGAAGATATAACCCCAAGCAAAATGAGAACCACTAAACATAGATATGGATTTTGTACTGATTTTCCTATAGTTCTAGAATTGAGTGACGGAAGGACCATAAGTCATATTACAAAGAGTGTCTCGAGAAAAAGATTGTTGATTACGAAGTAACAAAATACGACAAAAATGTTCCTAACGGTATCTATGATATTTCATCTGAATCGTCGAAAGAATTGATAATAAAACTAGAAGACGGCACAAAAATGATATTTAGTCATTGGCTCGTGGCTGAATATATGGATTTTGATGTAGAACTTCCAGAAAAATGATATATTGTAATTAATTTGTTCTGGACAAAACTTTTCTAGAAAAGTAATAGGCACCCCCATTAAGCCAGTGTAGTCTCTCGGGATTGCAGACGTATATGGAACCTCTATCGCATCGTAATTATCGTATTTTTGGTACTCCTTTCCCCTGATTTCACTATATTTACTATATCTAATATTTTCTTCCATCGTCATAAGTGGGATTGGTTTATGACGTCGCCCATGATCAATGTTTGTTATCCATATTGCAGCAACATTTTTATACTTTTTTCCATCTATTGTTTTATCATAATCATCAGATTCGCTGAATGTTTCAAACCACATTCCGCCTTTCCAATCTTCTTTTCCAGACCATACGAGCTGATTCATAAAAAATGGGAAGACGTCTTTATTAGAAATGCTCGCCTTATTAATAATAAAAGCGAACTGTTTTTTACTTTCCATAATCCATGCAAAAAACTCCTTAAATAATGAAAATGGTGGATTTGTAATTATAATATCCGCCTCGTCGCGCAATTTTTTTATTTCAAGGCTTCTAAAATCGCCGTCACCTTTTAGATAATTCCATTCCAAATCATTGATATTGATTTTTTTATCTTTGTTTATATCTCGTTCAAGGATAAAAATCTTGCCATGTGAGCGTGTTTTCTTTTTGTCATATTTTGGGCTATTCACTTCAAAAAGAGTTAATTGATAAGGGATATCATTTGGTTTACTATCGGCAGCATAACTCGTACTAATCAACTTTTTCAAGCCAAATCTCTCAAAGTTTTGAGCAAAATATTTAGTGAAATTGCTCCATTCTGGATCATCGCAAGGCAATAAGATAGTTTTATCTTTAAATACATCAGGATTATAGTCAAGATAAGCATTCATTTCTCGTTCTATATCGCTAAACATAGTATAGAATTCATTATTCTTTTCGTTTTTTGCTTTGTGCATTTTTGAAACGCGTGGCATCTCTGTTGCTTTCCTACAACAGAAACGACATTGAACATCGCGCCGGGTACCACAACAAAAATCGGACATCGCAGCGGATGTCCAAATCTTTTACAACAGAGATACTCCGTGTGCTGCGGTGCCCGATTAATTCGGAGTATCGTCAGCAACAAGACTATCTCTGTGCTTCTGTTGTATATTATTAAAGATTTGGACTCTTTAATTATACCACAGAACACCATTTATGGCTCATAACCAAGCAACAAAAAAGAAGCTCTCGCGGTAGGTACCTTCGGCGCCGTGCGAGTGCTTCGATAGCTTATATTATATCAAATCATAGCCGAAATGTCTATAATTTGGCCTTGTTTCGTAATCATCATTAATTTCTTTATCTGTCTTCTAGATTTGGCTTGAACTATTAAAAATTTGCGAATACTATCGTCACGAACATTCTTCATACGGGAAGTATCAATAATAATGTTTGGCGATTGTTTTAAAGCCTTCTTTAATAAATGTTCTAGCGAATTGGCAGTGGAAGATTTTGGAGACTTAATCTCGTAAGCCACTCCATCTAGTAGAATATCGGGAGTACGTACATTTGACTCTCTAAGAAATACGATACTATGCCCACCTAGCGCCAAGATGCTAGCAACTCGTAATTCATGTGGCCACGGTTTACGGCCAGCCGGAATAACAATTTGGCCCTTCTTTTTAGATTTATTCATTCCGCAATTATACACAAAACCTAATTAAAAGTATACCTGTTCTATCAAATAATTAGAAGCCAAATATGATATAATAAAGTTATTGAGGGCGACCTTGCGCCGGAGGTGCGAAGCCAAGCCCTCTTTTTTACTATAATAGCAACGAAAGTCCGTCAGGCAGCGCTTTATTTTTTCTGGCGGAACACTCTCAAAACAAGTAACTATCCTTCGTAACCCTGATCAAACTAAAATGTTTTTGTGCTATAATAAACTCATGAAAAAGATTAATACTTCGAAAGTTTCTGGCACGCAAGAACTCCTGCCAGAATCGCAATACATTTTTAATAACCTTAAAAACAGAATTTCCGAAGTATACCATCTTCACGGTTATCAAGAGATTGAAACTCCTTCTATTGAACGTACTGAAATCTTACTTGCTAAAGCTGGTGGCGAAACCGAAAAACAAATCTATAAAATCGTCAAAACCGCCGAAGCAGAATCCAGCGCAGACCAAGCTCTACGTTTTGACCACACCGTGCCACTTGCTCGTTATATCGTCGAACACGAAAACGACCTCACTTTTCCATTCAAAGTCTCTCAGCTTGGCCTTAACTTTCGCGGTGAACGTGCCCAAAAAGGTCGCTTCCGTGAATTTTATCAATGCGATATCGACGTCATTGGCCGTGATAATCTACCAATTGCTTATGATGCAGACGTCATCTCTACCCTTCTTTCAGCCTTTGAAGCTTTTGAATTAAACACGCCAATACTTGCGCGCATCAGTAACCGCAAAATTCTCTCCGGCCTTCTTGAATATCTAGAACTTCAAAATCAATCTAACGAAATCTATAGTATCATCGATCACGCCGAAAAAGTCACTCCCGAGCAAACCAAAGTCGCCTTCGAAGAGCTCGGACTCTCTAAAGATCACGTTAAAAAAATCCTTGCCTTCATCAACCTTCATGGCGAGCGCTCTCTAATTATTAAAGAGCTTAATAATCTGGAAATCGATAACGAAATCTTCAATGCTGGTATTACGGAACTTGATCAAATCCTTTATCTTCTTGAATCGGCCGGCCATCACGACCAAATCGAAGCAGACATGAAAATCGTCCGTGGTCTAGACTATTATACTGGCACCGTTTTTGAATTTATCTTACCGGAATACAAAAACATCGGCTCCGTTTGCGGCGGTGGACGCTACGAAAATCTCGCCAGCTTCTTTACCGATAAATCATTCCCTGGCGTCGGTGGCTCAATTGGTTTCACGCGTTTATTCTACGCCCTAACCGAAAGCAAACTCCTAAAAACCGAGAATGAGCTAATTGATTATGCAATCATCCCAATGTCCGAGCGTGAATTCGACGAAGCTATCAGCGTTACTCAAAAGCTACACCATAAAAATCGCAGTGCTACTACTGTCTTTACCGACAAAAAACTTGGAGACAAAATCGCCTACGCCAGTAAAATCGCCAAAAACGGCATCGTTATCGGCGAAAATGAAATCGCTTCAAAAACACTGCAAGCCAAGAATTTTGCTACCGGAGAAGTTATTGAAATCAACGTCGAAGTAGAGTCAAATCCCGAAGATTTCTGGGCCGACTAGCCACTCTGATTTATGCTATAATAATAATATGGACAATCTAGATAATATAGTGAGCTTATGCAAACGCCGTGGCTTTATCTTTCCCGGCTCCGATGTTTATGGTGGCATGGCCGGCACATGGGACTTTGGCCCACTCGGCGTCAGTCTCAAACAAAAAATAATGCAAGAATGGTGGAAATTCTTTGTTGAGAATCACGACAATATTTACGGTATCGATGCAGCCATTTTAATGAACCCTCGCACTTGGATGGCCTCTGGTCATACGGCAACTTTTTCTGATCCACTCGTAGAATGTAAAGAATGCAAATCTCGTTTTCGTGCCGACAAAATTGCCGACAATATTAACGAATCTGTCACTACCGAAGAATTTCTTAGCACTCACACAAAGTGTCCAGTTTGCGGCCAAGAAAACTGGGGACCTATTCGTAAATTCAACATGATGTTTTCAACTCACGTTGGCGCGGTTTTACCAGACGACGATGAAGAACTGACCGCAAAATCCACTACCTACCTTCGCCCCGAAACAGCCCAAGGTATCTTCACTAACTACAAAAACGTCGTCGACACTTTTTACCCAGACATTCCGTTCGGCCTCGCCCAACAAGGTAAAGCCTTCCGCAACGAAATCAGCCCTCGTGACTTTATCTTACGCGATCGCGAATGTATTCAAATGGAAATCGAATACTTCGTAAGGCCCAACGAATGGGAAACTCATTTTGAAACGATGCGCGAGCAAAACCTCAATTTCCTTACCAATATCATGCATCTTCCTAACGATAAAATTCATGAATATGAAGTTCCCGCCAAAGATCGTGCGCATTATTCCAAACGCACCATCGATTTTATGTTCGACTATCCAAATGGCCAAGAAGAACTCATGGGACTAGCCTATCGCACGGATTTTGACCTTTCTAATATTCAAAGAGAATCAGGCAAATCTATGGAATATCGCGATAAGGTCACTGGCGAAACGTTTATCCCACACGTCATCGAACCGTCCATTGGTGTTGAACGACTTTTCCTTGCCGTTCTTTCTAGCGCCTATACCGAGGATTTAGTCAACGACGAAAAACGCATCTACCTCAAACTTTCAGAAAACCTCGCACCGTATAAATTCTGTGTTTCTCCATTACTCAAAAACAAACCCGAATTAGTAGCAAAAGCTAAAGAAGTCTACGACCTACTCCGCAACAAATACGGCAATGTTACTTGGGATGATTCTGGCAACATCGGCAAACGTTATCGCAAACAAGACGAAATCGGCACCCCACAATGTATCGTCATCGATTTTGATACACTAGAAAACAACACTGTCACAATTCGTGATCGCGACACCACTAAACAAATCCGAAAAAGCATCGCAGAATTATAAAGACAAGCTTATTATATGATATAATATTCTTATAAAAAGGAGATAATATTTATGGCTAACACTACAAAAAATAACAAAGGACTAATCATCGGTGTTTGCGCTGCAGTTGTAGCCATTATCGCTATTATAGTTGGCATCGTTTTGGCTAACAACCATCCAGTTCTTAACGATGATTATTTCGTTTCTGATGACACTAAATACGTTATCAGCATGGACGGAGACGAAATCACAGCAGACGATGAATACTCCCCAGTCAAAACCCATATGGTATATTTCTATTCCGGCGACGAAATCACTGGTCTCAAAATGTATTACGAATTTGCCGATGAAGCTACTGCTAAAGCAGCATACGAAACATACAGAGATGAATTACCAGCCGAATACACTGACATTTATGTCGATGGCAAATACCTCGTCTTAACTGCAAACGCTTCACAATACGAAGGCACTTCAGCCGACGACATCAAGCAAACAGTAGAATTTTTAAACACTCTTAACGGTATAGATCTAGAAGACACTTCTGAGGATAACGAAGAAGAGGTCATCGTAGATGGAGAAACCGAAGAAGAGGAAGAAGTCCCAGAAGACGAAGAAACCACCGAATAATCAATTCACTAAAAAATACGGTATATATATTATATATACCGTATTTTCATTTATTAAGCTTTCTTTTTGAAACGTTCAATCGACGTCGCAATCACTTTTTTGGCTGACTCTGCATCTTCAAAAGCCTTTACTTCAGTTGTACCTGGTTTCTTCAAATCTTTGTAATGATTAAAATGGAATTCTATTTGTTTCAAAGTCTGAGCTGGCAAATCTTCCAATTTATTGTAAATATCGCCGTTGTTACGGTCATCAGCTGGTACACAAATTACTTTGTCATCAACTTCGCCGCCATCTACGAACTTCATCACGCCTAGAATTTTTGCCTTCATCCAAATACCAGTCGTGAGTGGCTGATCGGTAATCATCAGCACATCTAGCTCATCACCATCCTCATCCAAAGTCTGCGGAATAAACCCATAATTGCAAGGCTTAGCAAAAGCCATTGGCTCCACGCGATCAAGCATAAAACATGCATGCTTGCGATCCCATTCAATTTTGTGATTAGAGCCAGTTGGGATTTCGATCACAACATTTAGCTCGCCATTTTCATAATCCCCTGGCGTCAAAACTTTGTTAAAATCTGCCATTTTATCTCCTTATTTACTCTATTATTATACCATATATTATATATTAGCAAACATTTGTGCAAAATCGGCAACTTGGCCTACAACCGCTTCGCTCATCCTTATCTTTTTTACCAACTTTAAATCCGCCATTGCCATCAATCGTAACGCCTTAATATCTTCAGAGTTATATAACCCATCTAACGATTCATAAAATAATTCTTGGTTACTGTCCCAATTATATTTCGTCCCCTCATCCAACCTAGCCCCATCCTTATCACGATAAAGATTGATCTCTCCACCCATCGCTCTAAACAAATGCAAAACAAACCAGCTCCTCACGATCCTAAGATCCAACGAGCCATCTAGTTCATATAAAACCTGATCCACAATTTTAAAAAATTCTGGGTTGTCAGAACTATCTGCCGCTAAGCTAATCTTCTTTAATGCCACTCCAGCAAATTCCATGCGCGCAAAATCCTTTAAGATATTACTATAATACTTAACCATCTTTGCACTTGTCACAATAGCAAATTCACTTTTACCAAAATGAAGTCCCACGTCAATCAATGAAAACATCTCAATCCCGCCAGCTAGCTTTGATTTTTCCTTTCTCGCACCTTTTGCAATTGCAGAAACTTTACCCTCAGGCGTAATTAAATTTAAAATTCTATCTGCTTCGCCATAATTCGTCCGCTTCAAAACGTAGGCCAAAGTCCTAAGATCTCTACTTTGCGTATTCTTCTGCATATTTAAAAATATCCTCTGGAGTCATTATGTCTTTATTTAGAACCCCTACCACACCATACTCCGTTAATTCTTTCTCGCCAAAATTAAGTGAAGACACAATTACCACAGGAATTTTAGCTGTGTCCACATAAGAAACCATTTCATTTAAAAAGGTAAAACCATCGGGACCATCCAACAAAACATCCAAAAAAATCAAATCAGGCAACTCACCTTCGTTAATTGCATTCATCGCCAAAACAGCATTGCTAAATATTCGAACATCCTTATTTTTGCAAGCTCTAGCAATACACTCGGCCATAATCCTGTTATCTTCAATTACAAAAATCATACAAATAAACTCGCTTGCCGGGAAACTGGCAATTCCACAAAAAAACTTGTACCGTCGCGATGTCTCACCGCACCCACTTTCGCATTCATATATCTAGAAAACTTTGAAGCAATAAAAAGTCCCAATCCCGACGAACCGGGCCGCATGGCAATTGAAGTTGGTTTATCTACCCAGCCTCTCTTTATTTCTCGCCACACATCAATCGGCAAGGCCGGACCATAATCGCGCACTATTACCTTTACATAGTCTTTCTGATCCTTAACCAAAAGCTCCGATCTAGCACCCTCACCAGAATAATGCATTGCATTCAGCAAAAAATTATAAATCACACTATAAAGTAGATCTCGATTTGCTGTGACTAATTTGGTCCGATTAGAGTACTTGATAAATAATTCCCTATGATTATAGCTAAACAAATAATTCAGCTCTGCAGTCACATCGTCACACACTGCTCTCACTGCCACTGGTTCCATTTCGAACAAACCATCTTCTAGGCGCTTGATTTTTGTTAGATCGTTTACCTGCTTTATCGCACGATCTGATACATTGATTACCTCCGAACGGATCCTTTCATTCTGCAAGTCTAATCCATCAAGCGAAAAAGCCAATTGCCGTATTACCGCAAGAGGCGCCTTAAGTTCGTGCGCCGCCACCAAAATCCCGTCTACCTCACTCTCCATATATATATTATACACTAATTTAAGAGTTAGGCGTTGAAACTTACAGTCTCAAGTACTCTATCAAAATCAGCTTGGAATAATACCGAATCTGTTTGCAAAATTGCAGTTTTATCACGAATCTTAAATATTACAATAAAACCGTTGAGCTCAGTATTCGGGATCGTTCCAGTATAACGATTGCCTGTTATGTCGTTGTTTTTCCCAAAAGTAACGGCCTCCATCGTTAAATTCGAATCCTTCTTATCCATAGCCCTTTGGTATTCAGCGGCTACATCATCAAAACCTTTATCACGAATTACCACTCTCAAAGCATTGATGGTACTACGTGAAACAGGGTTTACCTGGGCGGGGTTGAAAAATGCTTCAAAATCACCACCATTAGAAGCGTCCGAAGCCACATACACACTCCAAGTCTTCGGGTGCTCAAACGTTAACTGGCCATAATCTGCTGGACCAGTAAATGGCGTGTAAGGGTTCTTTTCTCGTTCTTTAAACTCAGCTTCCATAGTAGTCGCCTGCTCGTCTTTAGCTTGCGCCACGGCCATATCTATCTGCCCCTGAAGATTCGAACTTGCATCACTATATTGTATAAACATCCAAATAAACAAACCAATAAAAGTTACTGCCACTAAAGACAAAACTACGATAATAATTGTCTTGATTAGTCCAGAATTGTCCTTCGCATTGCTAGGCGCAGCTACTACTTGTTGTGCCATTGGTCGCTCACTGGGAACAACTTGGGGGTCCTGCCCCATTGGCATATTCGGTAATTGATAATTATCCATAACCACATTATATCATATTATTTGCTAAAGTCTTCTGACAAAACCTCAATCTTATTTTTTAATTCCGCTAGATCCTTTTCTACGTCTTTTGCAAGCTTCAACACTTCTTTATATCTTTCAGTAGCGTCTTCTAGCTTAAACTCATCCGAATAAAACCACTCTGTTTTCTGATCTAGTTCAGCTAATTTTTGATTAAGACTTGCTTTTTCGCTCATATATCTCCTTTACTTCAGCTTTTATCTCATTCCTAAATGTTGTAATTTTTACAACAGATCCTGGTGAAATTTTCCCACTTATAATCGCATATCCTCTTTTTAGGATTTTCTCTGGATTTAACGCTTCCAAAATCTTAAACTTCTGCTCCAGATGCCGTAACATCGTTTCAATTTGCGAATCAAGTAATAGTTTTATCCTCGTCATCGCTCCATGCTCTTCCTCAATTTTTCCGTCAATCGCACGCATAATCATATCTCGTGCCCTTTTTATCGTAGTGGCAATATCCGCTTTGACTACCTTCTTATCTCTTGTCAAAAGCTCCGCTAAGTTGGATGGCGTAGAGGCTCTGAGATCAGCTGCAAGATCGCAAAGTGACTCGTCAACTTCATGTCCAATACCAGTTGCTACCGGAATCTTGCTCGCTGCTACTGCTCTTACTAACTTCTCATCATTAAAACATGCTAGATCATCCGCTGAGCCACCACCACGAATAATAGCAATTACCTGCACATCGCCTCTCTCGTTAAAGTAATTCAGAGCCTTAATGATTTGATCAGGAGCATCCATACCCTGCACTTGAGTATGTGCTACTTGAATCTCTAGTCCACCCCACCTGGCATTTATAATTTTAATAAAGTCCGCGTAGCCCGCTGCTTGCACACTTGAAATTATTCCTATCTTTCCGCAATCCTTTGGAATCGGACGTTTCTTATCTAAATCAAATAGTCCTTCAGCTGTTAATTTTTTCTTCAACAATTCATATGCTTTTTTCAAGCTTCCTTCGCCTACAGGCGTAATCGCATCCACCGTCACTGAAAACTTCCCCCATTTTGTCAACTTTGGCGTACCACGTACCACTATTTTCATACCGTCTTCAATTGGCAATCTCAGATTCCATACCGACATGAAACATCCAATGCTAGATTCCTCATCCTTAAGATCAAAAAACACCCATTTCCCTTGGTTAATCTTAAAGCTCGCCACCTCGCCTGAAATCATTACACTTGTATGTGCATATTCTAACGTCTGATTTACTACACTAATAAACTCTGTAGGAGTAAAACTATCCATTATTTTTGCCTTTTATAGCTTTATAATACGGATAAGAACCCGAAGCAATCGTAAATACGAGCGTAATTACCCTAGTCATCACTGTCACGATCGTTGCCGTTGGAAAATCTACGCCCAGCGCAATCATTACGCCCGCCATACCTAATTCATATAATCCATATGGTACGATTCCATCAAACACCGATCCAATCGCCTCACCCACCATAATATAAGGCAACAGTTCTGGTCTGCCTAACGACATCGCCACAATCCAATATGTACCCACCTCGCATAGACTATATATTAATCCCCAAAGCGCCGGTTTTTTTAGATATTGCCTATTTTCCTTCGCCATTTGTACGCTCTCATGAATATCAAGAAAATAGTTGCTAATTTTGTCATAGCGCATCATTTGTTTTTTTCGACCAAAGGTCACAAATCTAACCAAAACATTTAACAATCCAGAAATAGTTCTAGCAAAAAACTCAATTCGTTTTTTACTGCTTGCCACAAATATCACAAACCATAATCCAAAGAATACTCCCATATTCATTATTAAAGACACTGGGATGATCCATTTTGCCTCATCCGGAATCAAACCAAAACCCAGCAGTATTAAAATCGCAATTAATGCTTGTAAATAATTAATCACTGTAGTAATTGCATAACGAAAAACATACAAAAAACTCGCCTGCCCGGCCGAAACATTAAAAGGCGACAAGCGATAAGTCAAAAAGGCTAACCCGCCAATTCCGCCAGCTGGCACTGCATGATTAACAAAGTTTAATTCCGTAGAAATTAATAAGATTTCATTTTTTGTAAACTTACGCACATTTTGGCGATAACTCAAATAAGAAAAAAAGATCTGCCCACACGCAAAATACATAAACAACTGCTCGGGGATCAACATCAATAAAACAAAAACATTCGTTTCTTGTAAGTGATCCATAGTTTCTAAAATGTCAGGCCAATTCTGATAAACAACATAACCCACCAAGACAATCGTTAAAATAATTAGAACCGTCCGAAAAGAAAACTTTAACCGTTTTTTCTTAGCCATAAAAAAATTATACCACAAAAATAACCCCTTACGGGGTTATTCTAGCGTACCTCTACGCGCACCCTCGGCAAAGACTTACCCGAAAAATGCGTCTTTTTAGTTTTGACAAAGGTTACGACGCCATCCTTTGCCGCATGAATGGTAAAATTACGCGACATATAAGTACCAGGACCAGCAATCTTAGTAGCACCAGTCTGACGCACTAACACTTCGCCATTTTTAACCTTCTGGCCACCAAAACGCTTTACGCCAAGGCGCTGACCAGCATTATTATGAACATTCTTGGCGGTACCGCCAGCTTTTACGTGTGACATTTACTTCTTCCTTAAAATTAATATATCTCTCGCGACGACCTGCTTTTCACGATGATAAAAAAGCCCCTTACGCGATTTATTATCAACATTATACCCCAGTTTATCTATTTCGTCAAGAATTTCCAGCCTTTCATAGTTATTGTCTCCTCTTAGCCATGCCGGTACAGCTATTACTACTGGCGTGTCCTTCTCGATCTGCCCAGCCAAATTCTTCAAAAAACCCAAAACAATATTACCGCACTCCTGTTTCTGCTCTTTCAATTCCATTTCGCTCGGAATATTACTAAAAGGTTTACCTAAATACCCTTCACATGCCACCGCCGTCACTGGTTGTTGCCATTTAAAAGAAGTTGCGTCACCAACTTCCAGCTTAAAATTTTCAAAATCATAATACTTTAAATTTTTTTCGCTAAACTTAATCATCCTTTCGCTGATATCTGTCCCATATGCTTGATAACCCATCAGTAAAGCTTCTTGCAATACTACTCCAGTTCCGCAAAATGGGTCCAAAACTACCGAGTTAGGCTCCAAAGGTCCACAAAGATTAATTAAAATCTGAGCTAGTTTTGGTGGGAGCATCCCCACCTTTGCATCACGAGCCGGCCGCGCCTGGTCACGCCTGGCATACGCTTCAATATCCTGCACACCAATAACTCTATACCAATCATCATCAACCTTAATCAATTCAATCTTTCTTTCGTTTTTGCCAGATAGACCATTGTGAAGCGAGGTCGCCGTAGATAAAGCCGCATCTTTATTATCCACCACGCGTACACTTCGTCCATGTCGCACTAAAATCTTTTTCAGTTTCAGCGCTTCACTTTGCGCCGTTTTCCGCGATGCATTTTTAGAATAATCACTCACCCCAAGCGTAATCTTCCCCTCCGGCAAACCCTGCAAAAACTCCAACGGCTTCTGTTCCAACAAGACTGCGAGCTTAAGGCACCCCCCCAATCGGTCGATATCAAGTGGCATCGAAATGTCTTTTGAGGGGATTCCGCAGTTGCTACGAGGACTTAGCGACGAACCCCGTGAAGACGGGCGTGAGGAGCGACCCGAAAAAGACATTTGATGCCACCTAGTACCGCTAAGTGCCTCAAGCTCCGCAATTGATATTTCTGGTTGACGCCCAAGTACCGCTAAATACTTCATCTTACGATCAAAAACTTATTTTTACCCTTTTTGACAATTGCCGTTTGTTTTAATTCAATGTCATTCTTAGCTTTTATACCATTTATTGTAATTGCGCCTTGCGAAATATACTCTCTCGCCTTCTTTTTTGATTCCGCCAAATTAAAATCAACTAATGCATCTACTAGCAACATACCTTTTTTAGCTACCGGCAAATATTTAGCAAATTCCAAAATCTCGTCTTCAGAAAACTCACTAAAGTCTGTTTCGCGATCAAACAACAATTTAGTCAAATTCTCTACTGCTTCGGCATTCTCAAGCCCATGCACGATTTCAGTCACACCGCGCGCCAAAGCTTTTTGTGCAATTCGTTTTTCGGGTGCTTTTTTATGTTGCTCCAAAATGTCTTCAATTGTTTCACGATCATAAAAAGTATAAGTTTTGAGTAAACTCTCTACTGCTTCATCAGATTGATTAAGCCAAAACTGGTAAAAATCAAATAGCGAAGTATAATTGCCGCCACCATTATCGGAAGAAGCTAGCCAAACTGCATTTCCTTCACTTTTGCCAAATTTGCGCCCCGTTACTGGATCAATTGCAAGTGGCGTGGACCATACATCGGCTTGTGCATTTTCTAACCGCTTAATCAAATGAATTCCACTTGTACAGTTGCCATACTGATCAGCACCACAAAGTTGCAAATCTATACCGTGTTCACGATAAAGATGTAAAAAATCATAACCTTGAATTAAAGTATATGAAAATTCCGCATAAGAAATCCCGCTTCCGCCTTCGCCAATTCGGTTTTGCACAAACTGTCGATCAAGTAGCTGCGTCATCGAAAATACCTTACCTACTTCTCGCAAGAAATCCAAATACTTCATTTCGCGGAACCAATCATTATTATCAACCATCGTTACTTTATCAGAATTAATAATGCGTTCCATCTGCTTCTTGATGCACTGTTTATTATGTTCTACCTCATCGAGTGATTTTAAATCGCGTTCGCCATTTTCCTTAGGATCACCAATTTGGCCTGTGGCCCCACCAACTAACAAATATGGTTCATAACCATGCCTAGTAAAACATGCACACATCATGAGTGCTGCCAAATTTCCAATTGTCAAAGAATCCGCCGACGGATCTGCTCCCCAGTAAAACTTTTTATTCTCACGTGTGTCCAAACTGGCAATATCATCAATAGTATTCTCAGCTTGAAATCCACGATATATTAATTCCTCTGATAGTTTCATATATTTATCACTTTCTCACAATATTCCCTAAGTTCCGGAATATTTTTATTTATAATGTCCCAAAGTAAATCTAAATCTATTGCTCCATAATCATGAGCAATGACATTCCGCAACGCAACAATCTTTCTCCACTGAATATCTGGATTTTTAACAATAAATTTCTCACTCAAACTGTTCGCAATCTCACCGATTTGCAAACAATAAAACGCGCAAGTATCCTGATAATAAGGATTTGAAAAAAAACTTTTTTGCGAAATGTCATTATCTCGCAGATACGATGCCATTTTATTACAATAGCTCAAAATAGTCTCAATCAAAAAAACGTCTCTATGCTCCATACAACAATATCCGATCTTCTTTTATTAATTCGTAAAAACGTGGTTTAACCCCATCAGAGGTTAAAAGGTCTACCTTTTTCCCCAAATCATCTTCAATAGCAAATTTCAAATCACAATAATCATCATAAGTCTTCAATCTACCCTTTTCTATAATCAAATCTACATCCGAAGAATCAGAAGCCTCGCCCTTTGCATAAGATCCAAAAAGATAAACTTTCTCAATTCCGTATTTTTTGCCATACTTAGAAACGGTATTTTCTATCTTCTTAATTGTAAGCATATTTGCTCCTTATCTATAATCTATATTATACACTAAAAACTATAATTATGAACTATTTTTGCCGTAGCCTCTCAAGTCACTTATGTCATAATAAATTCAGCGGTAAACCGCATTTTCTAATCTAGGCTCCGAGACGATGCTCACGCCTAGACCAGAATAATATTAGGAAAGGCAAAGGATTCACCTAAAAATATAGGTTCCTACTGTTCCATCGTTTATTTTAAGGAATAAATCGAGGCTCAAGCAATCCTTTTTAATGGCAGAGACTAATAGAGAGGTCACTTTGGGACACCGCCACCGCCAGACCCGGAAGCTGAGCTGGCGACTGGACGAGCCACGCAACGAATAGAGAAACCGCGGCCCCGATCGCTGCTGCCGGACGGGAAGGCGTCGCCACCGACAAGGAAGCCCGCGTGCCCCGCGAAGAGACTGCCATACGCAACCGGCGACCAAAAGTACCCGCCATCCCCGACATCGTACAGTGCGCCATCGAAGCGCCCGCTAGCGGCGAGGTAAAGCGGACTACTCCATAAAGTAGAGATATTGGTAAAGCCGTTATTTTCGTCATAACCATATTCTTCCCATAAAGCTTGGAAGGAATCTTCACCATCACCAATTCTTGGCAGAGTCCAACCAGCTGGGCAGATGGATTGTTCTACTAGATCAGTGTTGCTATATACAGAACTATCATTGGTAGCTAGAGCTGCGGCCCAGTTGTAATAGTTGCCTAGATGATATTGCGCCGTACCGGTGCTAGAAGTATAGGTAGAGATGGGGTTTTCGCTTTGGTCACAAACTGGAGTACTAGTAGAGAAGTCGCAAGTACTATAGTAGGCACCCCAATCCGTCCAGTTATCATCTGTCGCTAGATTCCAATAGAGGCTACCTGGATCATAGGATTCTGGAGTGTCATTTGACTCACAGTAGCCATATTGCGAGTTCCATGTTCCTCCCTGACACCATTGATGGGTTTGAGTATTGGTGGCTGAGTAGGTAGAGCGAGTAGGGCTCCAAGCCGCAGTACCATATGTTCCTGTGCTAGTGTTATAGCCAATATCAGTGTCTTCATTGGTATAGGTAGTCTCTGCATCTAGATCTAAGTCTAGATTTTGCGTCATCCAAACATTACCATCAGCCAGTTTAGCGATGGTGTAAGTTTTATTATCACGAGTATCAGTTAGAGTATATTGTTGACCAGTAGTCATAGAAGCAATAATGGCTTGTCTATTAGCGTCACTAACAACTGCAAATTGTTGCATATAATCTACATCTGATATGTCATTTACATTAGGGTTTAAGTATACTGGCGCAGCATGAGTAGCTGGATGCACCATAGTGTAGATCACCTGCCCTACATAAGTATCAGCAATTTGAGTAGAAGAGATATTTACAGCATAAGTGGTAGTTAGTTCTGCACCAATAGCATTAGTACCTACATCAGTAGAGCTGTTTCTGTGAGCTACTTTAGTATATTCATTTGGTACTACGTGATAAGCTGAGAAGGTAGCATCTGATCCACCTGATGTATTAGGAGCTGAATCTATAGTAATAGGATAGGTAGCATTAGAGTCTGTCGTTAGTTTCATGGCCCATTGTGAAGTACCAGAAGTAGCAATACCAGTAGGAATGGTTTCGGTAGAATGAGTAGTACCTACTAGTTTATTGCTATTAGTTTCGCCTATCGTATTACCAGTATATCCTGCAGCATAGATGGCAAAGCCACTACTATCATTACAATAGGCTTTGAGTGTAGTAGTACCAATGTTTGGTGTATAGTTACCAGGATTAATCGTAGCAGTGTGAGAAGTCATACCAGTACCAGACATAGTACAGGCAATAGGAACAGTAATATTTATATCATCTACTACAGAATCATCAGCAAAAGAAAAAGGAGCAGAAAGAATTGCTCCAGAAAAAACTGTGAGACTAGCTAGCCCTAACGAGAGAGAGAGAGAGAGAGCTGATACCCCGCATTTTCGCCTACTTAGCCTTAACATAAGCTTATTATAGCACAATTTTGCAAATTGCAAATCATTTTAACCAATCAAAACAGTCAAAATAAACCGTTCATCTATCCTCGTGTGGATTTATTACGCTCCCTAGTGGGACCACATATTTTTTCTCATCTATTTGAAACAATTTATCATACAAGCATATCAACCCACCATTCCCAATTGCTTTTCCGGTCCGAGCCAAATGTCTAAAATTATGCAACATTTCCTTTCTTGGATTTGCAGTTTTCTTAATTTCAAATGGATACAAACACTGATTTTTTTCGATAATCAAGTCAATCTCTTCAGTCTCTTTATTCCGTAGATAGCTAAAGCTAGCTTTGGCCCCCAAATTATCATAAGATTTCACTAGCTCAGAAATCACGTATGCCTCAAGAAATGGTCCCGCATATTCACTTGCCTGTAAATCAAAGGCCGACTCCCAATCCGTCAAATAACTAGCTAGTCCCGAATCCATAAACACGATCTCTGGACGATGAGTCAAGCGCTCCAGTTTACTTGAATAAAACGGCTGCAACAAATAAATTACCCGCGTAGACACTAATACCGACACCCACTCTTTTATGGTATTAGACGATACCCCGATTTCCGAAGCAATATCCGAATAATTCAACGGCTTCCCATTCCTAATCGCTAGATCTTTCATAAATCGCCGAAAATCTTCCAAATTCCCGATGTCTTTTATGCGGCGTACATCCCGTTCAATAAACGTATCTATATAAGAATTGAAGAATTCATTTCTATCTAGTTCTTTAACTCGGTACAATTCTGGCATCCCACCCTTAAAAATCCTTTCGTAAACTTCGTTCACGTCAATATAATTACTCTCCACCATCATTTCTGGATCAAACAGAATTTTATCTTCTGTTGTATCATTTATTTCTGCATAAGCAAAACTATTCATTTCTACAATTCCTGCTCTACCAGCCAATGATTCCGAAACATTTTTCATCAAATTAAACGCTTGCGAACCAGATAACCAATACATGCCCATCTCGTCCGTTTCGTCTACCTTCATCTTAATATACGGAAACAGTTCTGGTGCATACTGTACTTCATCTATAAAAAGTGGTGGCTTATAAGTATCAAGGAAGATTTTTGGATTTTCCTTCGCTTCGCGTCTTAACGTTTCGTCATCTAATGAAATCTTTGTCATCCCCTCAGGCATCATTGATTCCAGTAAAGTCGTCTTACCAACCTGCCTTGGACCAGTTACTACTAACACCCGGAAAGTTTTACTGATTTTATCTATTCTTTTTTCAATTTCTCTCTTATACATAAAATAATTATACATTACCACTTCAAAAAAGTCAACACCTTCACTTCGAAAAAGTCAACATCATCACTTCAAAAAAGTCATAACTTTTATATTTTCGAAAATTACCATATTCAAATCACCATCGTATTTTGTCGCTGTTTCACCATAGAGCCAGAAGCAGCCCGCATTTTTGGCAAGTAATTAGCAATTCCAAGGCTTCTTTCAAGTTAGACTACCAGCCACTCGAACGACTCATCCTTTCTCACCTCAGCCCATTTTTATTCTAATTCTTCGCCCTGGCGCGCTTTATTGGCCCATTTATCTGCCATTTCGTTTAGCTCGATCCCATCGTGCCCTTTTTCCCAAACCAATTTCACCGGAAACCTACAATATAATTCATATAATTCCTGCACTAAATCCAGATTTTTAATCGGACCAGATTTTTTCTTCCAACCACCTGCCTGCCACGTTGGTGCCCATTTTGTTAGTACATTAATCCAAAATTCCGAATCTGAGTGAATTTCACAGCCCTCCTCGCCAGCATATTTAATTGCATTAATCATCGCAAGGCCTTCCATCCGAATATTTGTGGTATCTTTGTCACGCCCCAAAACTACCGGCTTAGCTCCACCGCCAGCAACTTCAATCACCGCAAATCCACCTGGCCCAGGATTCGGGCTTGCACTTCCATCAGTCCATAAAATCTTCATAGCCAAATTATAGCACAATTAGTGATCCATCACACATCTCACCGAATTACCAACAAAACGATCGCTCGTCGAAACTCCATCAGAAGCCGGCGCAGCATCATACGAAGTAGTAGAAGCAGTAATATACAAACGCCGCATACTGGTACCTTGACCATTATTGAAATATGTCGATGTCCAAAGTCTACCGCTCACATTAAGTCCAGTTTGCGAACTAAAATAATAGCCAGAAAGAGCAACAGAAAACGCATTCAAAAATGCAGTATGATTACCGTATGCCGA
Source organism: uncultured Candidatus Saccharibacteria bacterium (assembly GCA_964476395.1). Lineage (GTDB taxonomy): Bacteria > Patescibacteriota > Saccharimonadia > Saccharimonadales > Saccharimonadaceae > Nanosyncoccus. Next base: position 17,659 of record CAYYYH010000005.1, on the reverse strand, counting down.
CCAAAGATTACGATATTCTGTAGAAAGATTAGCTTGCCCAGTTGGCAAATGCCACCCAACAGGACAAATATCACTTTCCAGACTATCTATTGACACGCCATCATTCATGCCATAACAATATGAGCCAGCCGAAGCAGCGCAATAATTATAATAAACACCCACTTTACCCAAACCAACACCATAAGTCGCAGAAGCGACATCATCCTTGTAGTTCGTCTTAACTTGCGCCCTTGTATACCCACTTGTAACCGAAAAACTACCACTAACAGCAGACACTGTATAAGGGCTTGCGCAAGGATCACCATTATAATAACCAGTCTTAAGGCAAGACAAAGCTTGCTCCGTAGCGTGCGTATTACTAACGGACAATCCATTAAGTATAGCTGAATCCGACAAGTCTAATCTCAAATTATCCAACATCCAATAATTACCATCACAGAGCCTCGCAATCGTATAGGCCTCGTTATCCCGTTCGTCATAAACTAAGATCTGAACAATCGGATCAGTTTGGCAAGTATTACTCACCGGATCGGTCGAAGCAACAACTTCTGTGATTTTAGTTGTAGCTTCTTGGCCAGTCAAAGTAATCTCAGCATCACCAGAGACGGTATACGTAGTAACTGGATAATTATTATCTGTAAAAGCTCTAGATGTAGCGGACCAGCTAGTAAATCCATACTTCAGCCTTGCAAATCACCAGAAGATTTTATCCACACCGCATATAGTTTAATCTCACGAGTCACTTCGTCTGCATCCGCTACGATGTCATCGTTTAGCTCTATGGTTTCATTAGGGCCAAACACTAATCCATCGTCTATGGCATCCGCAAAATCATCTGCAAACGTTACGGAGTCTGGATCCAGCTGCTTTGTACTCCAGCCCGCAAAACCATAATTACTCAAACTATAATTCGAAGCAAACAACGTAACTTCATCACCTTCATATAATCCTTCGTGCGTCTGTGCCATATCACCCGAATCAGCGACATTACCGTTATATACGATCGTATATAACTGACAAGATATTGGTGTAGTAAGATAATAGACAATCGAGTTTCCATCAACCATCTTATATAATCCAGGCTCCTTACTAGGCGAAACCGAAGCACCATAATATATATTATAAGTATCGCCGCCACTTGCCGATGCACTACTTTTAGTAAATAGCTCTGTCATCTCGCTAGTTAAGCCAATAAATGAGCTTGAACTTGATGTAGTGTCAGATTCTATTGAATAGCCCCAAGTATCTAATTTCCCCTCGCCAATAATTGAAGTAGGTGCAAGTTTGGTCCCAGTAGAAGGAGCAATGTAATCATTAGTGCTATCTCCATTTAAATATAGTTTATTGTCATCTCCACCAGAAATCGAAAGCGTATAGCCAACAGGGCAAGTACTTTCCGCTGTGATTTGGCTAGTTCCTAGCGCCGCACTATTATCACCAACCATTACGTCGACAGATACATCACTACCAACCGTCAAAGAATTATAATTTAAAGCCGATGCATCATCAAAAACCACATAAACCATAAAAACCATAAAAACCAGCACCAAACCGACAAAAAACTTCAGATTTCTTAAATAATGTTTGTGTGGAGACATTTTTGTTTATTATATTTGTTGTTTTTATGTTAACATGACCTATTAACATAACCATTACAACATACTTTTTAAAAAGTCAAGCCTTTTTTGTTAAATTCTTCGCATCTTATTCATATACTGGCAGATCATCTGGGAACGGATCAAATTCTTCACCAAATTCATCTTCTGTAAAATCCATAAAACCATCCCCGTCCGCATCTCGATAGCCACTTGACCCATATGGATTGTAACCTAGCTCCAACAAAAACCGCGACGGCATATTGTAATTGCGACTACCAAAAGCATATCTAGATGCAGCATAAGTCAAAAACAGCTTTTTCATTGCTCTTGTCATGCCCACATAAGCTAACCGTCTCTCTTCCTCAAGCGACGATTCATCTTCCGCCCTGCTGCTCGGAAAAAGCCCATCTTCCATCCCCACCAAAAATACTACTGGAAATTCTAGCCCCTTCGCTGCGTGCATCGTCATCAGCGTCACTGAATTTTTATCAGAACTTTCGTCCGCCGACGACATCAAAGCTGCATCCGCCAAAAACTCTTCCAAATTATCATAGTTTTCAGCATTACCAGCTAAAACCTCTAGGTTACGCATCCGTTCCTCCGCGCTAGGCGTGCCATCATCCGTCAAAGTCTTAAAATCAAAATGCTCTACCGCTTGTTGCACAATTTCACTCGGGTTCAAAGACAAATCAACCTTCCTAATAAAATCAACTAGTTTTATAAAACCACTACGTGCTTTACCTGCCGACAACACATCTTCAATATCCGAATCAGTTAATGGACTATTCCCGCGAATTGCCCCAATCGCGCTTAGGATTTTCCTTAACGAAGCCTCGCCCACTCCATTTAACACGTTTTGAACAACCCTAGCCAAACTAACTTGATCGCGTTGATTAACTACCAGCTTTAAAATCGCCAATACATCCTTAACTTCTTTACGATCATAAAATCTTACTCCACCCACAATCTTATACGGAATCTGATAATTTATGAATGCTTTTTCAAAACTATAAGACTGCGCATTTGTACGATAAAGTACTGCAAAATCCGAAAAATCATCATACTCTCGTTTTAAAAGCATGATCTGGCGTGCTACAAAATTAGCTTCATCGTCCTCATCCCTAAGCGATTCAATATCAACCGGCTCGCCCTTTTCTGCTTCCGTAAAAAGAGTCTTGTCCGTCCTAATTTTATTCTTATTTATAACCTTCTGCGACGCTTCCAAAATATTTCCAGATGAGCGATAGTTTTGCTCCAGTTTAATCACCTTTGCACCAGGAAAATCTTTTTCAAAGTTTAAAATATTTGTAAAATCGGCTCCTCGCCACGAATAAATCGACTGCCAATCATCACCAACCACACAAATATTTTGCTTTTCGTTCACCAATAGCTTCACTATATGATATTGGACCGAATTCGTATCTTGATATTCATCAATCAAAATGTGCTCAAACCGTTTTTGCCATTTTCTGCGTATTTTCACATTAGACTTTAGTAGTTCTAACTCTTTTAATAATAAATCATCGAAATCTAGCGCTTGTGCCCTAGCCTTCTCGATTTCATACTTTTCAAAAATTTTTGCAATCTGTTTTTGATTTGGATAAAGTGCCTTTGCCAAGTATTCTTCCGGCCCGTTGCCTTGATTTTTTTCGTTAGATATTACCGAGTGTACCGATTTAGGTTTTAGATTCTTATTGTCATTTAAATTCAAATCCTTCATTACGCGCCGAATTAAAGAAATCTGATCATCGGCATCATAGATTGTAAAATTGCGATCAAGCCCTGCGGCTTCAGCTTCTTCGCGCAAAAATCTCACCGCAATCCCATGAAACGTTCCCATATAAGGCATAAACGAGCGTGGAGGTGAAGAATCTTTTGCAGGATGTTCTCGGGACCGTTCGGAGGTTACGACCGAGAATGAGGGCGCTTCGCCCGTGACAGACCGCCCCTTGGGACGCGGACGGTCCGAAGGGCCGACGGGCCGAAGCGACCCGTGTCCCGAAACATCTTGCAAAAGATTCCACAGCCTCTCTCTCATTTCGTTTGCCGCCTTATTTGTGAACGTCACTGCAAGGATACGTGACGGCTTTACGCCATGCGCAATCAAATTAGCAATGCGATGCGTCAAAGTCTTAGTTTTGCCACTTCCTGCACCAGCCAAAATCAGCACTGGTCTAGAAAGTGTCTCTACCGCCTCACGCTGCTTTTCATTTAACCCTTCAAGTAATGGCTCCATCTTACCAGTATAACACGTTATATACCAGTAAGAGGCACAATGTCAGCACCCAAATGCCTGAGCCTTGCCGCAAAATCTTGATAGCCACGATTAATCGTGTAAACATTACGCAAAATCGACTTACCAGGTGCCGCCAACATACCAATCAACACAACCACCGCCGGACGCAAAGCCTGAGGTGCCACCAATTCTGTCGGACGCCAATTTGTTGGCCCTTCGATATATACACGATGTGCATCAAGCAACTCAACCTTAGCGTTTAAATTCGAAAGTTCCGTGATGTACACTGCTCTATTTTCAAAAACCCAGTCATGAATCAATGTTCTACCTTCCGCTACTGCCGCGATTACCGAAAAGAATGGCAGGTTGTCAATATTAAGCCCCGGAAACGGCATTGGATGAATTTTGTCAATTGGCGCCACTAATTTCGATTTTTTTATCGTTAAATCAACTAGTCGCGTTCGTCCGTTCGCCGAAAAATATTCTGCAGTTTTTTCAAACTTAGCATTCATGTTTTTCAAAATCTCAAGTTCAATTTCCAAAAACTCAATCGGTGCACGCAGTAAAGTGATCTCTGAATGTGTAGCTAGCGCCACAGCAATAAAACTCATAGCTTCAATCGGATCTTCAGAAATGTAATAATCTACATCGTTATTAAATTGCGCGCGTCCGTGCACTACCAACCGAGTTGTGCCAATCCCCGTAATCTTCACACCCATCTTTTCCAAAAAGAAACATACATCTTGCACCATATAGTTTGGTGATGCACCCACTATCGTAGTCTTACCCGGAGTCATCGCTGCTGCCATCAAAACATTTTCAGTAACCGTATCACCACGCTCAGTTAATATAATATAACGATCTGATTTATCATTAAGCGTATCCTGATCAACTTCAACCTCATAAAAGCCACTGTTGCATTCCGCATCAACCTTAAGGCCAAAACTCTCTAGTGCCTTTAGATGTGGCTCAACCGTACGCGTGCCAAGAGAGCATCCGCCAGCGTATGGGATTCTAAACCTCTTATAACGATGTAGGAGCGGACCAAGAAACATAATAATCGAACGCGTTCTACGCGCAGCCTCTATATCCATCTCGTCTAATTTCAATTCGCGTGGTGATATAATTTCTAGATCACGATGACGATTCTGCCAATGACATTTTACGCCAATAGATTCCAAAACCTCGATTATTCTATATACTTCTTCAATTCTTGCCACTCTGTGTAAAATCGTTCTTCCATTGTTAAGCAAAGCCGCACAAAGCAAGCCCACAGCAGCATTTTTAGAAGTATTCACCGTTATCTCGCCCGACAATTCCTTCCCCCCAATTATTCTAAAACTTTGAGAATTAGAATCGTTTATAGAGAGAATCTGTTTTCCTAAGGCCTCCGATAACTTCTTGATCATTTCAAGTGAAATATTTTGCCTGCCTTTTTCAATCCGATGAATTGCCGACTGAGAGGTACCTACCGCCTTCGCGAGATCCTCCTGCGTCCAATCCTTCTCGAGCCTCATATGCTCAATAGTTTCACCAATAACTTGTTGATAAGTGCTTACTTTTTTCATATAAAAATTATATCACGACACGAATATCAAGTAAAGAAAAATTATGTTATAATCATCTTATGAAGACTATAAGAGACATAGACGTTAAAAATAAGACTATACTACTAAGAGCTGACTATAATGTGCCAATCAAAGACGGCAAAATTGTTAACGATCTCAGAATCCGTGCCAGCCTTCCAACTATCAACTATCTCCTCGAACATGGCGCCAAAAGAATCTTTATCATTTCTCATCTTGGTCGTCCCGATGGCAAAATAAACATGGATTTTACACTATCGCCCGTTGCCAAAACTCTTCAAAAACTACTTCCAGGCCAAACGGTTGGCTTCTATCCTCTGCCAAGTGATTCTGCTTTAGCTTCAAAAATACCCGAGCAAACCAAAATTGCTCTACTTGAAAATCTTCGATTTGAACCAGGCGAAGAAGCTAACGATCCAGATTTCATCCAAACAATCATCCAGGCTACCGATGCAGATATTTATGTCCAAGATGGGTTTGCCGTTGCTCATCGTGCCCACGCTTCCACAGATGCTATAAAAAAGTTTCTACCGATTTATGCTGGGCTGTTAATTGAGCAAGAGATCACCAATCTTGAAAACATTACCAAAAACCCTGTTCGGCCCATGCTCCTAATTATCGGTGGTGCCAAAGCCGAAGACAAGCAACCTTTAATTGAAAAATTCACCAAAATTGCCGATCAGATTGTTGTGGGTGGTAAAATTGCCGCCGATGAGTACAAATCGCAAGATCCTAAAATATATGTTGCTGAAGATTTTGACGAAAATTCCAAAGGAGAAAAATTAGATATCGGTCCAATCTCTACCGCCAAACTAGCCGACAAAATAACTGATGCTAAAACCATTATCTGGAACGGCCTTCTTGGCTATGCTGAAGATCCAGCTTATGCCACCTCTTCTACAATTACCGCCGAACTACTAGGCGAAAAATCAGACGCCACCACAATTATCTGCGGTGGTGACACAACTAGCTTCGTTGAAAATTTAATCAAAGAACATCCAGCTCTAAGTTACTCACTCGTTTCAACTGGCGGTGGCGCCTCTCTCGAATATCTATTAGGCAAAAAACTCCCTGGCCTAGAAGCAATTAAACATTCCTAACTTTAATCGTATCAGTGCCAGCCTTATCTCGATCACCAGATACAATCACTACCAATAATTCATCATTTCCGTGTATACTTTCAAGACGCCTTGTCTCTTTCAGTTCCTTAGCTAGTTTATAACCATAATCTTCGGAATATGGTCGGCAAAATGCTGAATTGCCGTAGATTAAAGCTAATTGATTTGCTACTCTTTGATCCGACGCAGCCGTCACAATTGGCATATTTGGTCGCTCCGCTGCCATCGTAGTAGCCGTTACGCCGGATGCAGTCTGGCACACAATCATATCAGCTCCAATTCGCTCCGCCAATCTAGCAGCAGCACCCGAAATAGCATCATATACTTCAGAACCCTCCCCCGCTGGATGTTTAGAAATCGTCGCTATTTTAGTATGGTTCTGAGTGTACACAATCACCTTTCGCATTTCCTCCACTGTTTCTACCGGGTATTTACCAACTGCAGTTTCATCAGACAGCATTACAGCATCTGCACCTTGCACTACCGCATTCGCAACATCAGACACTTCAGCACGAGTCGGCTCAGGATTATCTACCATCGAACCAAGCATTTGTGTGGCTACAATACAAAGCTTTGCATGCGCCCGGCAAAGCGCAATTAGTTTTCTTTGCACAATTGGTACAACTTCTGCGCCAGCCTCTACCGCCATATCACCACGCGCCACCATAATCCCATCTGATACTTTTACAATCTCCTCCAAATTCTCATCACTTTCAATTGCTTTCTTAGTCTCAATCTTCGCAATCACCTTAGCGGTAGATCCATATGATAACAATAATTGTTTCAACTTTTCAATGTCTTTCGCCGACTGCACAAAAGACAATGAAACATAATCATAATCGCATTTAGCCCCATACTCAATATTTGCCAAATCTTTCGGCGTCAAGATATCACCACCAAAATCAGTGTCCGGCAAATTAAGGCCCTTCTTAGACATTACATAGCCATCATTTAAAACTTTCACTTTAATTGCTGTATCCGAAACTATTTCAATAACTTCAGTTCTAATCTTCCCATCAAACATAAACACCGTCTCGCCAACCTTTGCTTTCTTAGCCAAATTAAATTGTACCGGCAAAATCGTACCGCCATCGTGTTCAAATTCTTTAGACTCTAAGACTATCTCATCGCCAGTCTTCAAATCATAGTGATTATCTTTGATATCACCCAAGCGAATTTTTGGCCCTTGTAAATCCTGTAAAATCGCCACACTTTTACCTTTTTTCTCAGCAGCAGCACGAATCCACTTAATTTGCTGATCACGCTCTTCGTCGGAACCATGTGAGCAATTTAGTCTACATCCATTAGCTCCAGCCATAATTACTTTTTCCACCATCTCGGCCGAATTCGTCGACGGACCAATCGTCGCTAAAATCTTTGTACGTTTAAAATATCTTTTCATACATTATATCTTAACACATGTCGCTCAAAATGTGGTAATATATGGTTATGGTTAGCAAGAAAAGTAAAAAATCTCAAGACTCATTATTGTATCAAAAAATAATTATAACTATTATTCTTGTTTCGATGATTGTCATCGTAATTGCAGTGCTAATCTCATTTCTTTTTAAACCAGAAAACCTCGTCAAATCAAAAATTAGTAATCTTTCCTCAAATTATTACGAGAACTATCTATATGATGGCCTCAACGATTCTGCCAATTTTTCGGGCGATTATAAATCTACTTTAGAAAAGTATAAGGATACTGGCCTAACCTATATCACGCTACGCCAACTTATTCTTCATAATAAAGAAGAAAACGCCTCCACCGGTGAATATATTAAAGAATATTGCGACGAAGAAAAAACCACGATCAAATTCTTCCCCGAAGAACCTTATGGCAAAACCAATTACCACATAGAATACCACTACGTTTGCAATTTCTAGCATTTTTTGCTATAATAGTTCCGCAGTCTCGTAGTATAACGGGCAGACACATCGGGTTTTCATCCCGACAACGCGGGTTCGCTCGCGAAGCGAATAGCCGTAGCGAAGCGAAGGCTAACTCCCGCCGGGAGTCGTAAACATTTACAATTTGGTCTCGTAGTATAACGGTTAGTACATCGGGTTTTCATCCCGACAACGCGGGTTCGCTCGCGAAGCGAATAGCCGTAGCGAAGCGAAGGCTAACTCCCGCCGGGAGTCGTAAACATTTACAATTTGGTCTCGTAGTATAACGGTTAGTACATCGGGTTTTCATCCCGACAACGCGGGTTCGACTCCCGCCGAGATCACCAATGAATCAAAAAGACCTTTAGGTCTTTTTTTGATTCATTGGGCGATTTCCGACAGGAAATCGGAACCCGCGTAGCGGGTTCGCACCGAGCGAAGCGAGGTTCCTCCCTCCCGCCGAGATCGCCACATTACTTAAGCCATCGAACTCTTTTTAAGCTTAAAACAAGAAAAGAATTGTATAATTATGACATAAACAACTAATAACGGAGAAATATATGGAAAATGATATTAAAAACGATAAAAAAGATTCGACAAAAGAAAAGATAATTCTTTTTGTAATCGGAGTACTAATTGGCGCAGTGATTTCAACTGCGGCATTCTTTGTTTACACAAAGACTTTGGGGACTAGCAGTAATACTAGTGGTTCATCATCTCAACAAATGCCTGGCGGTACCCCACCAGAAATGCCAAGCGGTAACAACTCTGATCAGGGCGGTACCCCACCAGAAATGCCAAGCGACAGCAGCTCAAACAGTAACGACAATAGTAGCAACTGAAGACCAGGAAGGAAGTCATGATGAAAGATAATAAAAAGTTATCTTATGTAATCATAATCGTGACATTAGTTGCAACTCTTGGAATACTTTGGTTTTTAATTATTGACACGGTAAATACTAATTACGTCACGAATAACAACACATCGACAATGAACAACAATAATAATAATTCATCGGCAACATACTCCGCAATAAAAGAAATCACAACAGACGAAACTATCGAAAGCGGTGATTTCACGTCAACCAATACCGACGAAAACGCAATTTCCGTTTCCGGAGATATTACGGCTACTTTGTCTAATATCAATGTGACAAAAACCGGCGATTCAGACGGTGGCGACAACACGAGTTTTTATGGCACTAACTCCGCAATTATCGCTAAAAACGGCGCGAGTCTCACGATTAAAAACGCGAACATTACAACCAACGCTACCGGTGCCAATGGTGTATTTTCATACGGCGGTTCCGCCACCACCAATAATTCATCTTCAGACGGCACTACAGTCAACATCTCCGATTCAACCATCACTACTAATAAAGATAATTCTGGCGGCATTATGACTACTGGCGGTGGGACCATGAATGCCGAAAACCTCACCATTACTACGGCAGGAACTTCTAGTGCAGCGATTCGTTCAGATCGCGGCGGAGGAACAGTTACGGTAAATAAAGGTACTTATAAAACTACTGGCAAAGGTTCGCCAGCTATCTACTCTACAGCCGACATCACCGTCAAGAACGCCACCCTCACGGCAACGGCTTCGGAAGGTGCAATTATTGAAGGTAAAAACAGTATTACGCTCGAAAACGTCACGCTCACCGACACGAATAACGAACTAAATGGCCAATCCACGACATATAAGAACATATTCTTATACCAATCAATGTCTGGCGACGCAGCTTCAGGCGAAGCAGTATTTACAGCCAAAGGCTCCACCATCACTACAAATAAAGGCGATAGTTTTTATGTAACCAACACCACAGCCACTATCAACCTAGAAAATAACACAATCATAAATAACGACACAACCGGCAACTTCCTCCGCATCCAAAAAGACTCGTGGGGTAATTCTGGCAGCAACGGTGGTACAGTTACACTAAATCTCATCAACCAATCCGCTACCGGCAACATCGTCGTAGATTCCATCTCTTCTTTAACCATGAATCTCACGAACGGCTCCTCGTTTAAAGGCACAATTAATGGCGAAAACACCGGCGAAGTATCTCTAATATTGGATAGTTCCAGCACCATCACTTTAACCGGCGATACATATGTAAAATCCCTCACCAATGCAAATGCAACTAACAGCAATATCCATACAAATGGTTATAAACTGTATGTAAATGGCGCTCTATTAAAGCAATAGCCGACTTATTGTAGAATTATAAAAAGGAGATACATAATGGAAAATGATGCAATAGCACAATCTTTAAATAATAACATCGAGATTGTTGACAATTCTTTTAATTCGCTCGGGCTCAAGGTGGCTAAAAGCAATGTCATGAATATTTCTGATTCCGGCGAGATTGAAATAGGGATCGAAGTCGAAGGAACTTCAAAAGACGGTTCGTTGCCAAAAGATGTTACGATAAAAGTTATAGCCTATGATGAAAAAGATAATATAATCGGTATTGAAAATAGTAATATATATCAAAATAGTTTTAAAGGTTTTGATGTATTATGGATCTATTTCAATACAGAAAACATCGCTTTTCGTATGCACAAAATCAAGATATTCGCACAAGAATGGTAATAATCTAATAGACTATTTTATCAATCTCAAAAAATCTTCTTCATTTATCGTTACAATACCTAGTTTTTCAGCCTTTTCAAGCTTAGATTTCCCTGGTTTTTCACCCACAATCAAAGCCGTCGTGGTCTTAGTAACCGAGGAAGTTACTGTCGCGCCTAACGCACGTAATTTATCTTCCGCTTCTTCACGGCCCATTGAAGCTAAAGTGCCAGTCACGATATATGATTTGCCTACCAAAGGTAGTCCGCTAGTTTTTTCCGCAAGTGGCGATACTCCTAATTCTTTCAAATCGGCTAATAGTTTCAAATTATCCTCATCAGAAAACCATGCCAAAATCGATTCGGCCACCACTACGCCAATATCTGTAATTTTCAATAAATCATCTTCACTAGCATCTATTAAATTGCTCAAATCCTTAAACTCACGCGCAAGACTCGTCGCCGTCTGGGCGCCCACATGCCGAATTCCAAGCGCAGTGATAAATTTCGCAAGTGTCGGCGTTTTTGACTTGTCAATTGCAACGATTAAATTATGTGCCGAAAGTTCGCCAAATCTTTCTAATCGCGCTACTTCTACTTCTTTTAATCTATATAAATCCGCAATCGATTTTACTAGCCCCGCATCCACTAAGGCCACCACATTTTTTTCACCCAAGCCCTCAATATTTAAAGCCGGTTTCGAGGCATAATATTCAATTGCTCGTTTCAAAATAAAATCGCTCGACTCACCCTTCACGCGATATACTACTTCCCCATCTGGACGCTCAAATTCCAAATCTGGATACTGCCTCTTCAAAGCTTCTTGATAATCAAACGACCGCGTTCCCTCTGGACGCAAACTCGTCAAAACTTCCTTCACTTGCGGAATTATATCGCCCGCTTTATAAATAATTACCGTATCGCCAATCCTAACATCTAGCCGTGCAATTTCATCTGCATTATGTAGCGATGCATGTCGTACTGTTGTGCCCGCCACCGACACCGGATCCAAAATCGCCACTGGCGTCGCCGCACCAGTACGCCCAATCGAAATCACAATATCACGTACCACCGTCGTAGACTCTTCCGCCGGGAATTTATAAGCTACTGCTCCACGCGGAGTTTTACCTACAATCCCAAGTGAATCATATGTTTTACGATCGTTAATTTTAATCACCATCCCATCCGTATTAAATGGCAAAGTTTTACGATATTCATCCAAATCATTAATGTATTTAAATAATATATCTTTCTCGTTTGCTTTAAAAACTTTGTCCTCATTTGAAGTCTGAAAACCTAAAGCCCGCAAAGTTTCATATGCCTCGTGCCACGTCTTAGAATCCGGCGTGACTAAATCATAGGCAATAAATTTGAGAGGCCGACTCGCCGCCACTTTTGGATCAAGCTGCCGAATCGATCCCGCCGCTAGGTTTCGCGGATTCGCAAATTTATCTTTTAACTTTTCAAAATCCTTCTTAAAAATCACGATCTCGCCCCGTACTTCCACTTCATCAGCATCAATTCTTAGTGGTATGTTTTCAATTGTTTTCACGTTTAAAGTCACATCTTCGCCAACCAGTCCGTCTCCACGCGTCACTGCTTGATAAAACACGCCATTCTTGTATTTCAACGAGCATGCCAAACCATCCATTTTTATATCCGTAAAGAATTCTTCAACTTTGCCACCCGGAATCAATTTCTCGTCTCGATTAATCCAATCTTCCACTTCCTCCCGTGAAAAAACATCCGCAAGACTAATCATTCGTTTTTCATGTCGCACCTTTTCAAATTTTTCTAAAGCGCGCCCAGCCACACGCTGTGTCGGCGAATCTGGCGTAATTAAATCTGGATATTCTGTTTCAAGTTGTGACAATTCATGCTTCAATGAATCAGCTGCCGCTTCACTCATAATCGACTCATCTAAAACATGATAGTGATACCGATAATCGTTTATCAGTTCACGTAGTTTTTTAATTCTCTCTTTCGCATCAGCCTTTTTCATGATTCTATTCTATCATAATCAAGTATCCATCTGTAATACAAATACAAATAAATAGCAGCATATATTTCTGTAAAGAAAACTATTACAGTAAAACAAATTGTCATGAATGGAATATTCGCCGCCCATTCATAGTTTTTCAAAGCAAGGTCAAACATAATTAAAGGCACCATTACAACTACCCATATAATTATTACTGTTAACAATAAAGCGATTAATCTAATTATAAATTTCATTCGCCTTCCAGCCATCAAATCCGAAGCCGTCCTAAGCGCATCTACCGGATAAAGCCCCGGCGCAGACACCGCTACTAAAGCCATCAAAGAAGACGCTAACAAATATCCAGATATTAAGAGCATCAGTAATGCAAACCCAAAAAACAATAAAGCATAAAAAGGCATCGAGAGGAACCCAGTTTTTACAGTAACAGAGTCCAATATTATCAAAAAAAGAATCGGTATACATTCCAAAACCACCACTAGAGCTACTGCAAAAGTAGACACAAGTGGCGTCATCGCATTATAAAGCCCGTCGCGTAGTTTTATTTTATGTCCTGCCATTTTATGTCGCACAATAAAAATCGTCGTAAGCCACGTCACTAAGAATAATACTGCTCCAATCGTAATTGCCGAATCACTCACTTGCCCCGCAAATCCGCCAGTTGTAACGGCTGAAAACAATAAAACTCCCGCCTTTGCAAAATTGCCCATCTGATTGTCACCGTTTTGACTCAAAATCTCACGAAATTGCGAATAACTCTCTTCGTTTGCGATACCTATTAAAAGAATATCTAGCACCACCATCAAAACTAAAAGTGGTATAAATAATTTCCAATTTTTAAACAAAAACTTAAATGTCTCAAAGATGTGCTGCATTAGACTAGGTACCTCAAGATCACGCTCATAATCTCCACGATACGAGCGCCTAAAAGACTTGTGTCTTTTTTCAGAAGGTTTTTTTGCCATGTTCGAGTCTTTCAATACGCTTCTCGATCGGCGGATGCGAGCTAAATAAATTGCTAAAAAATCCTTTTTTAAGTGGATTATTTATATACATTGCCTCAGTAGCGATATTCTGACTCTTCATCGGTTGCGAATGAGATTGCAACTTTTTGAGAGCGGAAATCATGCCTTCGGGATATCTAGTAATATTTACCGCTGAAGCATCAGCAAGATACTCGCGCTGGCGCGAAACAGCCATTTGTGCAAGACTCGCCAAAATCGGCGACAAAACTGCAGCTATAATCACAAGTATATAACCCATCGGGCTGCCTTCATTATCCCGTCGTCTATTTCCATAAAACATCATTCTGAATGCCAAATCTGAAATTAAGCCAATTACGCAGGTAAGCCCAAAAACAATCATCGAAACTCTAATATCATAATTCTTTACGTGTGACATTTCGTGCGCCATTACAGCAGTAAGCTCTTTTGTGTCCATTATGTCGATTAGACCGGTAGTAGCCGCTACGATCGCATGTTGAGGATCGCGTCCCGAAGCAAAAGCATTCGGCGCTTGATCATCAATAATATAAACCTTCGGCATTGGCAAACCAGTAGTAATACTCAAATTTTCTACTACATTATAAAAACGTGGATTATCCTTTTTGGTTATTTCTCTCGCGCCTGTCATTGCTACTGCTATAGAATTAGAACAATAATACTGAATCAACGCATAGATAATAGCAACTACCAAAGTCCAGCCCGCAATTTTCCAATCGCCATATGCCCAAGCGAAAAGCGCAGCAACAGCACCTATCATCGCCACAAAAGCGATGATGAGGTACACTGTCTTACGCTTGTTTTCAGCGATCTGTTTATACATTTTAGAACTTTACTTCTGGAGCTTTTTCAATCTTAGCCTGCTCGGCCTCAGATACTTCAAAATAGTCACGCTTCTTAAAGTGGCCGATAAAATTATTTACAAAATTAGTCGGGAAAGTCTTAATCTTTGTATTAAGATCCTTAGCACCTGCATTATAAAACCTACGAGAAGCCTGAATCTTATCTTCAACATCTTGAAGTTGAGTTTGAAGTTGTTTAAAATTCTCATTAGCTTTAAGTTCCGGATAAGCCTCGGCAATCGCAAAAATCTTGCCTAAGGCACTTTGCATCGCTTCTTCAGCTTCAGCCGCTTGCTTCACGGTTTTTGCCCCCATCGCTGCTGTACGAGCTTCGGTTACCATCTGGAAAGTTTCTTTTTCGTGTTTTGCATAACCCTTTACGGTCTCAAGCACGTTTGGGATTAAATCTGCACGGTATTTAAGCTGAACCGTAATGTCGGACCAAGCCTCGTTTACGCGCTCATCGAGCTTTACCAAACCATTATAAATACCTGCAATCCATCCGATAATCGCCACGATTATCACCACGACCACAATTAATACAATTCCCCAAGTAGGCATTTTGTTCTCCTTTTATAATTTATATAACCATTATACCATATTTTATTTTCTGCAAAAATAATAATAGTATGGTATAATAAGGTTACGTGCGAATGTAGCTCAGTTGTTTAGAGCGCTTCCTTGCCAAGGAAGAGGTCGAGAGTTAGAGTCTCTTCATTCGCACCATTTTTGTGCTCCAGAATAATTGATCCAGCTGGCTAACTCTCGGACTTCATTGCGAGAGTTAGAGTCTCTTGCGTTCTGCACCATTTTTGTGCTCCAGAATCAAATAATATATGATAAAATAAGCATAAGTATGGAAATCATTTTTCAGATCCTAATCCTAATACTTGGCTTTGTTTTTCTCATTAAAGGCGCAGATTGGCTTGTTTCTGGCGCCTCGTCCATAGCCTCACATTTCAAAGTCTCAAAACAACTCATCGGTCTCACCATTGTTGCAATTGGCACTGGTGCTCCAGAATTAGCTGTTTCAATTTCTGCTCTCGCAACCAACAATACCGACATGCTACTCGGCAACGTTATGGGTAGCAACATCATCAATATACTATTATTGATTGGCATTGCTGCAATTATTAAACCAATCCGCATCAAAAAAAGTACCGTCAGCAAAGAACTGCCACTACTCTTACTCATTTCAACTGCCCTCGTTGTATTATTTTTAGATATCAACATCACTGGCGCAACCAGTAATGACTTTTCACGCAGCGATGCCATCGTCTGTATTCTCTTCTTTGCAATTTTCATCTATTACATTGTTCAAACTACCCGTAAAAATCGTAAAGTTAAAAAAGAAGTTGAAAAGCCTAAACACAAACTCAGCAAATCTTTCCTCATGATTCTGATTGGTCTCGTCGGCGTGGTGGCAGGTAGCCAGCTCGTCGTAAACTCCGCCTCATTCGTTGCTTCTTCTATTGGTATTTCTGAACGAATAATTTCTCTTACAATCATTGCACTAGGTACTTCATTACCAGAACTCGTCACCACTATCACCGCCGCCCGCCGCGGCGAACACGATCTCCTTGTTGGCAACATCGTCGGTAGTAACATCTTCAACATTTGTATCGTCTTGGGATTACCAGTTGCCATTTTTGGCACCATTACGCCAGAAAACTTCGAAATAATAGATATCGTCATGCTAATTGGGTCCGCAATTATCCTCTGGATCGTTACCACCACTAGTAAAAAAATTACCCGTACCGAAGGTGCACTTATGCTCGTCATCTTCACTATTTATTATAGTTACCTAGTATACGGGGTACTTG
The DNA here is from genome assembly GCA_964476395.1 of uncultured Candidatus Saccharibacteria bacterium. Classification (GTDB taxonomy): domain Bacteria; phylum Patescibacteriota; class Saccharimonadia; order Saccharimonadales; family Saccharimonadaceae; genus Nanosyncoccus. The sequence goes on along the minus strand of CAYYYH010000005.1, from coordinate 992 downwards.
CATGAATTGGATCTTACTCGTAATAATCGCGGTGCTGTTTGACGTCTTTCGCATCTTTATTGATAATTACGTCTCAGATGTCTATTTCAAAAAAAGATCAGCCGTCTCACAAAAAATGTTTTATGGTTTCGCAGATGCCATTACGGGAATTGGTGCCTTAAGCATCCTTATCCCAAGTCTAGGTATTACAAATTATAGCACTGCTGGATTTCTACTACTTTCAGGCGTTTTTAGCGCAGTCGCCGGCATACCATACCTCAAAGCCCTCGAAATTGACGATTCTACTAATCTCGGCATCTTTATCCAACTCGCACCAGTACTATACCTTATCATAGGTTGGTGTTTTCTCGGCGAAGCATTTTCGCCAATGCAACTCATCGCATTTTTCTTTATCCTAGCAGCACCACTATTAATTGTCATAACCTCCCGCAAAAGATCACGCCAAACCAAACTAAAAGCCGTCATTTATGCCTTTATCTATGTGTGTATTTCGGTTATAGGCAATCTAATATTTGTTAAAGCCAACGCCGGAAGCGCAAATTTCGTAGAAAGCCTCGCCTTCTTTCTTCTTGGCAAAGGTGTCTCAAATATCATCATTATTTGGGCAAAGCCAAAATGGCACCAGCGCTTCAAAGATGTTATCAAAACCAGCAAAGGCAAAGCTTTACGTCCAATGGTATCAAACTTTTTGATAAGCCTAATTAAAGATTTTTCCTACCGCGGCGCATTAGTATTCGCACCCACCGTCGCCTTAGCCTCAGCCGCCTCAGACTCCGCCGAGCCAATCGTTATATTTTTCATGGGGCTACTGCTCACACTCATCTGGCCAAAATTCGGACGCGAAAAACTTAATAGAAGAAGTATATTAATTCATCTTGCAGCCACCGTTTTAGTGGTAATCGGCGTAGTCCTATTGCAAATGTGATATAATATCTTCAGGTGGCGCTTTGGCGGAGTGGTTACGCAGCGGTCTGCAAAACCGCGTACACCGG
>CAYYYH010000004.1:0-47589 GCA_964476395.1 uncultured Candidatus Saccharibacteria bacterium | reverse complement strand
GTCTAGAGTGAAGGTGGTGGCGCTGTAGCCGGCACCAAAGAACATGGTAGACATACTTGTCACACTAGAAGTGTTCCAGGAAGAGAGGTCTAGAGTGAAGGAGGAAGCGTTATAGCCAGCATTCCAGAACATATAACCCATATTTGTCACACTGGAAGTGTTCCAGGAAGAGAGGTCTAGAGTGAAGGTGGTGGCGCTGTAGCCGGCATGTTGGAACATCCTATTCATAGCTGTCACACTAGAAGTGTTCCAGGAGGAAAGGTTGCCAATAGACCAAGTGGTGGCGCTGTGGCCGGCAGAGGAGAACATGAAAGACATATCTGTCACACTGGAGGTGTTCCAGGAAGAGAGGTCTAGAGTGAAGGTGGTGGCGCTGTGGCCGGCAGAGGAGAACATGCTAGACATACTTGTCACTTTAGACGTATCCCAAGTAGAAATGGTAGACAGGTTAGATAGGGCGCGCATATTGTAGAAGAAATTACTAGAAGTATTGTTCATGAAAATATTGGTAGCTTCAGAGTAATAGTAGATAGTAGTATTGGTTGAGTCATACCAAGCATAGATTGGATGTGGCGAAGAACTATGTGAGATGGTATTGTCAGTAGAGGCAGTAAAATTATTTGGCAAACTATTAGCACGAGCGATAGCAGTGATAGCAGTATCCTGGGTAGAATATGTAGCTGAGCTATTGCCAGCTAGACGCTTGAGTTTTTGGTTTACAGTTGATCCTGTGTCCAAATATGCCCCATCTACCCAAACCGCATAAAGAGTAATGGTGTTGCCAGTAGCTGTAAGATTGGTTACTTTCTGTCCATCAGTATAAAATGTACCAGTACCATTAGCCTTAGTATTCCAACCCTTAAAGATATAACCAGTATAAGTAAAGGTATTAGTTTTAATAGCAGTAGCAGCATCTCTTACCACAGTCTGATTAGTCATCGTACCAGAGCCACCATTAGCATTAAAGGCTATATAATAAACATCATCCCAAATCGCATATAGGTCTAAGCTTTGTCCTGGATATAACCCCAACGACGATACGCTTGTTGCTGCCGCATAGCTCGTACCAGTGCCATCTGCCGCTGTATTCCATTCCCTAAATTGTTTATTAGACTCTGCTGTAAACAAATTAGAAGCAGCCAGTTTACCAGGACCAATACTCACATCTCGTGTAGAGGTAGCACTGGCAGTATTATTAGAATGATAAGAAATACTGACAGTTCCTGCGTCTGCTACACACCTAATACCTAAACCATAGTATTTATTAAAAGTATTCCCCATTGCGCTACTATATAGCCCACTAGAATATGCATAAGTACCACGACCACTAGAAGCACTACTATTATTCGCCAACCATAGATAGCCATAAGAAGTAGGATTTTTGAAGTTAGTTGTGTTTACAGTAGCTCCCGCAGCCTTACGATAGCCACCATAAATAAAGAAGTATGGCTCATTACCAGCGTTCTTGCCAACATAGCTAGCGTTAGTATTATTATAATTAGCAATACTACCTGTAGTTCTTAAGTTATAATATTGTGTATTAGTAGGTAGATCCCAGTTCTTCGGGCAAATTGAAGTAGTAACCTCTGTGGCAGAAGATTTACTGTAAGTAGCCGTATCCGCCGTAGCGGCAGCATATGAATAATAGCCAGTCACCTTGCCAGAATAAACAGTAGAATTAACTGTGTAATCTGGTACTGTTACATCATTGTAGACGGTGGCCTTATTGTAGTTGGTCTGATTACCTGTAGTAGAGAAATCCGTCGCATTAGAAGCCGGTAGAGTAAATGTAGTGCCCTCAGCTAGATCTGTATCATCAGAAGTTAGTGTAATATCAGTATTAGTACCAAGATTAAGGTTTTGTGTCATCCAACATAAACCATCAGGAAGTTTAGCTACAGTATAGGTTCTGGTGTTGCCATCACGAGTATCTTTAAGTGTGGCTTGTCCATAAGCTGTACCAATTGCCGTAAACTTTGCAGAGTTCCAACAAGTCTCGGCAGACATATCTTGCATTGTATCATGATCAATGGTTTTATTAGCTCCAGCTGTAGCTGCAGTAAGATCACTTAGTGTAGCTTGTTTCCATTGAGCATAGAGTGTAATGGTTTCCTTTGGATTAGCTAGATTAGTTACTGATTCCTTGTTCTTATACCAATCGCCAGAACCATCCGCTGCCGTATTCCAACCCCAGAAGGTCCAGAACTTATTAGCTGTAGCCGTAATTGTAGTACCACTTGCATTCTGATAGGATTGGCCCATTGCTGGAGCAGTAAATGAATTAGCGGTGAGTTTAGTGGCTTCGTTCTTTTCAATTTCTTGTGTAGTCATTGTGCCAGTACCGCCATTCGCATTAAAGGCTACCTTGTATGCGGTTGGCTCGGCGATACAACGCACCGAGAGGCCGTTGTACTTACCGTTGTAGTTCGTGCCCGGGCCGACGCCCGTGCTGTTGAAGTACAGACTGTAGGCGTTGTAGGAGCCGTTCGCTGATGAAGACCAGTAGTAGCCGTAGCTACCACGATTGTACACCGAGCCACTGCCGACGTAGCCGGAATAGAGGAAGTTATTAGGATAGCTTCTAATCAGTTTATCTACTGGGCCAGCTTCAGCTGAACCATTGTAATATGGTGTAGTAGAACTACTATAGTTAGCTGGGTTAGTGCCACCATTTAGTTCGTCTACAATTAAATTCCAGAATTCATTATTATCATCGGCTTCTATTCTAGCTTTATTGCCACCAGTAGGAAGACGCCAACCAGTAGGACAAAGTGAGGTATTAGCAGCCTCAGAAGCGGAGTAACTAGTGAGGCTTTCAGTATTAGCCATTGCAGCAGACCAAGTATAGTAATTGCCATAGGAATATATGTTTACATTGGTGCCAGAAGTAGGACTAGAGGCTCTGGTGCTGGTATTGATATTATTGTAGCGTGGGAATCTGTAGCCTTGATTACTGCCAGAAATAGTATTGGCAGTAGAACCGTCTGTGCTATATAGACTATTAGCAGTGGTAGAGTTATCAGCCCAAGCTGGTTCGGCGTCAGCGAGACCAGTGAAGACGCCACCAAAGCCTTGCGATTTAGTTTCGTCAGTAGAACCAGATGTATCTAGCCTTAGGTTCTCAATCATCCAGCACTGGCCATCAGCGAGTTTAGCGACGGCATAAGTATTTGTATCGCGCTGGTCAGAAAGTGCTGTGACATCACCAATACTCATACTACTACATCCAGTCCAGCCTTGGATATTACCAGCAGACTGTACCCATACAGCGTATAAAGCCATAGAAGCAGTAGAGCTAGGAGTACCCGTAAAGGCTGGAGCAGTAATGGTTTCCATTGGGCCATAGATAGTAGAACTTCCACCAGGCTGAGCATTTGGATCAAATGACCAACCTGCAAAGCCATATCCTGTACGACTAAAGTTAGAAGCATATAGTGTTGTCTCGTCTCCTGCGCCTACGTTAGTGTGAGTTTGCGCCATAGCACCTTCTGCATTAGTATCTGTAGTATTAATATCATAAGTAATCTTATATGATGGCGTCCATACAGTATATACTGTCATGTCACCAGTAGGCGTAATAGACTGGCCGTTAGTATAGACTACGGTGCCGGTAGAGCCATCATTCGTGACCGTATCCCAACCTTTGAGTTTGTAGCCAGTCCTAGTCCAATTAGTAGATGGGGCTACCGTGCCAGACTGGCCTTGGACGATATTCTTAGTTTGCGTAGCAGAAGTAGCGGTATTGACAAAAGTGATTGTGTATGAGGCTGCATCCATATTGGCCACACAGCGAATATTCTTCCTGTAATATTTATTACCACCGGAAGTTGTGCCAGTATTACTACTTCGTGAGAATGTAGAAGCATTGATCCTAGCTCCAAAAGCAGATGAAACGCTATTAGACGTAGCAGACCAATAATAACCATAACTAGTCTGGTAGAATGTAGCGCCATTCGTAAAGCCACCATCTACCTTAAATTGGCTAGGAAGATCGGTTGTAGGATTAGTAGAAGAATAAGCCGAAGCCGTAGAAAGAGCAGAGAACTGATCATTAGTAGGTAGATCCCAGTTCTTCGGGCAGATAGAAGTTTTAGGAATATCGCTCCTAGATGCAGTACTAGCCACCGCAGCAGCCCAAGAATAGTAAACCCCATTAGCATCAGTGCCGCTATTGTTAGTTAAACGAATATTTGCAGCAGTGTTTGTAGTATTGGACGTAGTATTACCAGCCGGAAGATTGAAGGTGGTGTTATCAGCAAGATCCGTATCATCTGAAGTAAGCGTTACTGCAGATGTAGCACCAAGAGCTAGGTTGGTAGTCATCCAACAGTTACCATCAGCAAGCTTAGACACATCATAAGATCTAGTAGTACCATCACGATTATCGGTAAGTGTAATTGCACCAGTCTTATTCGCAGCTTGCAAGGCTGCTTTAGTAGTGATGTCTGAATTCCAGCATATCGCACCATTCATATCCTGCATTGTGTCGTTAGTAATAGTCTTAGTACCAGTAGTTGCGGTAGTCATATCACCTAATGTAGCTTGTTTCCATTGGGCGTATAGTGTAATGGTGTTATTAGCAGAAGTAAGATTAGTTACTGATTCTCTGTTCTTATACCAAGCACCAGTACCATTAGCTGCTGTATTCCAGCCCCAAAAGACCCAGAACTTGTCTGGATCTGCATTAATTGTGGTACCATTAGCATTTTGATAGGATTGACCTTTAGCTGGAGCTGTAAATGAGTTAGCAGTGAGTTTAGTGGCTTCGTCTTTATTGATTTCTTGTGTATTCATTGTGCCAGAACCACCATTAGCATTAAAGGCTACATTGTATGTTTGGCAGGTTTCACTCATTGTAACATAGTAGACTAATGTACCATCATTGTTACTGCCGTCTTTAATCATTTTGTAAGTACCAGGAGTCATGCTACCTGGTGAGGATACACCATAGTATATGGATAAATATTCATTAATATCAGTAGCACTAGCAGTCTGATTAGTAGTTCTAATGGTAGCAGCTGTAGCATTAGCAGCAGGTACTGGTAGGAAGGTAGAAGTAGATGTAGGAGCTTCATTATTACTAGGTAAATAATAACCCCAAGTGTTAGGTGAGCTATTTAGTGCAGTATTGCCAGAAGCTGGAGTAAAGTATGTTCCAGCAGTGTTATTAGAGCTATCGCCATTAAGATAAAGATTATTATTGTTTACTGAAGTAGAAAGAGTAAAGTTATAACCAGCCCTGCAGGTAGTGGATACGTTAAGAATATCTTCAATAATCTTGGTTACAGTGCCACCATCTATACTAGGCAATATGTCCACTGATGCAGTGCCATAAAGGCTATTAGACGCCATAGATACAGTATAGGCGGAGGCGGGGGTGGAAAAACAAACTCCAGCCCCAAAACCGAAGATGCAAACCAATGCTAAAAATAATCCTTTTGTCTTCACTCCCATTTTTAATGTATGACTTTTATCTGTACTTTTATGTTAACACAAGCGCTTTAAATATACAAGTATTATTAAACTAAAAACCTAAAACTATTCCGATTTTTCCACAATCCCCAAACCTTTATCCGACAGCACTTCAGCACCAAAAGGATCCTTAACCTCATCAATTGCCCTCAATTCTATATCAAGGTTATCTATGTAATCCTCTACAACTTTAATGTCTAATTTATCAACCTTCGAAAAATCATAATCATCATCTACATCATCCTCAACCACTTCGCTCTCGTCTGGCAAATATCCTGGACGTGATCTATCTAAATAAATGTCGCCTGAATTATGATAAATCAAAAGTGATACTCCAGTCGTAGCAATTGCCACCAGTATTGATACCACACCCAAAATCACCAAGTTCTTTCCGCCCTTTGTCATATTTAAGCTAAATCTTCGTCTGGCCTTTTGTTCTTCCATCACAGTTTCCCCTTCAAATCTTCTACCAACTTTATGTGTTCCGAAATTAACCTTCTCATTTTCAAAACATCTTGTTCCATCGTTTTACGTCTTTGGCGCACATCCACTAGCTCATCATAAAACTTCTCCGGTTCTGCTTCACAATCTACTGCAACTAATTCTTCAAGCATCTGCTGATATTTGGTAAAATCTTTTACAAACACCGTCTTAGTGTCTGCAAATTCATTTTGGTTATCGATAAACTTTGCATTTGATAAATTGTTTTCTACCAATTTAACGTTTAACGGCATGATGTATTTAGTCAAAACTGTATCGTAATAAGCTCCTAAACGTATTCTTACTTTAGCGTCTTCACGCTGCACTGCTCTTAAATTAACTTTTATTGCTTTGCATTGTTTTTGGATAATGCCTTCTTGGCCCTCAGAAATTGCCAACACTGGCACACTAGCAAAGCTAATTGTTATAATCAAGAAAACTACCAAAAATCTTTTCATATAACGATTATAGCATAATGCAGTCAGTTAAATGCTGTCTAATCTCGCTTCAACATTACTGTAAATGCTTCCGAAGGGATGTCGATTTTACCAAATCTTTTCATCCGCGCTTTGCCGCGTTTCTGTTTTTCCAATAATTTGGCTTTTCGATCTCTATCACCAGTGTGAATCTTTACCGTTACGTCTTTACGATATGCGCCAATTGTCTCCCGCGCAATGATTCTCGCACCAATTGCCGCCTGAAGCGCCACTTCATAATTTTGGCGGGGAATTACTTCTTTCAATTTTTTTGTTATTTCCCTACCAATTGCCTCCGCCTCACTTCTATGTGCCACCACGGACAGCGCGTCAATCTTATGTCCGCCCACCAAAAAATCTATCCGTACTAAATCTTCTGCTCTGTAACCATTTAACTCATAATTAAACGACGCATACCCGCTCGTCACCGACTTTAGCTGATCATAAAAATCTGTCAAAAGATTTGCCATCGGTGCCTCAAAATCAATCACCGCACGATCTTCGATATAACTCAGATTTGTCTGATGCCCGCGTTTTTCATTAATTAAATTCAGTACATTGCCGATCATTTCTTTCGGCAAAATAATCTCACCCTTCACCCACGGTTCTCGTATCTCCAAAATCTCACTTGCATCCGGCAACTCCGCCGCCGACTTGATTTCGATTATTTCTCCATTATTCATCACCACTTCGTAATTCGTCGAAGGATTTGTCACGATTAAGTCTAACCCAAATTCGCGCTCTAGCCTCTCTTTGATAATATCCATATGAAGTAGCCCCAAAAAACCAATCCTCAGCCCAAAACCAAGAACCGGCGAATTTTCTGGTTCAAATCTTAGCGCCGAATCCGACAAACTTAGCTTTTCAACTGCCTCTTTCAAATCCTTATATTGATCATTTGAAACAGGGAAAAACCCAGCATACACAAATGGCAATACATTCTTGTACCCAGGCAACGGAACAATTTCTTCTCCATTTGCATTTCTATAAATTTTTTTACCGTTTGCCTCACTCGATGTCAAACCTTTTACCAAAGTCACAGTATCGCCAACTTTTGCTTCCCTTGTGGTTTTTAAATTCGTTACAATATAACCAATTTCGCCTATTGATAGCTCGTCTCTCGGACTCATTTTAGGCGTCAGCACTCCTACTTCCAAGGCCAAACCTTTCGTCCCCGCCGCCATCATCAAAATCTCCGCATTTTTTTCAATTTCCCCCTCAAAAATCCGCACATACAAAACCACTCCCCGATAATCATCAAAATACGAATCAAAGATCAGCGCTTTTGTAGGGGCCAAACCAAGCGTTGTCTCGGGGGACGGGTCGCTCGGGCCCGTCGTCACGGGCCTCGCGCCCTCATTCTCGGTCGTAACCTCCGAAAGCCCCCTCAACAAGCTTGGCTTTGGCCCCACCTCAATCACTGCATCCAAAATCTTATCCACTCCCAGTCCAGTTTTGCCAGAAGCCTCAATGATTTCTTCACGATCACATCCGAGCAAATTAATGATTTGTGCCGCTGTCTTTTCTACATCTGCCGCCGGCAAATCCACTTTATTGATTACCGGAATAATTTTTAGATCTTGCTCAAGCGCTAAATACACATTCGCGAGTGTCTGCGCTTGAATCCCTTGCGTCGCGTCAACCACCAATACTGCCGTCTCCACTGCTTGCAACGACCGTGAAACTTCATACGAAAAATCCACATGTCCTGGCGTGTCAATCAGATTCAAATTGTAGCCCTTCCACCCCATCGTTACCGGCGCAAGTTTAATTGTAATCCCCTTTTCACGCTCCAGCTCCATCGAGTCTAAAAGTTGCGATTTCATCTCGCGCTTACTTACCGTCCCGGTAAGCTCCATCATCCGGTCCGCAATCGTGGACTTCCCATGATCAATATGCGCAATGATGCAAAAATTTCGAATTTTTTCCAAATTAGTCTAAACCTTTCATCGAAAGCGACAATTTACCGTGATCTTCTGCTACTAGCCTCACGCGTACTTTATCGCCCACATGCAATACCTCGTCTACCGACTTTAACCGCCTATCGCTAATCTGCGAAATATGTAGCATTCCGTCAATCCCAGGCAAAATATTCACAAATGCCCCAAAATCCTTTATCGAAACCACTGTCCCGTTATAAATCTTACCAACTTCCGGTTCCTCAGTTAGAGACTTCACCCATTCCAAGGCTTTTGCAATCTTTTCCGGATCATTTCCCGAAATCGTCACTAATCCAGAATCTTCAATGTCAACCTCGGCGCCAGTCTCGGTAGTAATCTTGTTAATCATTTCACCACCCTTGCCAATCACCGCGCCAATTTTATCTGGATTAATCATTAACTTCTCAATTTGTGGTGCATACTGAGAAATCTCTGCTCTTGGCTCCGGCAAAACATCTGTCAAATGTTTTAAGATAAACATTCTACCTTCATGACTCTGTTTTAAAGCCTTTTCCATTATTTCCACTGGCAAGCCATGTACCTTCATGTCCATCTGAAGGGCAGTAATACCCTCAGTAGTACCAGTTACTTTAAAGTCCATATCACCAGCAAAATCTTCTGCATCCATCAGATCAGTCAACACATACGCCTTATCTATATCAGACACTTCAATCGGCTGACCCTTAGGTACGTCCACCATTAGCCCCATCGCAACCCCTGACACCGGACGCTTAATTGGCACACCCGCATCCATCAAAGCAAGACACGATGAACAAGTCGCTGCCATCGACGTAGAACCATTTTGCGACATAATCTCGGTCACTGAGCGAATCGCATACGGAAATTCCTCTTCAGAAGGTAGTACCGGAATCAAAGCACGCTCAGCTAGATAACCATGCCCAATCTCGCGCCTACCCGGAGAACCCATTCTGCCTGGCTCACCCACCGTATAAGACGGCGCATTATAATGATGCATGTAGCGACGCTTACCATCGGTCACTTCCATCGTATCCACTTCTTGCGAATAAGACAAAGGCGCGAGTGTCACAATATTCATCGCCTGCGTCACGCCTCGCGTAAATAGGGAAGAACCATGCGTGCGTGGCAAGATCCCCACCTGAGAGCTTAGTGGCCTCACTTCATTTAATTTACGTCCATCCGGCCTGACACCCTCTTCAACAATTCCCCTTCTAACTTCCTTAAATAATGCCAGTTCAAATGCCTGATCATAAACATCACGCAAATTCTCATCGTACCATGCCACCTTCTCGTTATCTGTTTCACCTTCGCCATGTTCTAGGGCCATCTCATCGTGCATTGCATATTTTATCTCATCCAAAATCTGCGCTCGCTCCATCACATTGCCACGCACCTTTGCGCCAAACTTGCCATTAGTCCAATCTTCCACCTCCTTCAAGATTGCTTCATCTGGTAAAACTAATTCATACTCACGCTCTGGTGTCGCTACCTGCTTAGAGAGCTCTTTCTGTAAATCCAACACTGGCTGAACATTTTTTACTGCCCAGTGCATCGCCTCGATGATCATATCTTCTGGCACCTCTTTAGCGCCAGCTTCTACCATCACCACCTTCCCATCTTTACAAGCTACCACCAAATCTAATGGCGACGTTTCCCTCTCTTCAGGATTTAGAAATCCCTTAAATTCGCCACCAATCCGACCAATTCTAATCCCTGCTATCGGTCCATCGAATGGCAATCCAGCGTTCATTAAAGCCGACGAAGCCGCAATCATCGCTACACAATCTGGGCGGAAATTCGGATCCATCGAAAGCACCGTACAAACCACCTGGATCTCCTGACGATAACCCTTTGGAAATAACGGTCTAATTGGACGGTCAATCAACCGCCCCACTAGCACTGCCTCATCTGCAGGCTTACCCTCTCTCTTAATGAAACGCGAACCGCTAATCTTGCCCGCCGCATACCATTTTTCCTCATAATCAATTGACAATGGGAAATAATCTAGCACCACTGGCTTAGTCCCCACCACCACCGATCCTAATACTACGGTGTCACCATAGGTTACCAAAACCGACGAAGTCGAGCGAAAACCTACTCTATTCACCTCTAACGTCAACTCACGACCAAGCCACTCTGTAGAAAGTCGCACAGTCTTCTTGCCACTTGGATTAATAATTTCCATAAAAATTACCCTTTCTTGGGAAAACTTCAGGTGTTCCGTCTGAAACTATAACCTTCCTTGAGGACCATAAGCTTGGCCGAACGGCCTTGAGTGTGTCCGAAAGGAAGGTTATAGTTTCAGCCGTAGCATCTGCCGTCTTCCCAAATATTAATTTACTGTCTTTATTATACCATATATTTCCAAAATACAGTAGCAGTATTGACATAAGCGTCAATGTATGATATAATTAAGTATAGTATATTGTTCTTTAAAAGGAGGAAAAATGTGTTATGTCGCAGCAACAAGCATCGATGAGAACATCGGTGAGGCCCGAGTCGTCATTGAGGGCGGCACCATCACGGTGCCATCCAACACCGACGATCCGATCGTCGAGCTCTTCCGCCCCATCAGGGCGGAAAACATGGACGAGCTACTCTTCGTAATCCTCGTCCATCGAGCCGCGGATGGCAGGACTATCTGCTCGCTCATTCCCAGCAACAAGCGGGGTCGCCCAGCAGAAGAATTGGCGGCCGTCGCCTCGAAGCTGTTGAAGGGCGAAGATGGGGTCGTAGAGAAGTATAAAAAGATTCTGGAGTTGTACTTCACTTCCCCCGATGGTCTAGAAACCTACATCAAGGCCGCCCAAAAAGGCGACCTTGAAGGTTGCAACGCGAGCATCAAAAGCTTCGTTGCAAGTAGAGGTCTTAAAATGCCCTCACTTAAAAAGACGAGAGCAAAGAAGACCCGCGCCCAGAAAAGGGCGTCCAGCAAGGCCTACCTTGCCGAACACCCCGAACTCAGTTCCTCTGAAGAACCCGCCAGTTAAGGCGGGTTCTTCCCTTTTTCAGGCTTATTTTCTTAAACCAAGTTTCGAAATCGTTTTCTTGTATAGCTCAAAATCGGTCTCTTCAAGGTAGCGAAGCAATCTTTTGCGCTTGCCTACCATCTGCATTAAACCTCTTTTGGCCATAAAGTCATGTTTGTTCTTCTTCACGTGCTCAGTTACTTCTTTGATGCGCTCCGTGAGAATTGAAACTTGTACTTCAGGAGAACCAACGTCAGCCTTGTTACGGGCAACCTTGGCAATAGCCTTGTCTTTATTCTCTTTTGTTATCATTGCCCCATTATATCACATCTGTTATAATATTGCAATGAATGAAAATCAGGTTATCTTAGTCGACAAGCCAGCCGGCATTTCTAGCTTTGGCGTCGTCGCCAAAATCCGCGCTAAACTTCGCGATGAGTTCGGCCACAAAGTCAAAGTCGGACACACCGGCACTCTGGATCCCTTTGCTACCGGCCTTCTGATTATTTTAACTGGCAAAATGACCAAAAAATCTAACGAATTCTTAAAACTCGACAAAGTCTACGAAGCCACCCTAAAACTTGGCTACGTCTCATCAACCGGCGATCCGGAAGGACAAATTCAACAGTTTTCAGTTGAGGGGCTTCCGGAGGTTACGACCGAGGATGAGGGCGCGAGCCCCGTAACGACGGGCGCGAGCGACCCGTCCCCGAAACGAAAAGCTGTTGAATTTGTCCTTTCCACGTTCACCGGTAAAATCACCCAAACCCCACCAAGATTCAGTGCCATCAAAATTAACGGCCAAAGAGCTTATAGATTAGCTCGCGCTGGCAAAGATTTCGAAATCCCTTCCAGAACAGTCGAAATCTACAGCATCGAAATCCTAAGTTACAATTACCCCGAACTCAAAATCCGCGTCCATTGTAGCTCCGGCACCTACATCCGCACCCTCGCCGAAGACATTGGCAAAAAACTTGGACTAGGGGCCTATCTTACCGCTCTTCGCCGCACCAAAATCGGGAATTACGATATAAAAGATGCTATAATTGACTTATGTTAGTATATGGATCTAAACTATTAGATACCCCAATTCTCAGTCTTCAAACCGGCACTCCTATTGGTTACGTTTCCAAAATCATTATCAATCCTGACAACCTCAAAGTAATTGCTTTTAACGTTGACGGGTCATTATCCACCAACTCCGGCATGAATACTCTTGATATTTCTTCAATTCGTGAATATTCTACCTATGGTTTTGTAGTAGATTCCGAAGAAGAATTAGTCGCCGAAGATGACATCATCAGGATATCCGAAGTATTAAAACTCAACTTCGACCTCGTTGGCCTCAGAGTCGAAACCAAAAAAGGCTCCAAACTCGGCAAAATCACCGACTATACTCTTACTAGCGACGATTTCACAGTCCAACAACTCATCGTTAAACGCCCAGCTATCAAGAGTATTATCGATCCCGAACTAACTATTTCGCGTCAAGAAATCGTCGAAATCACCGATTATAAAATTGTCATCAAAGACGAAGAAAAAACCATCAAGAAAAAGGCCGAGGAAGAAGAGTTTGTACCAAATTTCGTTAATCCATTCCGTAGTCACGAACAAGACTTTGCGCCAATTGATAATCAAAACCTTGCCGACAAAGATATTGAGTAAGCTCCTCGTCGTCATATTTTGCTCGCTTTTTGGCAATGATTTTCAAAATTTCTTCTTCATCATTTCGCTCACAGAGTACTTTTTCAATAATCTCGGTCGAAACTCCTTTTTTCACCAGCTCCATTCGCAGTCTTTTTTGTGAAATTCCTTTTTTTACAAACCGGTTTTCTACATACCATTCCGCGAATTTTTTGTCGTCCAAATACTTCTTGTTTTTTAATCTTTCTACAATGCTTCCGATATAGTCCTTGTCTAATTTCTTTTCAAAAACTTTCTTAAATAAATAATCATTTAATTCCTTTTCTGAACGTGGTCTCGTCAAAGTCCACTCCAGCGCCCTCTGATATAGCTTTCCAAATTCCGAAGCCTTCTTAAACTCCTCAAGTTGCTCTTTTGTAATTTCCATCCCCACCTTTAACTTAAAATCCACAATCTGCGCCAAATCTAACGAAAACGAAAACTTATCATCCACAAACACATTCACTCGATTTGGGTTTTTTACTCCCTGCTTCAAATCCGTAATCAAAAGTTTCTGTTTTATGATTTCCATTTCGCCTTCTAGTCAGTCTTTGAGATTAATCCTTGCATTTTTAGCCACTCTTCTACAGCCAAAAACGTCAACTCGTCCTTTTTTAATGGTTTTTTTGCAAATATTTTCTTAAAACTACTCGTCTCATCAAATGGCACCCATTTAACTTCCGAAACTTCCTTGTCGTCAAAATGAAAATCGCACTCGCGCCCAGTCCAATCCACCATAAAAACCCATGCAAATCTATTTTTATTAAATGGTCGCATTGTTACGAATTTTAAGTCATCTTTTTCAATCTCTGCGCCAATTTCTTCACGGCACTCTCTTACAGCACCCTCAACCACCGATTCTCCCAGATTAATATGTCCGCCCACCGAAATGTCGTAATCTCCAGGATACCGATCCACATATTTTGAGCGTCTTTGCCAAAGAAGTTCAACTTTGCCGTCATTTAATCGGTACAAAAACACCACCGCCACACCCACAATCGCATCGCTGCCAGTTTTCTCCGGATTATCAAACACCGAATCCCATCCCTCGCCAACAATCGGCTCGCCATTCGGATAGTACAACTGCCAAAGTTCGTCTTTATGCATTATTCTTCCGCATCGGCTTTTTCACGCACTTTTTTCTCAATTTCATTCATCAGTTCAGGCTTCTCGCGGAACAGCTTTTTTACCGCTTCACGTCCTTGGCCCAAAGTTTCGCCGTTATATTTTATAAAGGCGCCAGATTTTTCCAAAATTCCATATTGCACACCAAGATCTAATACGTCGCCTGGCTTAGATATTCCCTCATTATACATAATGTCAAATTCCGCCGTCCTAAATGGCGCTGCAATTTTATTCTTTACCACCTTTACTTTAGTGCGGTTACCCGAAATATTGTCACCCTCCTTAATCTGCCCAATCCTACGAATATCTACCCGCACAGAGGCATAAAACTTCAACGCATTACCACCCGTTGTAGTCTCCGGATTACCAAACATCACGCCAATCTTCATGCGAATCTGGTTAATAAAGATCACCGTTGCGCGAGATTTTGAAATTATACCGGTGAGCTTACGCATCGCTTGCGACATCAGCCTTGCTTGTAACCCCATCTGTGCATCACCCATCTCACCATCGATTTCCGCTTGTGGCACCAAAGCCGCTACTGAATCTACCACAATCAAGTCTACAGCATTAGATCGCACCAAAGTTTCGCAGATTTCCAAAGCCTGTTCACCATTATCCGGCTGTGAAATCAGTAAATTCGCCGTATCCACGCCAATTTTTTTAGCATATGCCGGGTCGAGCGCGTGCTCCGCATCGATAAACGCCGCCTGACCACCTTGCTTTTGAATTTCCGCAATTGCGTGCAAAGCTAAAGTCGTCTTACCCGAAGATTCCGGCCCATAAATCTCAATAATTCGCCCTTTCGGCCAACCCCCGCCAAGCGCCAAATCTAGAGACAAAGAACCAGACGACAGCAGTTCCACTTCCATCTTTGGTGTATCACCAAGTTTCATGATCGAACCATCGCCAAATTGCTTGGTGATTTGCGCCATTGCTAGCTTCAATGCCTCACTTTTGCCATCATTAGTGTTTTTCTTTTCTACCACCGCATCCTTTTTTGCCATCATAGTATTACCTTTCTATTGACTATTATATAATATTTTATAAAATGAAAGTAGGATTGATTTTTACACTTGTGTATGGTAGAATCAAATCATACTATTTGGAAGTCTTCTGTTTACCAGAAGACTTCTTTTTGAGTTTGATGATGACATAATCAAGATCTAACTCATCCATAGTCCTCCTTTCTTCTAACCACGTTTTTAAAACTTCACCAACCCTACTTTCTGCGCCTCTGTATAGCACGGTTTAAATCATTTTACAACCCCCTACCCTAGCTATGCTATAATATCAATATGAAAGTTAATGAAAATATTCTTATTTCTAGTCTAACTACCATGCGCCTTGGCGGCCCCGCACGCTACGTCCTTGAAGTCGAAAAGCCCGAAGACGTTGCCGACGCCTACGGCTTTGCTGAACAATATCGCCTACCGGCTTTTGCCCTCGGCTACGGCGCCAACACCATCGGCCACGACGAAGGCTACAACGGCGTCATCATTATCAATCGCATGAAAGGTATCACGATGTTGAATGGACAAGATGAGCTTTTTGAAGGGATTCCGGAGCCTGGCAAGGCGAGGATTAGCGCGCCTCGCCCGTGGCGACGGGACGAGGCGACGCGACCTGAAAAAAATCATCTTGGCCACTCACCAATCATTCTAAAGGTCATGGGTGGCGAATACTGGGACGACGTCGTCGCCTACGCTGTAGATAAAGGCCTCACCGGCATCGAAGCCCTCAGCAAAATCCCTGGCCTTGCTGCCGCCGCGCCAGTCCAAAACATCGGCGCCTACGGTCAAGAAATCGCCGATACATTAGTCGAAATCGAAGTCTACGACACCGCCGACAAAACATACAAAACTCTCACCAAATCCGACCTCAACTTTTCCTATCGCAAAAGTATATTAAATTCCACCGAAAAAAATCGTTATTTCGTGATCTCCATCACTCTCGAACTAAAACCTGGCGAAATGACTCGTCCATTTTATAATTCAATCGAAAAATACATCGCCGAACACAATATTACCGATTTCAGCCCCAAAAGCATCCGCGCTATTGTTAGCGAAATTCGCGCCAGCAAACTCCCCGATCCTCTGGAGCAGGCCAGCGCTGGCTCGTTTTTCAAAAATATCTACTTGAACGATGCTGCTGCCGATATTGCCGAAAACAAAGGCTATCCCGTTTATCGCGGCAAAGATGGTAACAAAATCAACTCCGGCTGGCTCATTGAGCAAGCTGGTCTCTCTGGCAAACTCCTCCATGGCATCCGCGTCAGCGACAAAGCCTCGCTAGTCCTAATTAACGAATCCGCCAAAAGCTACAACGATCTCGCCGCCGCCCGCAGTGAAATCGTTAGCAAAGTCTACGACAAATTCGGTTTTTGGCTCGAACAAGAGCCCGTGGAGCTCCAATGAAAATCCTAAACGGTAGCGAACTAGCTGGATTCATCAAAGAACGCCAGGCCCAGCAAATCAGAAGCATGGCCAAAAAGCCTAAACTCTTGATTCTCCGCGACTCTGATAATCCCGTCATCTTAAAATACGTCAATCTCAAAATCAAATACGGCGAAGACATTGGCGTAGAAGTTGAAGACTTTCACGCAAATAATTCTGATGAAATCTCTAAAAAAATCCAATCCGCCAACACTGACCCAAATTGTTCCGGCATCATTGTCCAGCTGCCAATTCAAGAAAAAGAACGCATCGATGAGATATGCAATCTAATCAAACCCGAAAAAGACGTCGACGGCCTCGGCAAAAACGCCAAATATGACTCCGCCACCGCCACCGCGATTAGTTGGCTCCTTACTGGATACAATATTGATTTATCAAATTCTAAAATTGCCATAGTTGGCCGAGGCAAATTAGTTGGCGCCCCACTGTTCAAAATGTTTACTAATTCCGGCTACAATGTTGACCTCTTTCACCGTGGCTCTGACTTGACAAAGCTTAACCAGTATGATATAATCATCACTGCTACCGGCATTCCCGGTCTGATTTCTAATGCCATGATCAAACCAGGCGCTTGCGTCATCGACGCCGGCACCGCCTCAGAAGATGGCGTATTAAAAGGTGATCTCTTAGACGAAGTTCGCGACCGCACCGATCTTCTCGCTATCACACCATCAAAAGGTGGCGTCGGCCCCCTCACCATCGCCTGCCTTTTTGATCATGTAATTCAAACTAAGATCTTCTAGGCGGAAGCTGAATATCGATTCCAGAAGATGGTATCGGATTGCCATTGGCATCCAGCAACCCAGATGGTTGCGCACTGGTAGTATTCTGAGTTGCAGCCGCAGACTGCGCCGCAACAGATATCTGCCCTACCTCCTGTTCGACCAAATCAAGTATATTCTTAACGTCTGGCTTTAATTGGCCTAACAAATTCGGATTAGATTTAACCCCTTCATAATTCTGGACAATCATTTGTTGAAGAGCTGGACTCGTTGCCGCCATTCCAACCAACCTGTCTACAGTACTTTGATCAAATTTAACCAAATCGGCATTAGTAAACGTAATTGCATTTGGGTCCAACGTTCCAAGCAAAGCATTGATCTGCTTTAATTCTTTTTGATTCGAAGCATTAGTTGCCGCATTTACTAGCATACCACTTGAAGCAGCCGTTCTGCCATTATTATAAATATACTCAAGAGTATCATCATCAGCACCGCTCAATGCATTTGAACCTATTTTGTTTAATGAACTTCTCAAACTTACTTCTTTTCCATCTATATTCACACCTGGACCAGCAAAACTATTAAGAGACTGAGAGGCATACTTTGTAATATTCTGCCTCTGCCCATTTGAATCTACGACTTCGACTTCTTCACCCTTAGACATTTGCCTACCATACTGAGCCAAAGCAACACTGCTAGAACCGGATAGCTGGTTCAGTATCCTAGCATCTAACCCCGAACTTGCAGTCAATTCCAGATTTCCAAGCCCACTGCGATCGCCGAGTAGCTCTTTTGTCATTTTTTTAGCTTCCGCAGACGAAATTGCTGCTTGTAATCTAACTGCATTCGCACGACTCCGCTCAGAAGAGTAAGCATTTACAGCACTTTTAAGTTCATTCCCCATTTCCGCTCGCGTTAGATTTGCAAAACGATCAGTATAACCCTTAAATTCCTGTGCATCCCTCGCAGACTCTGCACGGCTTTGCACTTCGTTTTCGCTCAATAAATACGCACCAGTCTCAGCCTGCGCTCTTGACATCATCCGAGAATTACGTAAGTTTTCTGCCTCAAACAAACGCATTTGTTGTCGCTTATTAAGTTCCTTTCTTTGCTTTGGAGTCAAATTCTTAAATCTATCCAATAATCTATTAGCTCTACTATATGCAGCCTCTTCTTGCGCAAACTTTGTCGCATCTTGATATGCCCCTGTTCTCTGGATGGCTTCCATACCACTCTTTGCCCCGCTTCGGACTCTCTCCCCTATATTAGTTAGCGCTGCCCCCATCGATCCCAACATGTCAATTGCACCCTTCAGCAATGATGGCAATGCAAAGAATGGCAAATACGGTGCAATCATACCCACCACTGCCATAAACACCTCCAAATCCGGCATAGACAAAACCATATTTTTGATCAAAGTGCTAATGCCACCCACTGCTCCACAAATCGGAAACATCACTAATACCGCCTTAAACAAACTCCACCACTTCTTGAAGACTCCTTGCGTATTAGGTAAGATAAACAATGTAAAGGCTATCGGAGCAGTGGCTATACAGCCAATTACTATTATCATCCTCGCCCCCAACATTACGAAAAATAGCAAAACAGAAATCAAGATCGGTATCAAAGCCAGAATGACAATAACCACGATAATAGGAGCGGCTAAACCTCCGGCCGCTAACATAGGAAGCGCCGTCGCAAGCGTGCCGCTCGCTACTCCACCTATCCCAACAGCACCAAGAAGAAGCGAGACCATACTAGCCAGCCAATCAGTCCCAAGATTATCACCATATATACCCTCGCCTATTGCACCAAACAGATTACGAAGTCCAATTCCCAAAATATTCGAAAGATCCACCGCAATTTCGCAAATAATAAAGCTCAAATTTATCAGAATTGCCATTACGACAAATCTTGGCAACATCTTCTTTATTCCATAATTGTTAATACCGAAACCAGTAAGCTGCGAAAAGATGATTACTAACAGAAGTATTATCATCAACACATTTGCGACATTGCGCATTACGCCCCAAACAGCATAAGTTGCGCTGTCACTACCATATGCATCAGTCTTTACTTCAAGCCAATCGGCAATCATATTATCTATCCAATTTGCAGTATACGTAGCATTTGTTAAAGTTGGACACAGCCACCATCCTTGACCGTTCAAATCCGCCGCCTCACAACTGTTATCCAAGTTACCATTCGAGTTAGATTCAGCCGCAACAGTCACATAACAAGTTCCCAAACCAGCCTTAAGCGAAGAGTCATGTTTAATAGCATCAGAAAGATTTTCGTACCATTCTCCGCCCCGATCTTCACATGTCTTTTTCTCAGTATTCTTACATCCACCACTCGAGCTTGCTTCTCCACCAATAGTACTACAGTCTATATTCACAATCGTCACGCCGGTCGGATTATTATAAGTTCCATTTAAGGAAGAAACTTTACGAATCCGAACATCACCAGTTAAAATAGAACCATTCCAGTCTTCACCAGCCTTGCGTAATAATTCTTCAGTTTTATCTAAAATCTTGGCAGGATCGTCAGGTAAACCATTTGCCGCCAATGCTAAAGCAACACAATCACTTTTAAGAAACATCTGATTCCAACCGTAATATCCTATCTCGTATACATTCAGACACATAAAAGGAGCCGTCGCTAAAGCATCAGATTCATAATAGTATTTAAGCGAATTATTGCGCATCCGTATATTGCTTGCTTTTCCATTTTCGTCTACATCGACACAAACCGTTTCGTCCTTATATTCACCACCCTCCACACCAATAGAATAAGCTCTACATAGATTCTCAAATGCATATACATTTTCGTTAAAACCGAAAACGCCTAGTATGCATATAAACACTGTGATCAAAATAACCATTCTTTTTGTTTTCTTCATTAATTACCCTCCAAAGTATTACTTATTGCCAACATCTCATCTATCAATTTATCCTTTATGGAATCAATAGTGTTTTTCATGTCCTCAATCCGAATCAATGCCTCATTCACTTTACTATCAGACGATTCAATATAATTTTGGTTATTATTTGCGCACTGTCCGTCGACGGAACCATCGTCATTCATACACCCCATAGATTTCAATGCATTCATTTGAGCTAGCAAATTAGTGTTTACCATAGCTACGTCTTCTCCGTACTGTTTTATCATCTCAATGCCGGAACCTATCCATGGAGAATAGACTTTTTCTACTTCTTTTTCCGCGTCATCAAGAGACTCAGAGGCCAAGTATAGATTAATTAGTTCATCTTCTGATAAAATCGACACACTACCGATGTCAATTATAAAAGTAGCATGTCCCATCACTCCATCCAGCTCTGCTGACAGTTCATCTTCCGAACCACCTTGGTTGCTAGAATTATTCTTAATTTCGTTTAATAGATTATTGGCAACTACAAAATACCCATTTCGCTCTTTTGCGTCATTAGAATAAAGCATTTTTTCAAATTGGAATACACTGCTATCGTCAATTCCTGAAACTACTTCATCAGATTGTTCGCCAGAATACATATAATTCGTAAACTCATTAACGCTCTTCTCTAGATTAGTCGATATTCTACCTGAACCGCTCCTATTATTTATTAAGATTTGCCACAATAAAACTCCTACTACCGCCAGCAAAATCAACCCCGCAATCAAAAATATCCTGCTTTTCTTTGGTTTTTTCTTCTCATCACTAACCAAAATAATATCACCAGTATCCATCCCCATCGGTGCAGGTTGTGCGGACTGCATTCCCTGCGGCACGCCACCCACACCCGGGTTCACCCCACCCGAGTTAGTGTCACCAAAAGAACCATTGTATGACGGATTCATATGTGTCCATTATAACATAAGCATTTCAAAAACCATCAAAACTGCCAAAAAACTGCTCAAATTACACAAAAATGGACTAGGGTTTTTTCCCTAGTCCATTTTCTTAAGTTCCCACTCTAGTAGAAGCGGTCACTCTACATTAACTTTTTACGGCTAGCAATGTAATAACCAAGAGTGGTTACCATAGAACCGGCGCCAATCGCACCAGTCACGATAGTCTCAGGACCAGTACTTACGATAGTCGTAGGAGTACTGCCTGGATTATCAGGGGTCGGAGTTGGAGTAGGAGTAGGAGTAGGTTCCTTTTTACAGGTCTCGTCGTCCTTCTTTACCATCACCGACGCATCGTCCTTATAAACAGCGTTTTTAACGCTAGAGCCAGACACCGTAGCGCTTGCCCAGTTAACTAACTGATTGTCGCCACAAGCCATGGTCTTATCAACAACTTTACCAGTAAAACGTACATAGGCATTACCCTTAGCATTGTAAGTACCAATATTGATACCAGTAGTAGTAAGAGTATTTTCTTTTAGCTGTACGCCGTTTTGGTAGTTAGAGTTGTAAAGATAAGTAGAATCTTTTACATACTCCACGTTGGTAGGAAGTACGTCCCTAATCATCACGTCCTTAACTTGCTCAGAGAGTAAGTTGACGTATTCAATCTGGTACTCAACTTCGTCACCAACCTTAGCTTCAACAGATTCACTCCAAGTCTTAGTACCCTTAATACGAACCTGCTTCGAAACCTTAGCAGCTACCGAACTATGAACCTTTACATCAATAGTTACCACGCCAGAATACTCATAACAACCAGGAATCTCACCATTCATTGAAGTATAACCTAAGGTAGCACCAGAGGTGATCACTTCGTTAGGAAGTGAGAAGGTTCCCTTATTGTTGTTGTATTTAGCCGAACCATCAACATATTCAAGGTAGATATTCTCGCTAGCGTTGAGAGTTACTTCGTCCCAGTAACGACCAGGATTAGCATTCGAAGAATCGAGATAACCAACGATCGTTTGAGATTTAGCAACCGTAGTAGGAATCGAGAAAGTAGCTTTTACGCCCTTTGCAATCGCTTCCATGCCCTTTGGGCTGTTATTGTGAACGAAAAGACGAATCGTATAAGTTTCGCCATCCTTCACATCAATCGTATTAGCATTCCAGGTATCAACCGTAGCACCAGCTACTTTTGCACCTACGAAATTCTTTTCATCCCCGATTTTACCGTTAGAAATCGAGTTAAACGTAATGGTGTCCCCAAGGTCACCATTGTTGATTTGTGCGAGAGTATAACTAGGACGACCATTATTAGAATCACCCCAAGCATTTACAATCGCGGGTGTAAGCGTAGCCGCAAGCACAACAGCTGCAGCAGATACACTAAGCACCGACTTATAGATTTTATTCATAATTACCCTTTCATAAATAAAACTTTACTATTATTTAGTGTTTGCTAGCCGAATTGTTAATTTTCGTCTAAACAGCCAAATCATCTCAGTCTCAAATCATGGGGTGAAGCCCGGCAGCGCAATAGTTGCGCCGCCGGACTTTTCAAAAGTGCGTGGCCGTCCCGGCCATTGGGCCTCACCCTTTTTGAGCCTTACGGCTCGGAGGGCCCGAAGGCCCTAAGCTATCCACTAGTCCGCAGGGCCTCCCCAGGCTTCCCCCGGACTAGATGATATCGGCTCACCCGAGTCAGCCACCGTTGCCGGCGGCGTCACAGGTGTGGGGGTATTGATGGGAGCCGAAGTCGACGTCCCCGTGGTGCCGTTGTTGTCCACCGTAGTGGTAGACGTTGGCGCCGGAGTAGAAGGCGTGCTCGGATCAGAACCAGTCTTCTGATTCTGATTCGTATCGGCCAACTCGTTCACATCATTCCTATAATCCGTATAGGAATTATAGGAAGTGGAATTGGTCGGCTGATCCGCCGTTGAAGTCGTAGATCCAGAACCATTGTTGGTTGAGGAACCAGTCCCCGGATCGTTGTCCGGCTCCGTATTCTCCTCCGGAGACTTGTTCGGATCCTTATTGTAAGAAGGTTCCGGATCTGGATCGGGCTTCGGTTCCGGTTCGGGATCAGGACTAGGCTTCGGATCTGGATTAGGATTATCCGGAATCGTCGGAATTGTCGGAGTTGTCGGCCCACTAGGGGTCGGATTCTCTGGCGTTCCGCCATAGAACTCCGGCCGTTTGTCATGGATGTTAAATCCAATGACGAAGAGGCCCTCACCCGGCTGAGCGCCGCCCTCAGAAAGGGCGACATCCTTACCGACATACGCCAGGATAAACGCATCCTGGGTGTACTGGTAGCTAGCCGGCACGCCCTTGCGGTCGTTATTCGCGACCGCAGGAGAGAGGCACCAGTTTTCACTGGTCTGCCACGCGTGCACGCCCTGAAGCGTCAAGCGCTCCAAGAACGTGCAAAGAGTCGCCGCATAAATGCGGTACTCCTGCGTGACGTAGAGGTTGCCCTCTGCGTCCTTCTCGCGCCAGTGCGAAACTCCGTACTGGTCGTTGAGATTGACGAACTGCTCCATCCAAGGATTAAAAGACCCGATGGTCTGGCCACCGATAGTCTTATCCTTGATGGCGTTCGCTACCGTAACCCCGTAGACGGGGTTACGGAGGATCTCCTCCTCCAGCTCGGCGAACCGAGCCTCGCTATCCTTGGCGCTGAACCCGAAGGTTAGCGCATCGGAGAACCCAGTCTCCCGGGTACGACTCCGATCCTGACTCGCCATAGACGAGTCAAGAAACTCCCACGAGAATCCATCATACTGGGTTACCGTGAGCATCTCGAGATCCTCAGCGGTAACCGGAGGCACCGTGAGAGCCTCGATGGTCTCGAGCTCCTCGGGCGAAACATTGCCGTCATCCTCCGTGGCAGCGGGCTGTTCATCGGCAGTATTAGAACCTGCCGATACAGCCTTGGCAATTTCCCCGCCACAGTAAATGGCAAGGAAACCGATAAGGAGGGCAAGCACAATCGCCGAAGCGATCCGTGCCACCCACCGCCATCTTGCAGCTGCCTCCTTGGTGGCGTCACCACACCGCACATTATCATATGCGCGGTCATAGAAACACCTTACCAAGATGAAGCCCATCGCAAAGATTGCGGCTAGCCACGGCAAAGCCGTGACCAAGCACCGCAACAGTGACGAGGGAATATTCTCCGCCACCGCCCACGCCACAGATAGCGTGACGAAGGTCAGTACAGCAATGAGCAGAGCGGAGATAACGACCTCATCCGGGTCCACCGCCTTCTCTGTGGCCTTGGCAATGACCGCCAAAATTAAGGCAATCATCACCGTAAACATGATGGCGCCAAGCCACACCGGCGCAACTGGCGCAAAGAAATGCGCCAAGCCCGTAATGACTGCCACCATGATGGACCAGAGGTAATCTGGCGTCGCCAGATTCCCCTGGTTCTCGAAGACGATTACTGCCCTCCCACGGTCAAGTTTGACGTGGGATTCCCTACCGCACATTGCGGTAAGGATAATGGCGAGGACCAAAACTGCCACCGCCAAAAAGATGCTAACCAACATGGTTAACACCTCCTTTCTTGTTGTCCTGGGGAGGGACGAGTTTGGATAGCTTTCAGATTTCATTTGAAATCTGAGATGATTTGGTTGTTAATGGTCTTCTGTTTTTTGACAAAACACACCAAAACCTAGACTGACTACATTGTATCACACTTTCGCTTTTTTGTCAATATAATTACCACTTATTTGCAACTATTTCTAGTTTATGCTTATGTCAATATTTTTAAGCATTGAAAGAGCCCGGCCTAAGCCGAGCTCTTTCAAAGAACTTGCAAGTGAAACGTCACTTGATGCGCACGTTGCCACCATCCATCTTGATGCGCACGTTGCCACCATCCATCTTGATGGTGATGGTGGCAACGTGCTGCTCCGGAACGGGATCGGGACGCTCGATCTCATCATCCCTCTGGTCCGCCTTATCAAGACGAACCTCGTGAGCATCCAGGCGATTCATCGCTTGGACAATGGCATCAGCGATGCCATTGACCCACTGGATATCACTGGCGCGGAAAGGCTCTATCCTCTCCGCAGGTGACTCCGAGGCGGCGGCAGACTTCGCCTTACGCGGCGTCGCCTTCCGCTTTGGAGCCGGAGCAGCGGCAGGCGCTGAAGCCGGAGCTTCAGCCGAAACCGCAACAGGGATCATGGTCGCAGCCGAAGCGGCAACGCCATCGGACTGCCCTCCCGCTGCGATGAACGAACTGTCAGAACTGTCAGGGTACACGCGCTTGGCCATGATGATTCCTTTCTCTCGTGGCCGACACTTACAACTACTTCATTATAGCACAAACGCTTCAGATTGTCAATAATTACAACATAAAAATGGTGCGGGTGAGGGTAGAGATCTCCCCTGGCCCCACTCCATAGAAACTAAAAATAAGAGCAAGCTCTTATTTTTACTTTCTTTGGTGCGGGTGAGGGTAGTCGAAACCCTATCTCAAGTTTGGAAAACTTGCATACTAACCGCTGTACTACACCCGCAGCGCTAATCTATGGGGTGGGATATCGGGATCGAACCGTTCGCAAAGCACGGGACGACTCTTTTTGACACCCATAGCCCATGTGGGGTGGGATATCGGGATCGAACCGACGACCTTCTGGACCACAATCAGACGCTCTAACCATCTGAGCTAATCCCACCATAATTAATATTATACCACGTCTCTCTAATTTGGCAACAAAAGGAATGCAACCGTACCTGCTGCAGCGCCAAGAATTATCGTAAGAATAATAGTAATAATCAAACTTACATGTGCATCTTTTTCCGGCTTAGCAATAATCGTCACCGGCCCCTTCGGTTCTTCTTTCGACGGAGTCACACTTTTACGATGCACGCTCGTAGAAAGAGGTCTCTTTACTACCTTATCCTGATTAATAAACGGTGATTTCTTCTTTTCAGGCTTCTTCGCTACTTTTTCTGTCGGTTTTTCCACAACTTTTTCCACCGACTTCTTATCAACCTTCTGCTCTACCTTCTTTGTCTTTTCATTGTTTAATGGACGCTTTGGAGTGTCCGTATTAATAAACTTAGGCGTAAGATCTTCTACAATGCCAAGCTTAGTTGCCGGCGTACTCTGCGCTCCAAAATCCACGTGTTCTGAAATCTTCTCATTCGTACGCGTTACGCGATGCGTCGTCGATGCCTCAACCCTTACTGGATTTGTTTTGCGTGGCTTCGGCGAAACTCTCTTCGCTTTTGCTGGCACAAAATCCATATATCTTTTATTCATGTTTTATATTATAACATGTTAAAATTAAGTTATGAAAAAAGTTTTATCATTTGACGTTGACCAAACTTTAAACGTCGCCAAAACCCCTATCACTGATGACATCGCTCATCTCTTACTAGAATGCCTTGATCATTTCGAGGTCTGCCCTATCTCGGGTCAAAAATTCGATCAATTTATGATTCAGATCGTTGATCGCTTACCTAATCCCACCGACAAACAACTCTCCCATCTTCACTTATTCGTCGCTCAAGGTACCCAATATTATCGCTACAATACTTCCTCCAAAGAGTGGGAACAGGTCTATAACTATCCTCTTACCGAAGAGCAAGTGAATAAAATCACTGAAACTATCGAACAAGCCGCCCGTGAACTCAACCTCTGGGAAGAAGACAAATTGGCTCCTGGCGACGAAATCATCGAAAACCGCATGAGCCAAGTTACCTTTTCAGCGCTCGGTCAAAAAGCTGGCACCGAAGCCAAATACGCCTGGGATCCTGATCATCAAAAGCGCGACAAAATCGCTGCTCGCTGTAAAGAACTCGCCCCAGAATTCGAATACGAAGTTGCTGGCACCACCTCAATCAACGCCGTCACACCGGGCATGAATAAATCCTTTGGCATGACGCACCTCCTCGAAGAGCTAGGTGTCAAAAAAGATGACGTTCTCTACTTCGGCGACATGACCCAACCCGGTGGCAATGATTATCCAGTCGTCGAAATGGGCATCAAAACCATCACCGTTAGAAACCACGAAGATACCGCTTTCGCCCTCCGAGGCATTCTAGGCATCCTTTGATCATATATGCTATAATATCCTTATGAATATTCTGATAGTGGGCAACGTCCTAAAAGACGTTTATCTGAATCTTGACACTCGTACCGAAAACTTCGAAACCGACAAGCACGGCACAAAATGGCTTGATCTAAGCTTTAATGCTAGCGAGCATTTCTTTTACAATCGCAGTAGCAGTCTAGGCGGTGCCACTGTTTCTCTCGAAGTCTTTAAAAAAATGGGGCTTTCAAGCTCAATCTCCGGCCATGCATTCTCATTTTCAGATGACGCAATCCAGTTAAATGACCCTGCCGAAACCTATCGCTACATTCTAATTGCCGACGAAGAAGTCAGCTACCTAGCCCCCAGCAAATTCACAGTTACTAATTTTGATCCTCCAGCCGAATCGGTTGACTATCTCTTTATTGATCGCTCTGCTAAAATCACTGAAAAAACCGCCGCCAAAATCTCCGCCTATCTTGATATTTCGCCTAACACAAAACTTGTCCTTTATGCACGTAGCCCCATCAATATAGTCCTAAGCTCCCTTCTGTCTCGTGCCGAATTAATCTTTTTAGAGCAAAGTACCTCTGTTTCGGAAGAATCCTACGCGCCCAAATTAGCGAATATCGACCCTCAAAAAATCGTCAAGCTATCCGAAACGCAACTTTCTTGCGCCGACATCACCGAAAAAATCTCCTTAAGCCGCATTGATATTATGACTCATCTCTCAATTTATTCTATTGCGGCTGCCACCATTCTTGGTAGCTTTATCTTAGGCGAATCCGTTGAAAATAGCCTCCGCATGGCCCATATCAATATTGAAAATTCTCGCATCAACTCCGTCTTATCGCTTAATGAACTCCACGAAATCTCGTCTACCGCAAAGCCCACCAACAACCTAGAACTCATCACTGCAAACCTGTTATTAAATGATCAGCCAATCACTACGATCGAAAATCTAGACAATCTCACTACTCTCAAAAATTCTTCCAACGGCATCGCTTTGCCACAAAGCCTCATCACAAGCCTTACTTCTACTGGCCAAAGCGCTATCGATTATCTTACTTCACACCGCATTATACCAGGCATAATCATTGATCAAGACTTCGAAAAAACCAAAAATTACATGGAGCAATTAAAAACATACTTTATATTAGGGGTTCGCTTCGCCAAATGGCAGATTAATTTTTCCGACACTTCACCCCAAGCTTTGCAAGAAAAATGTCAACAGGCCGCCTTGCTTGCCGAAGCTTGCCAGACCACTGGGCTCGTACCTGTCATCACGCCAATCGCTAATAAGTCACAGTCCGCCAAAGCCCTCCAAGCTCTTCAAGCCGCCCTCAAAAACCAAGGCATCAAAGAAAACACCACTATCATTGATCTTCCAAGGTAATCTTATTCAGTTTTTTCAGCTGATTCTTCAGTAGATTCTTCCGCTGACGCCTCAGCACCCTTAGCCGCCTCATCTTCAGGAGCAACTTGAACCTCTTCGGTTTCACGCTTTTCAGCTTCTGCCGCTGGGTCATAAAGTGACGCCACTACTTGCTCGCCATCTAACTCTTTATCTGCAAATTCCACACCACTTGGCAAAGCAATGTCAGAAATAGTTAATTTATCATCAAGTTCTTTTAAGCCACCTGCATCAATCGTAAGCTCTTTCGGTAAATCTGCAGGTTTAGCTTTAATATCTAATTCTTCAATTGATTGAGTCAAAGCAAAGTGATAAATCTTTGACGCCTCAGACGCTTCAAAGTTTACAATCACCACTGGGGTAGTAGCTTCCACAACTTCCTTTGCCGAAATTGCCTGAAATTCCACATTTACAATCTTTCGCGAAACTGGATCTACACCGACATTCTTCACGATTGCGAGCTGCTTTTTGCCAGCCATATCAAGATCTACTGGCGAATGATAGCCAGCTCCGTTCAAAACCTTTTCTGTCGCAACATAATCCGATGCAAGTAGCACCGGTTCCTTATCACCATATACCACCGAAGGGATCAATCCCTTTGCTCTTAGCAATTTTGTCTTTTTTCCAATTAACTCACGCTTTTCCAAGCTTAATTTATATTCAGCCATAGTTTTTCCTTTAAATTTCCTGTTATTTTATCACTTTCTCTTAGTTTTTTCAAGTCTCTCTTTGGACTTTTACCATCGCTGGCCTCAATACTTCTCTTTCATAGTAATACCCCGGGCGAAGCGTCTCTGCCACAACCTCCCTTTCGCCCTCACCTTCTACCATTACCGCCTCCATCAGATCCGGATTAAACTCCACTCCTACACCAGAGTCAATCTTCTCTAAACTTAATTCTTCAAGTGTTTTTAAAAGAGACTTTTCAAGCGGAGCTAATTCCTCATAATTTGCAATTGCTCTATCTAAATCATCAAGTAAAGGCAGCATTTTATGCACAGTCGCAAATCGTGTCATTTTTCGTTCATTCTCTTTCTGTGCCTCAATTTGCTTGCGATAATTTTCGAAATCCGCTCGCGTCCTCTGTAAATCACCTATAAGTTCGGCAATTTTTGCCTCCGATTCGTCAATTTTCTTCTCTTTTTTCATAATATTTCCTCCAACATATTACCAGCATGGCTCACCAACGCCATTACCCTAGAATAATTCTGTCTCGTTGGTCCTAGCACCCCAATATAACTTTTATCCGAGTATGGCGAACGAAACTTCGAAATCACTAGTGACACCTCAGAATTCCTACCAATTGGGTTTTCCTGTCCAATAAAAATGTTTAATGGCTCGCCAGGAGCAGCCTCCCTTAGCCATGGTTCAAGATTATCTAACAGCTTTGCCACTGATTGCACACGCCGAGTATCTACAAACTCTGGCTGATTGAACAATCGTGACATCCCCGCTAGATACAATTGTCCATCAATCGTTGCGAGCCCTAAATTTCCTGTTAATTCTACCAAAGCATCCACCGCTCCCCTAATCGCAGCGTCTGCTCTCGATTGTGAACTAACTCTTACCTCGAGTACATGCGTACTCCTCTGCAAAGACGGCAAATTAGATTTATTCTCGCTATTTTCTAAATTATTCACATAAAAACGATAGCCAGCATCAGTCGGTACCCGCCCAGCCGAAGTATGTGGCTGAGCAATCAAACCCAAAGCTTCTAGTCTTGCCATCTCTGCCCGGATCGTCGCCGAAGACACACCAAAAAGCTTTGCCAAAGTCACACTCCCCACCGGAGAAGCCGTCTCGGCATATTCCTCTATAATTTGACAAAGAATCCCCTTCTGACGCTCTGTTATTTCCATAGACTCATTATACAAAATTAGCACTAAAAAGTAAAGAGTGCTAATTATTGCATGTAACTACGTTATGCTATAATCAAATCATGGAAGAAAAGCTTACTCTCATCAAAAAATGGCTTGGTTCGGGTTCAATCAACATCTTTGGCCTCCCCATGTCCGGCAAAGACACCCAAGGAATTAAGCTGGCCGAAAGCCTAAATGCCAAGTTCCTTTCCTCCGGCCTCATTATTCGTACCATGGAAAAAGAAACTAAGCAAAATCTCTCCGCTAGTGGCAATCTCATCCCCACCAATATCTTTTATGAATGGGTTTTGCCATATTTCGAACGTCGTGATTTATTCGAAACCCCTCTCGTCCTCTCTTCTATTGGCAGATGGTCCGGCGAGGAAGATCAAGTCATGTCTGTCGCAGCCGGCTCTGGCCACGAAATCAAGGCCGTAATTTATCTTAATATTTCTGAGGTCGAAGCCGAAAAACGCTTCAACACCGCCAAGTCTCTTAATGATCGTGGTGATCGCGACGACGACAAAGACATCGAAGTTTTCAAAGTTCGCCTTAAAGAATTCCGTGAAAAAACCCTTCCCGTACTCAAACACTATCACTCTCTTGGCCTCATCATCAACATCGATGGCAGTAAGTCCCGCGAAAACGTTTTTAACGAGATCGTCGAAAAACTTTATCAAAAAACTTCAGAATCTCTTTCCTAAACTCATAAACTAAGTACAACAACCCTAATCCCACTACACCCAGCACAGCATACAGTGCTACAAACGATGAGTTTTCCTCATATTGTTCTGGCACCAGACTATAATCCGCACCTTTGTTCTCCTTAATCTTGCGGCATCGATTTGTTTCTGGATTTAAATAATATCCTTCCTTACATGTTTTAGCACTAGAGTTCTCAATTTTCTTACATCTACCTGTCAAAATATTTAAATATTGCCCTTCAGCGCAAACTTTTTCACTTATTAGTGCCACCTTTACACAATTCCCCGTTGCTTTATTAATCACCTTCCCCGCCTCACAAGTCTTAAACTCTTGATAATTGTTCGCCACCCCTGGCGTAGGTGCATAAGTCACCCGCCAAAGCTTTTCCCCATTTTTGTCGTAGCCAATCCAAGCATACGCCGTCCCTTTCTTCTGACCATTCGGATAACGCAAACTATCTACCACCGCCCCAGTTGTATCTATCAACTCCAACAAATTACTATTGGTTGGATTTTTAGTTAAACTAAACAGCTCTGGCATATATATATAATATTCATCTGCCCTCACTATGCCACTTAGCTTATATAATTTATTCTTATATCGTATCTGGCATCCATCCAACAATATTTGCTCGGCCGTATTATTATGAAACTCAATAAACTGTTCAGTTTTCGAAGTTTCGTAATAACTCAAAATTTCCGAAAACTCCAACCCTCTACATTGACTCACCGCCTCCGCACTCTCATCAATTATTTCCTCCACATAATAACTCTTAGCATCATATCTCGGTTCATATTCCGACTTATGTTTGAATCTTCCAGTTTCCTCATCCCTGACTAAAGTTGTCGGACTACTTGATTTAAACGCCGCCTCACACCCATCTTTACCAGTCCAACACACCTCATCTATTACCTCCTCTCCCCTTACGATCTTTAGCCCCGCCTTAAACGCTAATGTCTTAGTATAGTTTATGGCGGCTAGCTCTGCACCTGGGGAGCTAGCCAAACGAAGGAGGATGCTCTCGCCAGTCATCCAACTGTGCTCGGGAAATTCATACAGCACGGATTCATTCCCGCTTGAATTAGTATAGCTGACAGTGGTTCCAGCGAGCGAAATCGGTGCGTCGGAGTCTTTTCTGGCAATTTCAATCATTTCTCCGACATTATTAATTCCATCAATAACATATCCAGGGTTCACAGCTCTAATATAAATCTCTGGCGCTACAAAACCATCTCCGCCCTCGATCGCCAAAACTCGACCGTTTATCGTAAAGATAGCGCCTAGCATTATTCCGAAAATTAAACCAATTTTTTTCATGACACCAGAAGTAACACACAAAAATAATAATGCAACCCTTTTTATGCTATAATAAAAGCATGAGTGTTTTCGCCTCTGTAGAAATTTTGATACTTGCTATGCTTATCGTCTCTCTTTTGCAACTTACGCCTGGCATTTTTCTACTTTTTTCGCATTTCGCTCTTGGTAAATACTCTCGCCGCAAAGCTTCAAATCTCAGTCTATTCTTTATTTTTGGCGCCGAAATCTTTATCGCTGCCGTCTTTATTTCGCTATACTACATTCTTTACGCTCTCAACTCTACACCCATCGACTTCAACTGTGATCTCATTGCCTGGATTTCAGCTGGAGTTTTGACCGCTATTGGTACACTTTTTCCAATGTGCTATTTCCGCAAAGGTGCTGGCACAAAACTCTTTATCCCTCGCAGTTTCGCTACCAAAATCAGTGATCGCGCCCTCACTTCTAAATCTCGCTCCGATGCCTTCGTTCTTGGTTTCATTTCTGGTGTGCCAGAATTAATTTTCACAATACCTTTGTATATTGTTGCAATCCTCGAAATCATGCGCGTCGGCGAAACGCCCATTATTCGTGGAGCACTTGTCTTAGCCTTTGTCCTTATAACCATCACTTCACTCATGATCTATCATATTAAATTTAGCCTTGGCTACAACCTCGCCGAATTCGAAAGAGCTCGCGTGCGCAACAAAAACTTTACTCGCTTTTTCCTTAGTCTCCTTTACATTCTTACCGCAATTATTATTATCACTTTTAGGATTATCATCAAATGAACACGCTAAACACCAAGATACTTACTAGAATGCTCAAAATCGACGCCAAGGCAGTCGGTATCCCACTAGGTGCCGCCGAAGCCTTTATCGCCGAAACCCTAAAATCCGTTACAAAAGCCACAAAATATAAAGAATCTATCACCGACAAAGAGCTAAAAAGAATCATCGTCAAAGAACTTCAAAAATATGATGCTGATTTAGCTTATGTCTTTAAAAATCGTGATAAAATAATATAAGAATGGGGAAAAAATACGATTTTGGTTATATAGTTATAGGTAGCGGTCCAGCCGGCTCAGCCGCCGCATTAGAGCTCGCCGGCCACAAGAAAAAAGTTGCCATTGTAGAAGGTCATTTTTTTGGCGGATCCAATCTTAACACCAGAGATATTCCCTACGCCGTAGCGCTTGATTTCTCTCATACCTACCACAAAATCCTTTCCTTCCCAGAGCTCAAAAGCCAAAATCTCCAACCAAATATCCCTACCATTGCCGCCCGCCAGCTCAAAACTGTTATCGAAATGGGCGGAAACAACAAAAAGGTTTATGAAGATGCCGGCATCACTTGCATCAAAGGCTACGCTATATTTGCCGATAAACACACTATCATAGTAAACGAACAAAAGTACACTACCGAATGCTTTATTATTGCCACAGGTTCACACCTCAAAACACTTGAGATCTCTGGCACAAATACCGTTAACTACCTCTCACCCGAAACTGCCATCAAAATCCATCACTTACCAGATGTTGTGGCCGTAGTCGGTGGTGGCTCCTCTGGTTGCGAAATCGCCGAATACTTTGCCGAGCTCGGCTCTAAAGTTATTATTTTAGAGACTGCCGCCCATCTCCTCCCTCGCGAAGACGAAGAAATTGGCACCGATATGACTAACTATTTCACCCAAAAACTAGGCATTACGGTACTGCCTAATTCTCACGTTGTAGCTTTGGAAGAAGATGACATCAGCAAACGCGTCATCTTCCGTAGCGAAAACACCGAAAAAATGATTCGAGTTAATTGTATCGTCCTCGCTACCGGCGCAGAACCTAATCTCAATTTAAATCTTGATAATGCCGGCGTCAAATACAAAAATTCCGGCATTACTGTAGATAAATGCTTCCAAACTTCCGCCAAGCACATCTATGCTATCGGAGATTGTATTGGCAGTGAATCATCTACCGAACGCGCTCACCAAGAAGGACTCGCCGTAGCTAATAACCTTATCAATCACTCCAAAACCCCTATTAATTATAAGGG
The DNA here is from genome assembly GCA_964476395.1 of uncultured Candidatus Saccharibacteria bacterium. GTDB lineage: Bacteria > Patescibacteriota > Saccharimonadia > Saccharimonadales > Saccharimonadaceae > Nanosyncoccus. The sequence goes on along the minus strand of CAYYYH010000004.1, from coordinate 13,081 downwards.
TTTTGTACGCTTTACCAGTACCTATCCAGAAATAGTCACCATTGGACTCAATGAATACGATCTCATCAAACGCGACCGTAAGTACAAAAAAGTTATCGTCAAACTCGCCGATCTTCCTTCTGCCCACGTCGACGGTCTCGAACACGGCTTCGTCAAACTCATCGCCGACAAAGCAAACCACATTATCGGCGCCACCATTGTCGCCCCACATGCCAGTCTTATGGCTCCAGAAATCGCCATTGTCATTCGTCATGGACTCACAGCCGTTGAACTCGCTAGCACCCCTCACGCCAAAAACACCTATGCCTACGCTATCAGACTAGCTGCCAAAGAAATCCTCAACAAGAAAAAATAACCAGTCCCCAGTTCAGCCTGAGTTAGGGGGGTAACTCAAGCTGAACTAGAACCTGATTATTAACTTGGTTGTGGGGGTTGGATTTGAACCAACGACCTTTTGGTTATGAGCCAAACGAGCTACCAGACTGCTCCACCCCACGACATAACCACCCAACATTATTATATATCAGATTGTTATTTTTGTCAATATCAGAAGTTCCATTCAGCAGTTGTCGCATAATCCTTCTTCAATGAAGTAGCATTTGTATCGCTAAACAGTTCCAACGGCCCCAAAAGTGACAACGAATAATCGCTATCGCCTTCTAGTCTTGCTTCCACCCTACGGTAAAGATCATTTGCACGACCTGTTGAGTCAATCTCTATCTGCACCATATTCAAACTGACTTGGTCTGTCTGTTCTTCCTCAGTTATGACATTGCCATCCTCATCAGTAGAACTAATCGTTTTTGTGGCACAAGGAGTGCCATCATCATTGCAGAAAAACTCCAACACAAAACTTGTCGTCGGCTTACCATAAGGCAAAGACAACGCAAATACAAACGTATCATCATTTCTCGAACCGCCTATCGGCTCTGGCAACTCAATCGTTGCACTACAAGCATACTCGCTCGCAGATGATTTCGGGCAATTCACAGCATAAGGCAAATTCTTTATCGTCTTATCGTTTGACTTTCGAAGTGCTTCACTGCCAATCTTATTTGTTTCGCCAGTCCAATCTGCCTTTCGATAAGTCTCATTTCCCTCATTAAGATTACTTTCGTCGTTATCGTATGGCACCAAGAACAACGTACCTCTATCTGTCTGGTCCCCAACAGTTTTCTCAAAATCATCCAGAGTAAATGTGGGCCCTGTCTGGATCAACGAAACCGAAATCATCGGTGGTACCGATGCATCAGTCACCTTCTTAAAACTTATACCACTATCCGAAAAATTACTATAATTAAAATTACTTTGCTCGCTATCATTATACCAACTAATTTTCACCTTAGTAATTTCGCTCGCACTCGCATTATCAAACTTTGGCTTTACCACCCTCAGCGGATTAGAAGCCGACAAAGTTGCCCGATAATCAGAAGTGGACGTGTTGAACTTCACGCAGGTATATGCCTGCTGCATATTATTATCTCCACTACTATCTTCCTTTATTAACACCCCTCCGTTCTCTTCTGTTGGATTACGTCCTAAAATCAACCCTACCATGTCACAGCTATTACTTTTTTCCACCAAATATCTAATCTCCGGACAAGTAATTTCACCATCATCGTTTAACCCAACTGCGACATCAGCACCCTGTTCCACGCATTTCTGATAATTATAAAAAGCCAACTTAGCATCCTCTACTCCAGCCAAAGCCGAATCGTATGCCGACTGTGCCAAATCATCGTTCGACGTCTTTGTTACTTCCGCCACAATCACCGCCGCAAAGCTCGCCACAATTATAAGCAAAATCAACGTCGAAAACGCCACCATGTAAAACGATGCCGCGCCTTTTTTAAACTTGTTCTTCACTTTCATATTTATCCTCCAGTTGCTCTTGCAGCAAAGTTAAATTTATTAATCGCACAATAATCAAAATTCTCTAATTCCGAATCGCTATACCCATCCGGGGATTTGCAAAAATTACCAGCAGACTTAATATTTACGCCTCCTTGTGTCGTGCCCAAGATAAACGATGCCGAGTAAAACAAGCTATTCCCATTTCCCACAGGCGCAGAAGACGTTAAACTATAAATCGCCAAATTGCTACCTGTGCTAAGTAGGTCAACCGGCGTTTCATCAATCCCGCCATAAGTAGTAATGTCGAAAGTATCGCTCCACGCCAAATTATAATTACTATTAATCATTGAAAGGCAAACTGCTCGAGCATCGTCTTCGACCTTCAAAAGTCGAAAATCGCTCGCAGTTGTAGAATCAGTCGTGTTTACCATCCTGTATTTCAAAACCACTGGATTGATATCATTCCCGTTCGTATCCATAACTTTATAATCATCCGAGAAAAGATATCCAGAATTCCAAATATAAGAATAAGACCCCGTACAAAACGCACCATAAATTGGAACCTTCGTTGTTTCCTTCCCATCATTTGATTTTATTGTACCAGTATTATTAATTGAAACAAACTTTTTTGCCCCATCATTCTCACATTTCTGTCTCGTAGTACTACTAAGATAAACCGATGCGCACTCCGCTGTCACTGACCCCGCTGGCGAACTTTGCACCGCCGCCCTCATATCATCAGTTAGCTCCATACCTACCGAATTTACACTACTCAGCGTCAAACCTCTATGATAAGCCGCTATTGCATTTGCAATAATCATCACAATCGTAATCGAAAGGATCGAAATAAAAACAATCGAAAGCGAAAGTTCGATCAACGTAAAACCACGCGAATAATCCCCTTTTTGCATATGTTTATTATAGCATACCTTTACCATTTTGCCCTAATTCTCCACATCGTTGCACAAGCTTTCATTATCCGATATCAATTGCACGCCAGTACTGTTTCTTGCTCCCGAAACAATTCTCACGTCTCTTCGATTATTCCTTTTCTCTCCGCCAGTCGGATTCACACAAAAATCTACATTCTCGATCGAGAAATCTTTTAAGGCAGCCTTCAATGCGCCAGCCTCCTCAATATTCAACGGATCGTTCTCTTTTTTTCTCACAAAAGTATAAATCGTACCGGATTTTGGATGCCTAATAATCATTACCTCACCGACAAACGGTGTAAAGCTGTCTGTCTTTTCAATCATCGCCGACCAACGTGGCTTATAATTTTCTACAATGCCAGCTGGCTTCACTGATCCATCTTCACTAATTGTCACGTCCGCGTTCAAACTCCTTAATGCTTCTATTACACTACCAGTGCCTACATCACCTACATCGCCAACTACATCATAAGTATAAATCGCATTTTTTCCTTCAGAAGTCGCGCCAAAAGTAATTAGTTTTCCATAAATCGCTTTTTCCGATCTACCGCCACCCAAACTTTCCACATTCATAGTTTCAGAATAAGCTGTCTTCAAAAACTCTACAAAATTCTGTACTGCGTCATTTTCTCTCTGTTGAAAAATTGAATTCTGTACTCCTATCGTTACGCTCGCAAACAAAATCCCCGTTATCGCCAAAAACAGCGCTACCTCAATCAAAGTAAACCCACTTCTTTTACTATGCATACCTACATTATAGCATAAGAACTAACTAATACAACTTAATAATTCGGGAATAAATACATCATCCACTTTTCAAAATTCGAATATTGCTTCTCTTGTTCTACCACCGCCACTTGACGATGCTTAGTTTTTGCCTCGTCGGAGTTCTCTGGCAATACTACCATATTTTCGCCTTCTAGTTTTTTATCTAGATTTCTCCTTGCCATCAGCTCTTGATATTCATCCGAAGCCAAATATTGATTTTCAAGCTCTGCCGTTTCTACTTCAATCGTCAAAAGCTCTAGTTGTTTTTTCTCTGCCGTTAATCTCTCCGAAAGTTCCCAGTTGCGCGACATTGCCACCACCGACTGATAAGTCAAGACTAAACACAGAATTACCGCTAACGCCAATACTACATTTTCTACCGACAAAAACCCATGCGAAAGCCAATACCGAAAACGTCGAATCCTTACCTTTATCCCGTTCATGCTTATCATTATAGCATTATGTGATAAAATATAATAGCGGGGATGTAGCTCAGTTGGTTAGAGCATGCGTCTTATACACGCAGTGTCCCAGGTTCAAGTCCTGGCATCCCTACCAAAACAATAAAAAATCGCCCCGTAGGGCGATATTTTATCAAGTCTAATTATTTCTTCTTGAGAGTCAAGAAACCGTTGCGTGGATTCTCACAAACAACACGATCTGCAGGAAGATCACAAGGAGTACCCTTGCCACCAGTTGCTTCCTTAGTAAAGAAATAAATCGTTTGTGGTTTGCCACCGCGTAGAGTAACTTCAGATTTATGTAGGTAATACTTCACACCTTTACCGTTGGTATGTTCGTAAGCCATTTTAGCTTTCCTCCTTAAGTTAATATAATCCTATCTTATGATCCTGCAACACAATTGTCAAGAGATTTTTACCGTAATTTTCGCAATTCAGGCAAATAACAGGGATAACCTCAATACCACCCAGATTATCATTCGTATAAAAATTACAACAATAATCATAAGCGTCAAAGCTAGTAGAAAGCCTGTCAAAGTAGGTGCCCACACGGGTGAAGCATATTCCTTCCGATATAACTCCGTCGAAGGCAAACTTGCAATTATTTTATCCTGCAATTCATCTGCCGAAGGATATTTATTGATCTCCGTTATCATACAATTAATAAAACGGGCGTCATTCCAGGTCCAACCATTCGCGATCGCCTGCGGCTGGCATACAGCAGACGCCATCGCATACACATTGCCATTTGGATTACTATCGTCTGCTAGTTTTGTCTCCGCCTCAGCAAGCGCCGCATTCGCCGCCCTAATATATTGATGCTCAAGGTAAAACGGCCCCGTTCCAAATGTTACCTTTTGCACGCCATTATCGTCAACCACATTTATCACGATATTAGAAAACACATAATCTCTCAGTTCATTCAATGCCCTCGTCACCTCTTCATCATTTTCTGCTTCATCCGCCACTAACACCGCGTCCCTTAACTCCGTCATTTTAATATGATCAATTCTAAGCAACGTTGCATCAACCACAAGCAGCGGGATCAAAAACAATAATAATTGCCAAGTCTTAATTTTTACCTTTATCCGCCCACGCTTTTTCATACTATATATTATTATAACATTTTTATGCTTGCATAATATAAAAACCTTTGCTAGAATGGTTTTTATCGCTCTAAATCCCAGGTGGGTCGGTCGTAAGAGCGACAAACATTAAGGAGAAATTTAGATACATGCGTATCAAAAGACTCAAGCGATCTAGTAGTCGTCAAAAGTCGAAAATCGCTCCTGCCGCTTGGCAAGAGTTCATCGAAATATAAAATAAGGACCTCTAAGGTCCTTATTTTATTCGCCTAATTTTGCCTTTACAATATCTTTGATCAGTTTGATAAATTCATCGCCACTTCGTGCTGAATCCCACGAAATTGTTTCACCATTCACCACTACGCTACCCTCACTCCCCCAAGAAATCAATTGTCCGTCAATATAAAACGCTGGCGTTCCCGCTACATCAATTCTTTTACCAATTCCCATGTCAAAGCTAATTTTCTTAGAAATCGCCTCACTCTCAATGTCTTGATTAAACTTTTCTAAATCGCCCTTACCATTCGTGACTTCAGTGAAATACTTGTCAAACAGCTCTCCACGATCAGAAGCCGACGCATATTCCCATTCCGATTGTTCCGCGAATAACTTATCAGCATACTCTTTCCAATAACCTTGCAATCCTGCCGCCTCAGCCGCTGATGCCGCCGCCGTACCATTTTGGTGATACGAAAGTAGGAAGCTACGATACACTATCGCTAGTTTTCCCTCAAGCTGCTCTACAACCTTATTTACCCGTGAATTAATTGACGCACAGCCAGGACACTGAAAATCTGCATACTCAAAAATTAATACTGGTGCATCAGCACTACCTTTTACGTGATCACCAATATTGCCATTATCGTCATTCGCTTCAATCACGGTATTAAAATCGTAATCTTCAAAATTTACCGCTCTGTTATTGGCATCAATCACCGCAAAAGTCGCAAGTCCCAAAAGCGCCACGACCACTACGCCAATGGCTACGCCCAAAAACGAAAATCCCTTGTATTTTTTCATAATAACTCCTTTAGTGTTATAATACATAATATCATGTGGTTTAAGTTTTTGCAAAAGATTGTTAAGTTTCTTGATCCGAAACTTGAAAAATATCGCGAACATCCTCCTAAACCAAAATACACCCCAAAAACTATCGAAGAATTCGTCCAAGTTCTCCGTCGCACTCCTAAAAGCATCTTGAGCGATCAAGATCGCAGTCGCATCGCAGCTGTTATGAACTTTGATAATCGCAAAGTTGGCCATCTAATGATCGACAAAAAAGAAATGGTTTTTGTCAATGCCAAAGATATCCTCGGGCCATTAGTACTTGATAAATTATATAAATCTGGCTTTACCAACTTTCCAGTTGTAGATAACAAAGAAAAAGTCAAAGGCATTATTCACACTGAAGCCCTCAATGCCCTTGAAATCAAAAAAACTGACCGTGCCGAAAAATACATGTCATCGGATGTTTTTTATCTCCATGAATCCGACTCGCTTAAATTTGCCGTTGAAGAAATCGAGCGCACCAACAGTTATTATTTCCTTGTCCTCGACGACGACAACACTCTCGCCGGCTTCTTTACCATTCAAATGTTACTAGATTATCTGTTGGGATAATGGTATAATATGTTCTATGAGATTTTTAGCAAATGAATTAGAAAAGCACTTGAACCAAACTGTTACCGTTGCCGGCTGGGTCAATTCCCGTCGCGATCATGGTGGCTTAATTTTTATTGATCTTCGCGATCATACTGGTATCATTCAATTAGTTATTACGCCAGAAAATCAAGCTGCTTTTGCCCTAGCTGAATCTGTCCGTGATGAATTTGTCCTCGAAGCTACTGGCAAAATGCGTGAGCGCAGCCCAGAACTTATTAATCCCAATATTCCTACCGGCAAAATTGAACTAGTTGTAGATGAGCTCACTCTCTTAAACAAATCCGCCACGCCAGTTGTTAACACCCACGACGATGGTGAAAAATCTTCCGAAGAGTTACGTCTTAAATATCGTTTTCTTGATCTCCGTCGCCCTAGCATGCAAAATCTCTTAAAGCGCCGTTCCGAATTTTATCGTTTCATCAGAAATTATATGTACGAACATGGCTTTACTGAAATCACTACACCAATTCTAGCTAACTCTTCTCCAGAAGGTGCCCGTGATTTTCTTGTGCCTTCTCGCCTTCATCCCGGCAAGTTTTACGCCTTGCCTCAGGCTCCTCAACAATTTAAACAGCTCCTCATGGTTGGCGGTGTTGATAAATATTTCCAAATCGCCCCCTGTTTTCGCGACGAAGACCCCAGAGCCGATAGGTTATATGGCGACTTCTACCAACTAGATATGGAAATGTCATTTGTAGATGACGGCGAAGTAATTCGTAGTGAAATCGAACCTCTCTTTATTGATCTCGCTACCAAATTTACCAAAAAGAAATTGGTCATCAATTCTGAGCCCGCCAAAAAATATCTCACGGAAAACAGTCCGATTCCCCGCTTGCCTTTCGATTTTGCCATCGAAACTTACGGTGTAGATAAACCTGACCTTCGTTACGGTATGGAACTTATCGAACTAACTGAAATATTCAAAGATACTGATTTCAAAGTTTTCCAGGCTCCTTGTATTAAAGCTCTCTGCGTCAAAGGTGGCGCTTCTCTCACCCGTCGCGAAATCGACGAATTTACCGAGCGTGCCAAAAAAGAAGGTGCCGGTGGACTCGCCTATATATTATATAGTGACGGTGAGGCCAAATCACCTATTCTCAAATTCATGAGCGAATCCGAAATTAAAAACGTCCAGAAACTCACTGGCGCCGAAGATGGCGACGCCGTTTTCTTTGGCGCTGACACTCGCACCGTTGTTAATAAAGTCTTGGGTCAACTTCGTATCGTCTTTGCTGATCACTTCAATCTCAAAAATCCCAAAGAAATTTCCTATGCCTGGATTGTCGATTTCCCATTTTACGAATGGGACGAAAAAACCAAAAAACTCGATTTCGGCCACAATCCGTTCTCTATGCCTAAAGGCGGTCTCGCAGCTCTAGAAAATGCCAAAACTGACGAAGAAAAATTGGCTATCAAGGCCGACCAATACGATATGGTGATGAACGGTTTTGAAGTTTGTTCTGGCGCTGTTCGCAATTACAACCCAGACATTATGTATAAAGTTTTCAACATTTTAGGTTTTAATAACGAATACGTTGAATCCCGCTTTGGCGGCATGCTGAACGCCTTTAAATTCGGTGCTCCACCTCACGCTGGCTGTGCGCCTGGTCTAGATCGTATCTTTATGGTCTTAGAAGATGCCGAAAATATCCGCGACATCGTCGCCTTCCCCAAAAATGGTTCCGGCATTGATCTCATGATGAACTCCCCTTCAGAAGTAGATCCTATTCAACTTAAAGAATCACATTTAACGGTTCTAGAAGATAATTAATCAAAAATGAATTGGAATTCACTTCCAATTCATTTTTCAAACTAGTTTCTTTTGCTAAACTTTTTTTTCAAAGAAAAGTTTAAGTTAGTGGTAGGCCCGGCAGGAATCGAACCTGCATTGTATCCTTAGAGGGGATATGTCCTATCCGTTGAACGACGAGCCCAAAACCCGTAAAAACGGGCTTTATTATATTATAACCTATTCTTCTGGTTTTCGCAATTTATAATAAATCGACGGCGCAAATCTAATTGGCGCTAACACTTTTTGTGCAGTATCTTCCATCTTTACCAAGTTCTTTGTTCCAAAAACCTTCTTTAGCCCCTTGCTTCTAAAATTAGACACCGAAAGTACCTTCTCAGTCTTAAATCCAGTTTTGTCAAATATTTCTTCCACATATTTTGGGTGATAATTATAAAATCCGTCTTTTGATATCTCTTTGTAATTTGCTACCTTTTTGTCGAACGGATTAACTTTGCTCTTGCCAGTCGCAAATCTCACCATCTTTGGTAAAGTCCTTTTATTTGCAACTTCAATTACCGCCACACCGCCAGGCTTCAACACGCGATATAATTCTGCCATTGCTTTATTCATATATTTCAAATGATGAGTTACCCGAATCATCATCAATCCATCCAACTCATTATCCTTAAATGGCAACTTATAGATATCACCTGCTTTAGTTTCAATCTTGTCGCCATATATCTCCTTGGCTTGCGCTAATTCAGTCTTAGAATAGTCAAATAAATATACCTTGTGCGCACGCTTCAAGTATTCGCCAGCTAATCTACCGTATCCTCCACCAATATCCGCAAACTTATCCATTCTTTTAGGCAACAATTTGCGAATTGCCATCCGGTCCGCCTGATCTTCATATTCACGATCTGCATCATCCCAGAATTCTTTTTTGTAATCATATCCGTTATAGTCAGAAACTATCTTATCACTCATACGCCTAATTATATCACACGTGACACTTCTTCTAAAGTAGTTTCACCTTTAAGTACCGCTATCACGCCTTTTTGCTCAAGCGTCAGCATGCCATTTTTTCTTGCTGTCTCTTCAATCAATTTAGTATTTACATCGTCCACGTCACCACGAATATAAGCCTGGATCTCATCCGACACCACCAGTTGCTCCATTATTACAGTACGTCCATTATAGCCAAACGGATCTGCTTCCGTCACCACCGGATCATACAAAGTAATATTATCAAGTTCTATACCGGCCAACCTTTCACGTGGAACTCCCTCTAGTACATCACGAATATACTTCGCTTCAGCCTCAGTTGCAGGACGAGATTTTTTAGAATTCGACAACTTTCGCACCAATCTCTGTGCCATAATCAGTCTAATCGAACTTGAAAAAATCGGATTCACACCTATGAGATCAATCATCCTAGAAAAAGCTGCTGTCGATGAATTTGCATGGAAAGACGATAGCACCAAATGTCCCGTAATCGAAGCCTGAATCGCCGTCTTCGCCGTATCGGCGTCACGAATCTCGCCCACCATCACTACGTCAGGATCCAACCTTAATACCGATCTTAAACCCTCAGCAAATGAACCATCTTCATTAGTTTTAATCGGGATCTGTGAAATCCCCGAAATACCATATTCAATCGGATCCTCCAAAGTAATAATTTTTCGATCCGTTGTGTTCAAAGCATTCAACATGGAATACAGTGTAGTAGATTTACCAGATCCAGTTGGACCCACCATCAACACCAATCCTCGCGGATGAGAAACCACCTCTTCAATCTCTTTGAGCTCGTCTTTCGATAGACCCAGAAAATCCAAATTTAACAACGATTCGTCAAAATTGAATAATCTTAACACCGCATCCTGCCCATACATTGTTGGAATAGTTTCTACGCGAATATTTAAAATATGCGTCGCCCCATCCCTAGTTACTTCCTTCTGCATATGCCCAGATTGCGGCTTGTCTGTGGCAGTTGACACATTTGCTCGCGAACTTAATTCACCCATAAAAATCCGATATTTGTCTTTATCAATATTTGCCACTGGATGCAAAATCCCGTCCACACGCATTCTGATTCTGATATTGTTACGCATGTTTTCAATATGAATGTCACTCGCCCCTAACTTGTCCGCCTGATCAATCAAAAAATCAAATACTTTTTCGGTAGTTACCGAAGCCAAAGTTTGCGACACCGACTCAATCGTTTCTGAATCGCCTTCACCCGCAATCTTAATATCATCATAGTGTACTTCGCGTGGCGGATCGTACCTCAGCATAAAGACTTTGTATGCAGAATTTGAAATTAAGAAAAAATCCACCCTCTCGCCTTCATCCATATATTCTCGTCGCATTTTTTCTATCAACGAACGTGGCGTCTGGCTTGTTACCATAAATTGATAATGTTCCTCTCCGCCACCCTTTTGTAAAGGAATAATATAATCACGATGCATTTGTTCCACATCTAACAACCCAGTCGTCAAAGGAATTCCTTCTTCAAAACTGCGTGTATCTAAATATGGCAAACTTAAAATTCGCGCCCTAGAAGCCGTCGCTTGTTCTTCATTCTCGCGTCGTTTGAGCTGAATTTCATTCTCATTCATACTCAAATTATAGCATAAACTTTATTTAGAAGAACTATCTTTTGGCAAAGTTTGCGCAACCGCTCGCATAAATTCCATAAAAAGTGGATGTACGTGAAGAGGTCTTGACTTAAACTCCGGGTGCGCCTGTGTCGCAACAAAGAATTTGTTTTTTGGAGCTTCGATAAATTCTACTAATTTTCCATCCGGCGAAGCCCCAGACACCTTAATTCCGCCCTTCTCCATTTCGGGTAAGAATTCCTGGTTTACTTCATAACGATGACGATGCCTCTCGATCACTTCATAGCCATCCTTAGTATCTTTACCGTAATCATATTTCTTATAAATCTTTTCCGTTTTAGTTTTCGGCCTCAGGCACGCCGTATAATCACCCAATCTCATCGTACCACCAGTTGATTCCTTCCCTTTCTGACCTTCCATAATATAAATGACATTATTTTGCTTTTCTGCACTCGCACCAAACTCTTCCGAATTAGCATCCTTCACGCCACCCTTCCGTGCCGCCGCGATACAAGCTACTTGGAGTCCCAAGCACAAACCAAGGTAAGGTACATTTTTTTCAAGTGCATGTCCTGCTGCCAAGATCTTCCCCTCTACTCCTCTTGCGCCAAATCCACCTGGCACCACAATCCCATTACATTTTATCAGCTCCGCCCTTGCCTTGTTGTTACTCACCCGCACCGAATTATCACATAGTTCTTCTGCATTAATCCACCTAAGATCAAGATTTACATTATTCCATGCCGCCGCCGCTTTCAAAGCCTCCGTCACGCACATATATGTGTCATCATTTCCCACATATTTTGCTACTAAGCCAATTCTTGCAGTTTTTGTATATTCCCGCGCACGCCTTCTAGAAAACTCCTTCCAACGCGACATATCTGGCTCCGTCTTGTCTCCCATAAAATCATTCAAAATCTCTAGTACGCCAGACTTTAATACATTAAACGGCACATCGTATACCGACTTAATATCCGGCAAGTTCAGCACCGCCTCAGCCTGAATTCCCGAAAACGCCGCGATCTTTTCGCAAATCGCCCTCGGGCAAGGCTCCTCCGTCCTCACACACACAATATCTGGAATAATGCCAAACCCACGCAAATCCTTTAGCGCATTCTGCGCTGGTTTAGTTTTTAGTTCATTTGAAGTATGGATAAATGGCACATACACAACCGAAACATACAAACAATTTCGTCGACCAACTTTGTTGGCAAACAATCTAATTGCTTCAATAAACGGCAAGCCCTCATAATCACCCACCGTACCACCAATTTCTACAATATGAATATCACTATCTATCGAAGCTTTTTCGATTTTTTCACATACTAGATTTGTAAAATGTGGCACTAGCTGTACTGTCTTACCATGAAATCCACCCGAACGTTCCCTTTCAATTAATTCCTTATAAATTGATCCCGAAAGCGTAATCGAATACTTGCTAGTCTCGAAATCCAAGAATCTTTCGTAATGACCCAAGTCAAGGTCAGTTTCTACGCCATCGTGCGTTACATAACATTCGCCATGCTCCACTGGATTTAGGAGACCCGCATCTACATTTAGATACGGATCACACTTTTGCATTGTAACCTTATAGCCCTTAGCCTTCAAAATCGCCCCCATACTTGCTGCCGTAATGCCTTTGCCAACACCCGAAAGCACACCCCCTGTAACAAAAATGTATTTACACTTTTTATTTTTCACTTTACGGCACCTCCTCTGCCCACCAATTATTGTTGACCTTCTTTTATTCTATTTTAACATAAACATCAATTTTAAAAACAAAAAAATAAATAAGCCCCTACGAGGCTTCTTCATTTTGGCGAGAGACAGGATTCGCATCGAAAAATGAATCCTGTTTTTATCACGCATTGCTAAATGCGTGGCGGAAGGGACAGGATTCGAACCTGCGATACTTTCGTATGCTGGTTTTCAAGACCAGTGCCATCAACCACTCGGCCACCCTTCCGTA
>CAYYYH010000003.1:0-63598 GCA_964476395.1 uncultured Candidatus Saccharibacteria bacterium | reverse complement strand
GTGTCAAGGAAACGGTGAAGCCCTGTTACCGCTCGACTTGCATGTATTAGGCACGCCGCCAGCATTCATCCTGAGCCAGGATCAAACTCTCCATTAAAGTATAAGTTTGTTCAAACTCATAAAGTAAAACTGACGATGATTAATTGCACAACTAAATTGTTAAAGATTTTCTAAAGACTAGTAAAATATGTACTCGCAGCTTTAGACTGTACCCATCTTATCGCACTTTAGGCTTTTTGTCAATAGTTTTTTTGATGATTCTGCAAGAACATAGAACTATTTGAAATTCTGTGATATAATTAGCTCATTGGTAGTTTGACGTGCAGAAAATGGGGTACTGCCAACTGGGCCACTCCCAGCCGACGATGAGGAATTTGCCCCTCCCTCCAAACTACCTCTTTTTTAACGTCTGTTTTCTCGCAATACTCTTCCGTACTTGCCTTTCTGAGCGTGGAGAAATGTTTTTGAGACTAGTTTCACCGGCTTTAGTATTCCCAATAGTCACCGAATCTGCAAAATTATTCGTATTCTTTTTTACAAGTAAAGTATTTTTACTCTCGTTATTGCCGGGCAGAACAAGCGTATTTGAATTCGTTAATACATCGAAGGCGGCCGTTGCAACTCTTTTAGCTGAACCATATTCCTCTATATGCTTAATAAGATGATCGTTAATTGCGCTAGCAAAAGCAATTATATTTCTGTTGGTTAGTAAAGTCTTCCCCTGTAATTGTCTTATTAAATTAATTTCGTCTAACATTTCTCTCGTAATTCTAGTGAAAGTGACGTTTCTAGAGCGATTTTGATTGGTTATAGCATTATCAAGGGCCCTGGTAAGCCGATCAATAGCGCCTTTATTAATGAGTGCAGTATACATTTTGTCTACCACGCTCTGAATCCGTGCCAAAAGAATAGCCGAATTCTCTGTCTTAATCATGTTTTTTGCCTCGAGGCCAAAAAAGCCACAAGATAGCAGCGTCGCCGAGAGCAATAATGACGACAAGCCACCATGGGAATTCGACAGTTTTTTGAGCGCAAGGATTGGAATAGGTACCCGTGTTAGGCGTTTTAGGCATAACATCAACAACTTGCAAGCTGGTGTTTTTCCCCAAGGCAAGTTCGGGGATAGTGCCCCCTGAATCTGTTTCCGATTGAGCGGTAAGAGCTTCCGGCTGTTCTGATGTTTCGTCATCTCGCAAATTTACGTCATCTTGCCCAGTGAGACCATCCTGCGAATCATTATCTATATCGCCATAGTCTGTTGGCTCCGCTGCCTCTGTGGTTTCTCTAGGTGGAAAAAATTTGATTCCCTTTTCTGGAGAAACCATCATCTTGCATTCTATCCCTTCAACATAGTCTGGTTCACTAAGGCATGAAGTATAGATAAAACGACCAGCGGCATTAAAATAGGGGTCAGCATAAGCACCGTAGGCGATTTCGCCAGAAGTGTTTTGATTAAGATTTGATCCGCCTACAGATATTTCAAATTCCTGGTTGGCTGGAATTTTGTCACCATCGTTATCTCTTTGGGCGTAGATTAGATGGGCGCCTGGAAAAGCATCTGCAAATAGCTCATCGGTGTAAGAACTGTAATTATAGATACGGTCTACGTCGTACTCGAACCAGCCCATATAGAATTCGCCCAGAGTGAGAGGCTCGGATACTCCCATGTGTTTTAGCATTACATCTTCATCGAAAAAGAGGACTTTAAGAGTTTCGGCTCCTGGATTGACTGAGGTGACGGTGATTTGTTGCTGGGTTAGTTGTTCTACCACCCAGAATTTTTGATCGCCAGACTCCATTCTAGAAAAATTGAGTTCTTCGCGACAAGAGAGATTGTCCCCGCAGGTCTCCTCTGTTTCCCTGTCTAGCTCCTCTTTAAACTCTAGTGCTTCTGCAACCGTGTACCAGGTAGCACCGGTATCGTCGCGATAAAGCGCTGAGGCCGAAGGGACTGCAAAACTTGAACTAGCTAAGCTAATGATTAAAGTTGATAATAAAAACTTGGGTAGTTTTTTCATAATACTCCTCTGTTATTTTGATTTTGGAGGAGTATAAGCATAGGTCAGGCGAAATTACAACCCCCCACCCATGGCTTATGCTTGATTTTATTGATTAAGTATGGTATAATTAAAGGTGAATTTCGGTGGGATTCGAACCTTGAAAGGTTGGTCATAATGATTAATTTTGAGACGATGTCGGAGAAGAAGTTCGTTAAGGAAAGGATAAAGGAGCTCGGGGTTAACTCGATTCGCAAGCTTGAGAAGGAGGACCTATTCTTCGAGCCCGTTGTCGATGGGTTTTTCGACGCGGAGATGAAGCTCCAGCCTGGAAGTGGCTGGGGGGCGTCGTTCTGTGTGAACGATGACTCCATCTATGCCATGGCGGCGGAGGTGGCGAAGGTCAATTTCTCCGAGGGGATCGACGCCCACAAGCTTGCGCTATGGGTAGTGCAAGAGGTACTCCTCTGGTATTTCGGAGACGTACGTCCGTCTCTGGAAGATTTTGAGAAAAGAGAGAGGAGGTTCAGCGGACCTAGCTCACGCGTCTATGCCCTATCCGAGATTAAAGAGGGGGCGATGTGCTACGAGCGCGCTGCGGTCGCACACAACCTTCTTCTCTTTCTCGGAGAGAAGAGCCGCTTTGTCGTCGGTTTTTTTGCCGAAGATGGTAAAAACGACGACCAGCACGCATTCGTGCTGACGGATCGCGACGACCGGATAGAGCTCTACGATCCGATGAACCCGATTATCTGCTATCGGGACAGGTCGTACACGCATGCAGAACGCGTGTTACCGTACACGATCCCGACTGACTATAAAAAACTCCCTCCTCGGAGCTTCGTAGTTGAAGGTGACTACGAAATCAAATACCGAGGAGGAGACGGCGAAGTACGAAAGGAAGTGATGAGCCGGCGTAGGTACAGAATTGTCCGGAGATGATGCCAGCCGAAAAAGGTCGCGTGAGAACGCGGCCTTTTTCGCTGTTTGGGGGTTTAGATTATTTAGTTGTGTTATTATTCCCTGTTTTGCCGGCTGTTTTATTGCTGGCTTTGTCGCTGGTTTTACTGCTGACTTTATCGTCAGTTTTGCCTTCTTCGGGCTCTTCCTCCGGAAGGACGATACCGATAGAAGCTACAGTGTCGCCCTCACTCATCTTCATGATACGAACGCCTTGAGTAGCACGGCCTAAGGTCGGGATTTCTTTCATGGCTACACGAATAGCTTGGCCCTTGGTAGACATCATTATCACTTCTTTAGCGAGCGGGTCTAGAGTGTGGACCGCCACAATTGGGCCGGTTTTGGCCGTGACAGCCGCCACCTTAATGCCAACACCTCCGCGCTTATGGGGTGGGAAATTGGAAACTAGTGTAGCCTTACCGTACCCGTTAGCCGAAACAACGATTAGCTTCTGCTTAGGATCAGTAACTACATCCATGCCGACGATTTCATCCTTCGGGCGAAGACGCATACCACGGACCCCCATAGCGGCGCGGCCCATAACGCGAACTTCCTTTTCGTTGAATCTCGTGGCTTGACCGGCCGAAGTAGAGATAACAATGTCATTCTCCCCTGTAGTTTCTTGGACCCATTTAAGCTCGTCCCCGTCAGCGAGCTTGATGGCAATTAGGCCGTTGCTGCGGACATTAAAGAAATCTTTAATAGCGGATTTCTTGATGGTACCCTTCTTGGTGGCCATGAAAAGATAACCGTCAGCTCCAGCGTCACCCTGTTTGATAATAGCGGTAATCTTCTCTTCTGGATGCATATTAAGCATATTCACGGCGGCTGTACCCTTAGCAGCTAGAGAGGCCTGCGGAACTTCGTAAGCTTTCATCCGGAATAATCTACCTTGATTAGTAAAGAATAAGAGATAATCATGTGAATTCGCAGTAAGGATTTGGGCAATTACATCTTCTTCTTTGGTGGTCATACCGCGTTTGCCTTTGCCGCCTCTGTTTTGCTTTCTGAAATCGGTCTGCGGAACACGCTTCATGTAGTTTTCTGAGGTCAAAAGGATGACGCTCTCTTCTTCCGGAATGAGTTCCTCTTCGGAGAATTTGCCAACTTCGTGATTAATAATCTTGGAGCGACGTTCGTCACCATACTTATCTTTAAGGGCAAGTAATTCTTCTTTGATGACGCGAAGGATTTCGTTTTCATCAGCAAGGATTGCTTCTAATTTCTTAATTAATTCATGAAGCTCTTTCAATTCTTCTTCGATCTTGTCGCGTTCCAATCCCTGGAGACGACGAAGTTGCATCTGTAAAATAGCATTAGCCTGAATTTCGGAGAGGCCGAACCTAGACATCAACTGCTTATCAGCATCATCGTAAGAAGCGCGAATTACTTTAATGACTTCGTCGATATTGTCTAGAGCGATCTTTAGCCCCTCTAAGATATGGGCACGCTCTTTAGCTTTTTTAAGCTCAAATTCGGTACGACGACGAGTGACGATCTGGCGGTGTTTGATGAATTCGGCAAGAATCTCTTTGAGCCCTAAAATGCGTGGCTGAACACCATCAACAAGAGCTAGCATATTATAGTGGAAAGCAGTCTGCAATGGGGTCATTTTATAGAGCTGATTCAAGATCTTTTTGGGGAAAGCGTCTTTTTTGAGTTCAACTACGATACGAATCTTGCCACGGGCAGATTCGTCGCGCGCATCAGAGATATGGTCAAGTTTTTTAGAGAGGACTAGTTCGCGAACTTTCTCGATAAAGCCTTCTTTGCTCATGCCATACGGAACTTCTGTAATGACGATGTTGTAACGGCCGTTTTTGCGTTCTTCGATGTTAGTGACAGCACGGATCACTACTGAGCCCTTCCCTGTGGCGTAGGCTTGCTTCATCGGTGCACCACCATAAACTTCGGCGCCGGTTGGAAAATCTGGGCCTTTGACGTGTTTCATTAGTTCATCTAGAGTGATATCAGGATTGTCGATCTGAGCAACGGTAGCGTCAACCAATTCCCCGAGGTTGTGCGGTGGGATGTTGGTAGCCATACCGACAGCGATACCCATCTGACCGTTTAAGAGAATATTTGGCAGAGCAGCTGGGAGGACTACCGGCTCTTGCTCGGTGCCATCGAAGTTATCACGGAAATCTACGGTGTCTTTTTCGATATCGGTAAGGAGTTCGGCACCAACTTTGTCCATTCTGGCCTCGGTGTAACGGTAGGCGGCTGGTTCATCGCCGTCCATGGAACCAAAATTACCTTGGCCCTCGATCAGAGTGTAGCGCATCTTCCAGGGTTGGGCGAGGTTAACCATCGCCATATAGATGGAGGAGTCACCATGAGGGTGATATTTACCCATAACGTCACCGACGATACGCGCGGATTTGACTGTGGCGTGAGGGGCCTTCCAGCCGTTTTTGTTCATAGTATAGAGAATACGGCGGTTGACCGGCTTTAAGCCATCACGGACATCAGGGAGAGCGCGGTCGACGATGACGGACATGGAATAGCGTAGGAAATAGTCTTCCATGGTGCTTTCGACAGGTTTAATCTCAATACCCTCAGATACCTCCCCTGAAACATCGGCACTATCCTCTTCGGACACGCTCAAGGGCGCTCGCCCAAGCTTACGGTCCTCAGAGGATAGTTCCGATGTTTCTTGGCTGAGCTGATTGTCCTCAGAAGGCATTTCCTGAGGGTTTTTATTCAAATTCTTGTCGTTGTCTTCCATGGTTCCTCCTTAAAAGTCCAGATCGTCAAGGTTAACTGATGCGGCGCCGGCTTGAATGAAGTTTTTACGGAGGTCGACCTGGTCTCCCATTAGCTTCGTGAATACAGCGTCTGCTTTTTCGGCGTCTTCGATGTGAACTTGAACCAAGATACGATTTTCTGGATCCATAGTGGTTTCCCAGAGTTGTTTGGCGTCCATCTCGCCTAGACCCTTAAAGCGTTGTTGAGCGGTGTAGCCAGCCTGCTTGAATCTCTCTTGAGACTCGTCAATTTTGGTGCCAGCTTTACGGCGTTCTTCAATTTTTTCAGTGATTCGGTTTTCGAGGGCGGCCTCATCGTAAAGATAATCAATTTTACGGGTGTTGCCAGTGCCTTTAATTAAGCCAAATAGAGGCGGTTTAGCCAAATATACATGGCCCTGTTCTATCACCTGAGGCATATAGCGGAAAAAGAAAGTCATGAGGAGTGTAGCGATATGGAGACCATCGACGTCGGCATCTGTCATAAAGATGATTTTGTCGTATCTGAGGCCGTCGATATTAAATTGATCGCCAATACCAACGCCAAGACCCTTAATTAGGGAGACAAGCTCTTGATTGGCGAGCATTTTATCTAATCTGGCACGCTCGGTATTTAACACCTTACCGCGAAGAGGCAAGATAGCTTGAATCTGAGGATTACGGCCTTCCTTAGCGGAACCAGCAGCGGAGTTACCCTCTACGATGAAGAGTTCACAATCTTCCCTGTTACGGCTAGAACAATCAGCCAGCTTTGAAGGGAGATTGAGACCCTCAAATGCACCCTTTCTGATAACGTTATCACGCGCAGCTCTTGCGGCCTTACGAGCACGGGCAGCCAAGGTGGCTTTGCCAACGATTTTCTTGGCAATGGCAGGGTTTTCCTCTAGATAATAACCGAAATATTCGGTCATCACCTTGTCGACATAGCCACGCACCTCTGGATTACCAAGTTTATTCTTGGTCTGACCTTCGAATTGAGGATCTGGGAGCTTGACCAAAACTACGGCAGTAAGACCTTCTTTAATGTCATCACCAGAGAGATTGTCTTCTTTCTCCTTTAAGAGGCCGTTTTTGCGAGCATAATCGTTGATGGTGCGATTTAACCCTGTACGGAAACCAACTACGTGCATCCCACCATCAGGGGTAAGAACATTGTTAGCAAATGGCTTCATAATTTCGGTAAAGGTATCATTATACTGCAAAGCAATCTCTATTTCGGCATCTTTTACCTGTTTTTCGACGTAGAAGATATCATCTGAGAGCACTTCTTTGCCATTGTTGAGGCGCTTGACGTAGCTTTTGATGCCGCCCTCGAAATAGAAGGATTCGTGAGCGCCGGTGCGTTCATCTTTAACAGCAATCAAAATACCCTTAGTGAGATAGGCTTGGTGACGGGCATAATTAGAGATCCAGTTATAATCAAAGGTGGTAGTTTCTTTGAAAATTGTAGGGTCAGGATAAAAGGTGATAGAGGTACCTGACTCTCTAGGGCTACCCTTAGTGACTTTAAGCTCCATGGTGGGCTTACCAGTATCGAATTCGATGTGATGAGTCTTGCCGTTTCTGTAGACTTCGGCAATCATACTCTTTGACAGTGCGTTCACTACCGAAGAGCCAACCCCATGAAGACCAGAGGAAACTTTATAACCACCATCGCCAAATTTACCACCAGCGTGTAACACCGTAAGGACAGTTTCAAGGGTGGATTTTTTGGTTTTGGGGTGGATATCCACAGGGATACCACGGCCGTTATCATCAATACGAATACCGCCATCGTTTAATATGGTAATATCTATTTTGTTGGCATAGCCCGCGATCGCTTCATCTATGGAGTTGTCGGCGATCTCTTTAATTAAATGGTGCAAACCATCATAACCAGTAGAACCGATATACATGCCTGGACGAAGCCGCACTGGCTCTAGACCTTCTAGCACTCGAATTTCAGACGAGTCATATTCACCCGCTTTGTCAGCCATTTTTTACCTCTTCTTAATTATACTTCCCTATTATACACCTTGGCGGGCGAAAAATCAAGCTATTTAGACTGTTTATTCAGCCAGCCGGAAAGGAAGTCGTCTTTTGACTCAGAATCGCTCCTAGGGGCCTCTACGTGCGTTTCAGGCGGTGTTTTTGCCTTTTCAGCAGCCGTCCAACGTTCCTGAATTTCTTGCTCTACTTCAGAACGGGTTTTGCCGAACTTAGTGGCAGAATAAACTTTAAGGGTATTCATCAATTCTTCATTTGGTTCTCCCATTGGGGCCGGGAGTTTCATAGTGAAGGGAGCGGAAGGCATGTCAAACATCATCACCTTAGCAATTGCCGAGAAGTTAGGGGTTTTGGTGAGATCTTCGGCGGTGAAGGTAGGAGTGAAGGCTTTGACCATTAAATCAGCATCTGTTACACCGATACGGCCACAGATAATAGTGCCGACGTTGCCAAGCAACGCTTCCCTGATTTTCTCTGTGAGCTGAGTCATAAACTGATTTGCAACGATAAGATTAAGACGATATTTTCTCGCTTCAGAGAGAATGGATTCAAAGCTATCTGTAGCAAAGTTCTGGAACTCATCAACATAGAGGCAGAAATCTTGACGCTCGCTTTCTGGGATATCCTGACGACTCATGGCGGCTTGCTGGAACTTCATTACGAAGATCATCCCTAGAAGGTTGGCGTTGATATCACCGAGACGACCCTTAGAGAGATTGACTAGGAAAATCTTTTTATTATCCATGATTTCGCGGATATTAAAGCCAGATTTGACCTGCCCAAGGGTATTCCTCATGATTGTATTAGAGAGAAATGGGCCCCATTTAGAGGCAAACCAGGTGATAACCTCACCAGCATCATTAGATTTTTGCGAAGCTGGAAACTCTTTAGTCCAGTAATCGTAAACTGCTTTATCGGTGACATACTTAAGCTTAGATTTGACAAACTCTGGATCGGTGAAACATTGGGGGATATCCACAAAGGTAGCGCCAGCCGGATCTGACATCAAAAGGAGCGCGGCGTTCCTAAACATGTGCTGACCGCGGGGACCAAAGAAACCTTGATTCTGGGGGTCAAAAAGCGACTGGAGCATACTGATTCCCTCTTGAACGATGAAATCTTTTTGATCTGGATCAGTAAATTCAAACATGTTCATACCTACGGGATGTTCGATATCGGCGGGGTCAAAATAGATAACATCGTCAATACGTTCCTCTGGGACGCGTTGTAGAATTGCCTCGACTGCATCACCGTGAGGGTCGATAAAAGCAAAACCGCGACCGTCGCACATATCTTGGAAGGCAAGATTCTCGAGGAAGACGGATTTACCCATACCAGTTTGACCTATTACATACATATGACGACGGCGATTTTTGTCATCAAGATAGATAGCTTTTTTGGTACCCCTAAATTCATTAGTGCCAAGGAAAACACCCTCTGTAGCAAGCTTGGCTGGGCCATCAACCTGTTTAGTGAGCTGACGCTCTACCTGGGAGTTAGGTATAGCACTCTGTTCTGGGAGGTGGAAGATTGAGGCAAGTTCAACGCTATTTAGAATACTAGAGCGTGCTTTTTGCGGGAAGAAGCAGAAAGCGTAATCTACCGCTAACCTGTTTTGATCTTTCATGGCATTCACCTTAAAGCCGTTTAGCTCTGGGGAGTCAAATTGAGAGAAGGCGGAAGCGATGCCACCCATAATGGCCTCTGAGCGAGCGCTAGTGGATGAGCTGGCAATAATCCTAATTAGGGTTTCAAAGGCCGGAAATCGCATTTTATTTGCGATTGCGGTCATTTCTTCTTGTTTGACGTTGGAAATTTGAGTCTCAACGGTGGTTTTTTCGTGTTCTTGAGGTGGCTCCCAGGGGGCGCGTAACACGTCCATGGCAAAATCGCCGATGCTAGCACCTACGGTTTTGGTCTTTTTCCCTTTTTGGATGTTTTCAATTGCTTCTTTGCCCTTTGATGACCAATTTTTTTGTGCAGGCCGGAACAAAATTTGTACAGCCGCTCCTTCGTTTTTACCCACTGTAGAGAGGGCATTCAGGATTGCCATTTGGGCGTCACGCTTAGTTTCTTCGTAGGTGGCGATTGGGAGATAGTACTCCTTATTAAGGGTTAGTTCGGCCCCAGCAACGGCACTAATGCCGCCACCGCCGGTAAAGATGTTTTCTTCGCGTTTTTCCTCTATACTGGCAGTAGGATAGGCTGATTGAATGGCCTGACGAACCGTCTCTGAAAGAGCTAGAGGAACAATTGCGTAGTATCTGATGAAGCCATCTTTGGCAATGATTTCGAAGGAAAAGTGCTGTTGACCGTAGAGTTTGGCTTTTGTCCCCTTAGAAATGGTAGATGCTAGAATAGAGTACATCACCTGTGCTTTTGAAACGGCTTCACTAGCTACATCTCTTTTGTCGCGCCCTCCCGCCTCAATATCATCGGTGGTAGGTGGAAGATGAATGAGGAGTGGCACCATCTTGAGGCTACGCTCGTATTTCTTGATCTTGCGCATTTTGGAGATTCTGGCACCAAAAACTACCGCTATCAACAAGATAAAGGCTACAACCATGATTAAGATGACCACCCAATCTTCCATTACCCCTGGCCCTCTTTGGCTTCTTTGATGTATTCTTCTCTGTGGGCGCTGACTTTATCAAGGAGTCCTGCGATGTCGCCGCTATCAGATGTGGCACGTATTTCGTCTTTAATCTGCTTATAACCATCTGGATGAAGAGACCCTCCCCTAAAAACATCCGAAAAACCCGTTTCTCCAGATTGAGTCGATGATTCCGAGGCCGATTCAGTAGCATGCCCTGGAGGCATTGAAGGGGCAATCTCGGTAGGGGCGGAATAATCTGGGGTATCGTCTTGGGATGGATTTGCTTCTGTGGCACCGATAATACGGTTGCCAATTTCCTGCTGATTTCGCTCCAAACTTAGGGGCCGATCAGAAGAAAAACCGCTGCTATTCTCTGGTGCATCAGCTTCAAGATTAGTTGGTTGACCATAGTCCATATGCTTATTCTATCATACTTAAATTCGTTTGTATACCAAAAATTCAGCTAATGTGAGAAAAAGCACGATTAGGCCAACTGTCCAGAGGTTAATTGCCCCAAATGAGCGTGCCATTAAAAGCATGATCGGCCCAAAAGCTAGAACTGCTGCGTAAAGGTAGTTTTTATTTTTGAAACCTCTCTGTTTAAAAGCGACGTGGATAAAAGCCTGCATGAGGATGGTGACTAGGCAAAAGGTTACAATGTATAATGTTGTAAAAAATACTAAAACACCGATCGGTCCAATTTCCGTCGGTGATGTGATGTTAAGCATAAGAATTAAGGCTGCGAGTCCTATAATGCTTATTACATAGATAATTCGGTTATGCTTCATAACCTCATTATATCATATCTAGTCGTGCCCCCAAGATTTTTTTGGAGGGGGCGGGGGCTATCTGGTGCTAAATTATCTAACTATTGACCTGAGCCCTGATCCGCCTTCCCTTTTTGACCGCTTCACTAGAAAGTGAAGCATTGTCCTTATTAGCTTTTTCCTTTCGCTCTGGTTTAGTTTCAGAAGGTGCTAACGAAAGATTTGCTAATGCGCTCTACGCTTTTAGCGGAGCTCTAGGTAATTCCTATGTAATTTATGGCTAGAAATTACCTTTTCGCCCGCCAAAGGTTACGTTTGCAGTTTTTTCATATTGGTAAGGTTCCTTTGTTTTTAGTTTTTGTTTAGCTATCTCAGCTAATCTGATATTAGCATAAATAGCATAAAAAATCAATAGATTTGTTCATTTTTATTGATGTATTTTTTACAACAGTGTTCCCAATTATTCCCTGTTCTATTTTATTGTACATTTTGTTGTAATATTTACAACAATGCTGTATTTTGGGCAGATCTTGTTGCCGACTCCTTCCCTTAGTGATCTTGTATTTTTTTGATTGTTATGGTAAAATTAGTTACAGTTGGGGCTGAAAAAGCTTAGACGGATTATTAACAGATATGATGCGTGTCGATTAAATACCGTAAGTATTAAATAAGTGCTAAAAACACGAAAACCGCGCATGTCATGTACATGCCGGCTTATGCCTAATTATTTTATAGGCTGATTCGCGCTTGAGACGCCGTAGATCGTGAATTATCATATAACGACGTTAAGGTCATTTAAATGGCGCAAGATGACTCGAAAAATAGCCATGGCGTTAGTTAGTTTCGTTTTCTGCAGCTACTAAATATTGCCAAGACAAAACAGAAAACTATGCACGTAGATTCATATCCATGTGGTGATTCGGACCCGGAGGCAGTATCCGGCAGCTCCACCATTTTTTGTGCTTTGTTTTTCAAAAAAGGCGCCATTAAAGACCGTAAAATGGCGCCGTGTGAAACTAACTCCACACTTTTAAATAGAAGAAGACCGGTAACTGCGAGGAAAACCGGTCTTCTTAAGTAGAGTGTGGAGTTATTTTGGCTAAATTTTTGTTTTGACCTTCTGAATAATTTTTTTATTCAGAAGCTACCTCTATAATAACGCGAAAAAATGGTTATGTCAATACATTTTCTGAACAATTTTTGTATATTTTTTGCGAAGTTTTCCACAAGCATTTTTGCACTACTTTTTTAATTCTTAGTCCAAAAAGTGGTGGGGGGTTGTAAAAAAATCGTGGGCATGGTAGGACGAAATGCATGATAGCAAAAATACATTCTATAGTGCCTCACGGCTTTGAGGGCAAGCTGGTTGAAGTCGAAGGCGACATGAATAAAGGACTTCCAGCTTTTAATATTGTGGGCATGGCAAATAAAACAATTAATGAAGCCAAGGAACGCGTGCGTAGCGCAATCGTTAATTCGGGTTTTAGTTTCCCAAATAAAAAAGTAACTATCAGTTTGGCGCCAGCGGAGCTTCAAAAAGATGGCGCATATCTAGATTTACCTATTGCGTTGTCGGTACTCGTACTGTCTCGTCAGTTACTTAGCTCTGACACGAGCAAAAAACTATTTGTAGGAGAATTAGCATTAGATGGGAAGGTGCGGCCAGTAAGAGGTGTCATAAACATAATAGAGGCGGCCTTGAAGGCTGGATATACTGAAATATATGTACCAATAGACAATCTTTCGCAAGCTTCCCTAGTTAGCGGAGCGAGGGTATATGGAGTAGACACGCTAAAGAACTTGTTTTTGGCGTTAAAAGACCAGGTCGATCTAAAAACACCAGAATGCCTCTGTAAATCTGCGGAGGTGAGAAAAGAAAAACAGAATATTCTAACCATAGATCAGGTACGAGGGCAGGATTTGGCCAAGAGAGCAATAGAGGTAGCAATAGCTGGACACCACAATATTTTGATATCTGGGCCACCAGGGGCAGGTAAAACTTTACTCGCCAAAGCGGCAGCTAATCTGTTGCCGGATCTGGCGTCGGAGGAGATGATCGAAATAACCAAGGTTTACTCTATGGCGGGGTTATCTACAGATGAAATCATTAGAGAGCGACCGTTTAGAAGCCCGCATCATACTGCTAGCCAAATATCGCTGATAGGAGGTAAAGATGGCCCTGGAGAGATTTCTTTGGCTCACAAAGGTATCTTGTTTTTAGATGAAATCCCTGAGTTTCCTAGGTCAGTTCTGGAAGCATTAAGACAGCCTCTTGAAGATAAAGTAATTTCTGTCTCTAGGGCTGGCGCCAAAGTTACCTACCCAGCTGATTTCATGCTAATAGCCACGATGAACCCCTGCCCTTGTGGCTACCTAGGTGACCCTGCACACGAGTGCAAATGTTCTGAGGTGCAGATCCAAAACTACCGTAAAAAATTGTCCGGACCACTGTTTGATCGGATCGATATGTATATAGAGGTGGAGAAAGTAAAAAATAGTGAACTGCGTCTAAAACAGAGTGAAGGGACTCCTAAAAATAATGTTGTAAAAAATACTATAACAGAGGCGATTTGCCGCCAAAAACACAGATACGGCAAAGGGGGGGTATTTAATAGTTCCCTTTCGTCCTTTGAGGTTTCGCAAAAACTAAGAATGACGCCTGACGCAGAAAAGCTCCTAACTTCGGCGTCGGAGAGGCTAAGTCTTTCGGCAAGATCATTTTTTAAGACTATCAAGGTGGCGCAGACTATAGCTGATCTAGATGATTCTGACATTATTGAGCTAAAACATCTAACCGAGGCCCTAAGCTACAGAAAGCGTGAGAATTTTTAAGTTTTTTAAGCTTTGTGCTATAATAAAATCAGTTAATAATTAAAGGAGTTATATGAAACTAAAGGACATAATAATAGCTTCAGCTGGAGGCTTGGCTGCCATTGCGGTATTGTTGCCGTGGTACACCGTGTCATTATTTGGCATAAGTGCTTCTGGCAATGGTTTTGGAGATGGCGTTACCTTTTTTGGTATTTTGGCCCTCCTTTGTGGCCTCGGTGCCGTGGCATGGAAACTCTTACCTATGTTTAATATCGTAAATATCAAGGTTGACGAGAAGAAGACCAAAATCATTGACACCGTAATTGGTGGCGTGTTGGCTTTGCTTGGTATTATTGCCCTAATCATCATCACTAGCCAATCTTACGGCTTGGCTTCTCCAAGCTTTGGTGTTTTCTTACTAATTCTCGCCGGTATTGCAATAGCTGTTGTCGCTTGGCTCAAAATCGACAAGACCGTTGGTAAGGCTCCAAAAGCTAAAAAAGCTTAATAATTAGCGTTTAATCTATAAATCCCTCTTGACCATCAAGAGGGATTTTGGTATAATTATTTACAGGTTAATTCAAGAGAAGAAAGGACTACTATCAAAAACAATTCACGGACTAGGTTAAACGGAGAGATTCGTTACGAGCAAGTCCGCGTGATCGGTTCATCTGGTGAGCAACTAGGTATTATGTCTAGTCGTGAAGCCCAACTTCTGGCGAATGAACAGGGAGTGGATTTAGTGGAGATTGCCGCTAATGCCAATCCGCCGGTCGTAAAAATCATCGATTGGGGCAAATTTCAGTACCAAAAGATGAAGGAAGAGGCGAAAAATCGTAAAAAAGCACGAGAAAAACAATCTGAACTCAAGCAAATGAAGATTGGTCTCAAAATTTCCGACAACGACCTTAACATCAAAGTTCGCAAAATGCGTGGATTCTTGGACGAAGGCGACCGAGTAAAGATTTTAATAATCTTTCGCGGACGCGAGATGGCCCATAAAGAAATTGGTAATGATTTGCTAAATAAGGTTATCGGGCTACTTGGTGAGGGAGTGATCGTCGAAGGTAAGCCACAAATGAACGGACGTAACCTATCAGTACAAGTACGAAAGAAGTAATTTCCTACTTCCAAGGCTGGCTGGTTGCACTTTTTTTATCAACTATAAACTAAAGGAAAACCTAATATGCCAAAGTTAAAGACGCATAAGGGCACCGCCAAGAGAATCAAAATTACTGGCTCTGGAAAGTTAGTAAGGGAGCGGGCCTACGGGAATCACATTCTCGCCAAAAAATCTAAAGCCAGGAAGCGCAACATCAAGACTGCCGCAACCATTGATGGTAAAATTGCCAAAAACGTAAAGAAGGCGTTAGGAGTTTAATTATGAGAGTCAAAAGAGGAGTTGCTGCATCAGCAAAGCATAAAAAGATTTTACGCTCCACTAAAGGTATGCAACATTACCGTACGAGGAGTTTTCGCCTTGGGAAACAAGGCGTAATTAAGGCCTTGCGCTATAGTTATCGTGATCGCCGCAATCGCAAGCGTGATTTACGCGCTATCTGGATCACTAGAATTAATAACGCTTCAAGAGAACTTGGTCTTTCCTACTCACAACTCATTGCTGGTATGAAGAGTAAAGGCATTAATCTTGATCGTAAAATTTTAGCCGATCTTGCGGTAAACAATCCTGAGGCGTTCAAAAAAATTGTAAATACGGTAAAGGAGAAATAAAATGGCTATTTGTGAAATTACCGGTAAAGGCAAAATGTATGGCCATAACGTTTCCTTCTCCCAGAGACACACTCGCAAGGTGTTCAAACCAAACGTGTCTAAGAGAACCCTAGTTATTAATGGCCAAAAAGTTAAGGCGAATGTTTCGACTTCAGCCCTTCGTACCCTTAAGAAGAAGGGGTTGATTGAATCACCGAAGGCTCGCGCCGAGAAGAAGTCGAGTAAATAATTTACCACAAAAAATCACCTCTAAAAGGTGATTTTTTGATGTGAGCCGTTAATAAGCCGGGTTCTGTGACTATTCCGTAGAACAGCTGGCAATCATCTATCTTGGCACTACATTGCTATAGTACTCTAGCGGTAAGCGTGCATCCCCGAGCAAAGGTAATTAGCACTCCTTGCAACAAGTAGGGTTTGCCTCCGAATCGCATCGCTACGATCCGCTGTGAGCTCTTACCTCACTCTTTTCACCCTTACCTAAAACTTAGGCGGTATTGTTTCTGTGGTACTTTCCCTATCCTTACGGACGGTCGCTGTTAGCGACTACCATGCTCTATGTTGCCCGGACTTTCCTCTTGAATGATTCAAGCGATTGCCTTGCAGGCTCAGGTATATTATAACACAAAAAGGGGCAAAATAACACTACTCGGGGCACGCTCAAGAGCGCTCGACCCTTTTAGGCGCCAACTCTATCTTTGCCGTTACGGCGAGGAGCATTGTGTTCAATATATTCGATAATTTTAGAGGCAACATCACGACCAGTGACTTTTTCGATGCCAAAACCAGGTGAAGCGTTTACCTCTAATACAAGAGGACCGCGCTCAGAGCGCATAAGATCAACACCACAGATATGGAGCCCCATAGCTTTAGCAGCCTTGATGGCGGTTCTTTTTTCGGCATCAGTTAGTTTAATAGGAGTACCCGAACCACCTTGGTGGAGATTGGATCTAAAATCGTCATCTAGAGATGCACGCTGCATGGAGGCAACTACGCGACCCCCTACCACAAAAGCACGGATGTCGGTGCCGGCCGATTCTTTGATAAACTCTTGAAGCAGGATATTTGTACCATCCTCATTATAGAGGTAGAAAGCCTGCAAAGCAGATTTGGCGGCTTTGCGCGTATCTGCTAGAATTACGCCATTGCCATGAGTGCCAGAGGCAAGCTTAATGATTACAGGGAGACCAATCTGTTCAAGCAAATCGTCAATGTCAGAGGTATTGCGAGAGACCAAGGTTTTGGGAGTATCAACATCGTATTTAGCGAGAATTTGGGCTGCACGAAGTTTGTCACGAGCACGCGTAATTGATACAGAGGTAGCCGAGGTGTAAACACCTTGCATTTCAAACTGACGCACTACTGCGCAGCCATATCTTGTCATATTATTTGAGATACGTGGCAAAATCGCATCAAATTTACTAAGCTTTTCACCTTCGTAGTAGACATCAGGATGTTTATCGTCAAGAGAGAGATAGCAGTCCTTGTATTTAATGACTTTCACCTCATGACCGCGTTTAGTCGCCTCCTCTACGAGGCGTTTGGTCGAATAATTCCCTGGTCCATTAGAGAGAATCGCAATTTTCATAGATAAACCTCCTTTGATCCTTGCTTTATATATTTTTTATGAAAAGATGAGGGATTTTGTCTGAGTTCTTGATTGAGGTGAGTGCTACGTGAGGGCTGTTGACGAGCGATGGCTGATCTAGAGACATCCACAAGAAAGTTTCCTTCTAGAGTTTTTCGGCCAATTAAGATAGGAAACTTGTTGCGGACACGGTTGGCAAGAGTAAAAGAGGTGTTAAATTGTTTCCCTTTTATGGTTAACGGCAAATTAATCAAATAGCGGATTTGACGATCACCATGGGAAGAACGAACTACTCTAGCTAGATACTTAGTGGTTTCAATTTGCCTGCCATCATAATATGGTGATTTTTCACCAAATAACGTAAAAACGAGAGTGCCATCATCTCTCATTGTGATATTAGAAGCCCAAACAGAGGACGAATCAGCGCCAGTATCAATTTTGGCTGGAATGTCTTTATAGTCAAAAATTCCCACGTATTCAGTGGATCCAACAACGGTAAGGGGGGATTTTTCGATTTTCATGGACATATTATACCATAAAATGATTTTTTTATCTACTCTTTAAGAGATTGTCGATGGCGCCATTGGCTTCGTGATCTGCGACCACATTTTGGCTTCTTGGGACATGGGTAAATGAAACCGCCTCAAATTTTTCTAAGGATTTTTGAATATCTTCATAAATAGGGATAATATCTTGGTTTTTGATTGAAAAAATGCCATTTAGTTGATTAACAACCATTAAGCTATCAGATACGAATCTTGCTTTTTTATAGCCTAATTCAATGGCGAGCTCCACACCTTTACGCATGGCGCAATACTCTGCCACTCTGGAGGTGGCAAAGCCAATAAACTCACCGCCTTGTTTAACAATCTGGCCGTTTTCATCTGAAATACAGTAGCCAATGCCAGATGGTCCAGGATTTCCTCTAGAGGCGCCATCCACATTGATGACTACGGAATTAGCTGTATCGCGAGAAGCAATACGTCCAGATACGGCCTTGCCCTCTTCAATTTCAATAACTGACATGGTGGTCTCGCTCAAGCGCACATTAGATGAAGCAAAGTCTTTAACGAATTTGAAGGCTGTATATCTATCTCTTGGGGTCGGCTTTATTTCCCCCTCAATGCCAAGTTCGTAAACAATATATAAATTACTGAGCTGGCTAGAACCTTCTGGGGCTAAGAAAGTGATCACATCTTTTAGTTTCAGGGAAACGGCGTTCAGGCCAGTATATTCGGTAAGAGATCTAGCCATAGCTTCTTCTGGCTGTTCACCAAATTTGATCTTGCCTGTAGGAAGCTCCCAAAAAACCGGAGATTCTGACCTGCCCTGGCTACGCTTAAAGACTAGGATCCCTTCTCCGTTTTTTATTAAACCAACTACGCGAATTCTCTGTTTCATGCCCACCTTCTTTAAAACCCTGTTGGCCTGTTTTCCCCGTAATATATACAAGGTGGGTAAAATCTTATGCTTGCACCCACAGGCACATAGCCACGAAATCCCTATAACATGATTATTCAGGAAAATCATGCCGCCAACAGGGCTATTACTATTATATCACATACCGACAATCCAGTAAAAGAAATTAAGGATACCATTCATGCCGTTAATCATGAGGTGAGAGAATACCTCACCAAATAGAAGTATCAACATATAAACAATAATGACCCCATATTGTTCGGCTTGCTTAAGAATAATACGGAAAGCATCAGGAGAAATAGCGTAAAGGATGCGTGAACCGTCTAGGGGAGGAATAGGTATTAAATTAAAAATCATGAACCCAAGATTAATTAAAACTGACTCAGAGGTGATGAATTTTAGAGCCTCCCCACTAGTGCCATAGATCCAGCCCGTAAAGTGCCCAATTAGAAAGGCGACAAAAGCGAGCAAAAAATTCGTAAAAGGCCCGGCAATAGCAACAAGCGCCATGCCCCATTCACGCCATTTGAGGTTATAATAATTAACCGGAACGGGTTTAGCTGCACCAAAAACTGGTGCGTTAAGGAGATATAAGATGACCGGCACTAGAATAGACATATACGGGTCGATGTGTTTTAAGGGGTTAATCGTCAAGCGACCGGCGTCCTTTGCGGTATGATCGCCAAGCCAATAGGCAACTACCCCATGAGAGAGCTCATGCAAAATCACCGAGCCCACTATTATAACTAAAATAGCAATTAGATTCATATTTAGCTTAGCACCACTACTTCTTTAGTGACAGGAAGAGAGTCGAGGTTTTTAACCTTAAGTTTTTTCTCGGTACGAGCGGAAAGCTTGAGTTCAGAGACCATGGCGTCTACATTGCCCATAGAAACAATCAGCTTGGGCTCGATCTCTCTAATCGCACGGACAGAAGAAGTACAAAGGATATCCGCTACAATGTCGTCGAGGTTTTCTTCAATGCCACCGATAATTCCAACATGTACGCCACTAATTTCGACATCATAGATGGTTTTATTGCTTTCTGTTGCAACACCTCTGATAGTAGCATCACCGATTTCAAATTCGCCCGGGCCCGTGATGTTGCCAACCGGTAAGCCAGCATCGATAATAGCATCAGCGATGTTAAATTTGATAGAGGTTTTTTTGGTGGTGATAGTGATTTCTTCTGGATTTTTGCTTTCAATCTCAAACATAGTTACTCCTAATCCTTTATTATTTTGTCTGGATCAATGATTTCGCTGATTTCCATTTCAAACACTTCAAGAATAAAGCGGTCGTGTACACTTTTGCGATAAGTAAAATCGTCTGGTGACATAATCACGTAGTTAATGGGCTTACCCTGTTTCTTTTCGATTACTTCGGCCCAGCGAGTTAATTTCTTGGTTTTGTCGTTGCCAATAATAAGAAGGTCGATACCATCTTGGCCGGGCAGACGATTGGTGACTACTAAGCCTTTGAGATAGTTTTTGACCGGACGGGAATAATTTTCCCATGTGGATTCTTTTACGTCCTTCTCGCGGGTTGTATCAATTTTTTTCGAAAAGATGTCAACCATAGGACGATAAAACGGATGCTTATTATTGGCTGAGTAATATACTTTGTTGTCGAAGGTTTCATTTTTAATAATACCGATACTCTCAAGGTTTAGGAGTTCGCGACGAACAGAATTAATCTGTTCACCAATAACCCTGGTCATCTCGCGGACATAAAAGGATTTTGTGGGGTTTTCAAAGAATAAACGGAGTAATTTGGCTCTGGTTTTGGAACCAAACAATTTTTCAATTGGAGTGTTAGTTTCTTTGCTCATTCTGTATATATTTTATCACGAATGAATAAATTTTATCAAGTTCAAGCCAAATTATTTCTTTGTTGCGCTTAAACCATGTAAGCTGGCGTTTAGCGAGATGCCAGTCTTCATAAAAACACTTCTCCTTAGCTTCGGTGAGACTTAATTCTCCGTTCATATATTGCCAGGCATATTCGTAGATATCGCTTTTCATGGCCCCACTACCCCAGCCATATTTCTGAACAAGATTTTTAGTTTCGTCATATAATTCCTGACAAAACATTTGATCAATCCGTTTTTGTAATCGTTTTCTAAGCTCATCGGTGTCCCATTTAATACCAATGATTAGATAGTCGCCCTTTATTTTTTCACGGTCTGTACAAGTTTTTTGTTCCATATCACCAATTTTGTGGCCAGTGGGACCTTTGAATTTGTAATCATAGATTAGTGCATCAATATATAGACCCGTACCACCTACGATGATCGGAACTTTGCCACGCGCTTTAATATCTTTGATTTTTTCTTCAGCGTACCTCTTCCAGTCTGATACGGTAAACCGTTCTCCTGGATTGACCAGATCTAAGCCATAGTGAGGCACACCATCCATCTCTATCAGAGTGGGTTTAGCAGTGCCAAGATCCATTCCTTTATAAATCGCACGAGAGTCAGCAGAGATAATTTCGCCATCAATTGCTTTGGCAATTTTGATAGAAGCACCAGTCTTACCGGAGCCTGTAGGGCCCAAGATGATTACAGCTTGCATAGATAGTCGGCGAGTTTGGTAAGCTTGACCTTCTCTTCTTTATCACGGAGACGGACTGAGACAACATTTGCCTCAGCGTCTTTAGGACCAACCACGATAACTGCTGGGATCTTCATCTCTGTCGCACGCTTGATTTTTTTGCCAAGTGAATCAGCAGAATCATCAATGGTATATCTTAATTCATTGTACTTGAGTGGTTTGTCGAGAACAATTTTATCAAGAATGGCTGTAATTTTAGAAACATAATCGTTGACTTTGTCATTGACCGTAACAATGCGAACTTGTTCTGGAGCACACCAGAATGGGAACCACCCTCCAGTATGCTCAATAAATACCGAGAGGAATCTCTCAATTGAGCCAAGCGTAGCGTGATGAATCATGACCGGACGCTCTTTTTCACCTTTACTATTAACAAACTCGAGACCAAAACGCTCAGGCTGAACGAAGTCTAGTTGGATTGTGGCTAATTGATGCTCACGGCCGATGGCGTCTTCAGCCATAAAATCAATTTTTGGACCATAAAATGCTGCCTCGCCCTCTTGCTCAAAGTAATCAAGTTTGTTATCGATAGCTGCCTGCTTGATTTGTTTTTGAGCCATATCCCAAAGCTTTTTGTCGCCAAGATATTTGTCTTCGTCTGAACGATAAGAAAGGCGAGCGCGGAGCTTTTGCATGCCCATGGTTTCATAAAGCTCCTTGACGATACCCACCAAACGCTTAACTTCATCTTTGATCTGGTCCTTTGTGCAGAAGACATGAGAATCATCTTGAGTGAGAGAGCGCACGCGCGAGAGACCACCTAGCTCACCAGTTTTTTCATCACGATAATCGGTAGTGGCTTCCATATAGCGAACTGGCATATCGCGATAGGTGCGTGGACGTGAGGCAAAAATTTGAGCGTGATGCGGGCAGTTCATAGGTTTCATGGCGAAATCTTCACCGCTTACTTGAGAATGAACCATGAAAAGCTCATCACCAAATTTAGCGTAGTGACCCGAGGTTTTATAGAGATCGGTTTTGGTAATGTGCGGAGTCCAAACTTTCTTAAAACCTTCCCTACCACGGAGACTCAAAGAATAATTAGCCATCAGCTCACGAAGCTCAGTGCCACGTGGAGTAAATAATGGCAACCCTGCGCCAACAAGATTTGAAAAGCAGAAGAGGTCGAGCTCCTTACCGAGTTTACGGTGATCTCTGGCCTTGGCTTCTTCCTGTTGTTTGAGATAGGCGTCCAATTCTTCTTCGGTGTCAAAAGCCACCCCATAAATACGAGTAAGCATTTCTCTTTTTTCGTCGCCTCGCCAATAGGCACCAGCCACACGAGCTAGTTTAAAAGCGCCAACTTCGGAAGTATTCTTGACATGTGGGCCTTTACAGAGATCAGTAAACAAATCCCCCATATCGTAGAAAGTGATTTCCGTGCCCTCTGGGAGCTCATCGATTAATTCAATCTTATACTTTTGGCCGTTGTCGCGCGCCCAGTTGAGGGCTTCGCTTTTTGATGCGGTGCGCTTGGTCATTGGTAATTTACGCGCAACGATACTGCGCATTTTTTTCTCGATTTTTGGTAAGTCTGTGTCTGAAATCTTATGCTTACCAAAATCGATATCGTAATAAAACCCGTTGTCGATAGCCGGACCGATGCCAAAGGCGACATCAGGATATAATTCACGTACTGCGGCGGCAAGTACATGACTGAGGGTATGCCTCATTTTCTCTTGTTCGTCCATTTAATCTCCCTTTGTTCGTAGATAATTATAACACAAAATCTACTTCTTTTTGTTGACACCCCCACGTATTCTTAATACTTTGCAGGTTTGCCGAATTGCATCATCAAAACTTTCGTAAATTTTTAGGTTGTGTCCCAATGCTTTTCTCAGAGCTGGCTTGATATCGTTAAACTGTGAACAAGCTAAAATGACTTCTTTAGGGGATGCCTTCTTATTTATTAATGCGTTATTGATGGTTTCGGCGACTTCTTGTTCTGTTAGTTCCCCATCGTCGATTTTGATAGGCCAGGAATCAACGTTAAGTGTGGCGATGTGTCTTCTAAGGCGAAAAGTAAAAAGACGATAACGCATCGTACGACTAACGGCCGAGGTGGTTAATATAAGCACGTCATTTTTGATGAATGTTTCTGGGGCTTTCAGGTTTAAGCCAATGAAATTTTGTTTTTTGTATTTGCGACGAAAATAGCGCAAACTGGTAAGAGTGAGCAAATGATTAGCAAATATTATCAGATCTACTCTACCAATATAGGGTCGCAATGCCGTTTCTGCGGTTTTGCGAGCAGCTCTAGGGCTAGACAAGATTTTTTCGGCATTACGCCAGTCTATTACGCGTATTATTTCAATTACTGGCAAGGCTTCCGCAAGTTTGTCAGCAAAAAATTCTCCACCATACCCACCATCGAAAACAACCACCTTTAACATTATAAAAAATACCTTTCTCCTCCGCTTGAGAGGATTTTAGCACTTTTTCAGATAAAAAATATTATTTTTTTGGGAGTTATGGGACAAATGTCCCATAACTTTTAATTTCGTGAAAAAATACCCCTGTAAATATCCATTTTTAACGTTTTAAAATAAAATAAAGAGCCCATGGCTCTTTCTCTGTTATCTGGTGGGTTGTGAGGGGCTCGAACCCCCGACCTTCTCGGTGTAAACGAGACACTCTAGCCAGCTGAGCTAACAACCCGTGGCAATATTATACCATATAGCAGTAATTCTGTCAGCAGTTTATTTCTGAACTATTATTTTTTGACGATTTTTCTTGTAACGTCAAATTTTTCCATATAGAGGCCGAGCATGAGGCGAGTTTGGGCATAATAGGCGGCAATGGACTGATATAAAATAGAGGTAATCGGCATAAGGATCCATTGTAAAATCATTAGGAGATTACGGCCTTTTTTGTATTTTTTGGGACGTTTAGGCAAAATACGAAACGAAACAAAGACCGTAACTAAAATACCTATAGAGGCGACAGTTTCGATGATACTAATAATATTTGGCAGATTATAAGCGACCATTGCATGCGATGAATAGTTCATGATCATTGGCACCCAACCGCCAAAAGTAATAATAGGCGCCATAATGGCCAACGTGACATGCCCATCTAATAAACGAAGAAACTTAGGAAAGAGTCGCCAAAATGACATATAGCGACGAGAGCGAGGCACGAACAATTTAGAACCAACATAGGCGACATCACTGGCACCATAATACCAGCGTCGCACCTGGATAAATTGAGCTTTGATGGTTTTCCAAAAAGTTTCGTCAATGACGGCATCTTGATAGATAGGAATCCGGATTGGCAATACAGAATAATCACCACTAAAGAAGAAGAGGCTACGCCAATACTGATGTCCATCTTCGACAATGGTGCGTTTACTCCAAAAATCCATTGCTATTAGCGCTTGGAGTGGCTGAGAGTGAGAAGCAAAATTGCGAAGAGAGTGAGGGCGCATGGTAGAGATCACATTAAAGAAGGAATTGGATACCGCGATAACTCTGGTAGGAGCCGGGGCGTCCCAAATATTGTTGGTAAAAATAGAGACTGGCTGATAGCTGAGGCGTTGGCGATTGGGGTGAACAATAAACTCATAAGCAACGGAGTCAAGATACTTAAGCGCCATGCGGTTGTCGCTATCTAGTGACGTGACTATGATGTTCTCAACTGGGAGGTGTTTGTCGGTAACATATTTAGAAACGGCTTGACCAGCATAAACTAAGTTTGGGCCTTTACCGACTACTTCACCTGGTAAATCGGCTGGGTGTTTAACCAGCATAAAATGTTTAAAAGTGCCTTTGTATTTTTTTGCTAAACTCTTAGCAGTAGCTTCCATGGCTTCCCCGCCCCGTTCTTCATAAGCAAGAACAAATATTATGTGATCGCTTGGAAAAGTGCTATCCTGGACGGCTTTAATTGACGGATCTAGTATTTCTGGGCCTTCATTATAGGCCGTCATAATTACTATGTGATAAATTTGAGACGGTTTGGGATATTCTTTCTCCATCGATGCGATCATTTTAAGATTTTCAATGTGTCTTTCAAAATGATAGCTTTTGTTCTCGTCATCACGGAGACGCTCGTAGGATTCGTGAGGATGCTCAAGGTCTTCGATACGGCCTCGCCAATCAACTCGACCAGCGCGTTCAATTACTTTATAACCTTGAACTGTTCGGTATGCTACCCCAATAGCTTTAACAAGGGTGGAGGAAATAAGAATAAATAGATAGATGGCACCGAGGACTGGATCAAGCCAAGAAAGTAAAAATAAAAGAATAATGGCGCTGTAAGATATTAGCCCAGGCAGGATTTCGAGAAAGCGATAGAGCTTAGTACGCTTGCCCTGTGGAATCTCAAGATTTTTGCGCATTAAGATTCTCCGAGCAGCCTAATTAGCACCAGAAAAGTGCCAAGGATAAGAACCGTAGTAATAAGTAAGAAGAACTTGGCCATACCACTACCACGTTTATGAAAGATTTTAACAGTTAGTAAATTATGAAAAATCCCAAAAATCATTGCTAGAAGCGGAAAGGCGAGCATATCAACCCAGGTACCATCACGATAGCCGCCAATATCGCCATAACCAATTTTAACCACTGCGCTGTTAGGATTTAGTTTGATGAGCGCAAGAATGCAGAGCGCGATCGACAAGAGTAGGTTAAAAATCATGATGATAAGTAGGCCACGCTCCGACCGGTATATTTTGAGAAAATCTGCTTTAAAATTTTTCATGATAGTTTTTGAGCAATTTTATCTATTAGCGTATTAATTTGTTGGATAAACATGATATCGCCAACTATGCCGATGACGCCCGCTATAATCATCATCCAACCGATCACGGTAGTGACGTCATTAAAGGCAATGAATGCGCCTAATACTAGGATAATAATGCCAATTAGGAGGACATATTTCCAGATTGGAATGCCTGCCGAGGAAAGCTTAATGGCGGTATTGATGCGAACTAACGACTCGTAAATTAGCCAAATGCCGACGATAATACGGAAAATATTGGCGATGTCTTCACCTATGACTAGCGCAGCGACACCAATTAAAATTGAGATCACGCCCATAAGGAGATTGTTATTAAAGAAATCATTTTGACCTTTTTCAACGAAGTAGCTGATTACCTGGAAGGCGCCTTTTATGATAAAAATTGCACCAACCACATAAGAAACAACTTTAACCATCGTATCGGGCCAGGCGATGAACAAAACTCCAAGGATCACGATGGCTAGTGATTCGATGGCGGCAGACCAAGCGGATTTTTTAATATCACTGCCTACCTGATCTACTGGGCGTTTGATGATTTCTGTATTAGACATTATTCCTCCCTTTATATTACGATTATATCATAAATATGATATAATGAAAAAAGTGCCGATGTAGCTCAGTTGGTAGAGCAGCTCATTCGTAACGAGCAGGTCACAGGTTCAAGCCCTGCCATCGGCTCCATTTTTGTGGAGACGATGTAGCAATTTTTGGCGAGCATGCGGAGTGATGATTTTATCTAACCAAGACGACTTTGGAGTTTGATTTTTTGAGGTGAGAATTTCAACAATGTCGCCCTGCTCTAATTTATGGTTTAAATTACTCATTTTGCCATTGATTTTGACGCCTACGACGTGATCACCAATTTCAGAATGGAGGCGATAGGCGAAATCTAGAGGCAAAGAGCCTGCTGGAAGGTCGATAATATCGCCTTTGGGGGTATAGACGAAGATTTTATCGGCAAAAAGGTTAAGTTTTAGCTTTTTGAGATCGACTTTTTTGCCTTCGCGTAATCTGGCGGCAGTAGTCTGTAACTCTCTAATCCAAAGAAGGTTAGTCGGAAGATGTTCGATCTTCCCTTTTTTGTAGTTTTCGGTAACTTTTTGTTCATTGTAATAAAAACTAGCAGCGAGACCACGTTCGGCGTATTCGTGCATTTCTTTAGTGCGAATTTGAAATTCAACGATACGTTTATCTTTAGTGATAACAGTGGTATGCAGAGATTGGTAGCCATTTTGCTTAGGTTTAGCAATGTAGTCCTTAATGCGCCCACCCATTGGAGTATAGAGCGAATGAATCACCCCGAGAGTAAGGTAGCAATCGGTAATATCGTCTACAATAATACGAAGAGCGATCAAATCATAGATTTCGTTGATGTTTTGATCGTGTTTGGCGAGTTTTTTGTGAAGAGAATAAACTGACTTCACGCGACCAGAGAGGGTGAAATCGATTTTTTCTTTTTTGAGCGCGGCGGTGATTTCATCTTCTATCTTTTTGAGGGATTTCTCGGCGGATTTATTATACTTTTCGATTAGTCCTTTGAGTTCCTCAAAACGCCGAGGATTAACATATTTAAAAGCTAGGTCAGACATTTCGGTGCGAAGAAGGCCCATATTAAGACGATCAGCCAGAGGAGCAAATACCTCAAGGGTTTCTTTGGCGATTTTCTTTTGTTTGTCTGGCGGGAGAGCGCTAAGCGTACGAAGATTGTGGAGCCGGTCGGCAAGCTTAATAATAAGTACCCTGATATCGTCGCCAAGCGCAATCATTAGACGGAGGAAGTTATCTTTGGTGGCGGGAAGATAAGTATCAATATCGCGCATGCCATTACGAGCGTTTGAAAGCTTGGTTACGCCGTTGACCAAAAAAGCGACTGATTCGCCAAACTCTTTTTTAATCTCTTCAAGAGTAAGGTCGGTGTCTTCTACTGTATCGTGCAAGATCCCAGCGATGATAGTGTCTTCGTCCATGCCCCACTCTTCAAGTATTTTTTTAACCGCAAGAGGATGAACGATGTATGGCTCGCCGGTTTTACGAAATTGCCCTTCGTGGGCTTTGGTAGCTAGAGCTACAGCTCGTTTTATGCGTTCCGATTCTTTTGCCTTCCTTATTGTCATATATATATTATACTCAAAAAATGTTAAAATAATCTTATGAAAATTGCGTTTTTCTCGGATTGTTATTTGGATTTGACCGGCGGAATAGTTTCGTCAATAAATGCACAAAAAAAGGCATTAGAAAAACTTGGACACGAAGTTTATATTTTTAGTACAAGTTTTCCAAAAAATAAGCATGAAACAGGGGTACTTGCTGAACAAAATATTTATACAGTGCCAAGTTGTAAGTTATTCTTTCGGGGTTTGACGCCAGTATCACGACGTCCTGCCATAATAGAAAAATGGATCCTAAAACACCACCCAGAGGTTCGGGATTTCGACGTGTTTTATGTGCATTATGAAGCCGGATGTTCAATCGCGGGGTTAAGGTTGGCACGAAAGCTAGGGGTTCCCTCTGTACAAGTGATGCATGGACGAGAAGATATGGGTGAAACAAATATCATACCATTTGGGTTTCGAACGATAGTGGCAATACTATTAAACTGGTTTCACTCTTGGTATCTTCCCCACCCGGTTTCAATTCGTCGTGATAACCGTTTAGCTGATACTGTTGCTAAGGCCAAAATGTGGACTATGATGGTTAACCACGCTAACTTTGCCGATCAAGTAATAACTCCTTCCGAGCATTTTCGACAAGAGCTACTAAAATATGGGGTGACTAAGAGCATCGAGGTCTGTCCTAATGGGTTTAACGACGAAAAATTCCCTCAAAGCCCTAAACCTAAAAGATTGAAGGGTAATGAGGAGCTAAAGATGGTTTGGCATTCGAGAGTATCTGCCGAAAAGCGCATTATGCCATTTTTGAGAGCCCTAACAATGGTGGAAGGAAAGTGGCATCTTGATGTTTATGGTGGCGGAGGCGAACTCAAAAAAGCTAAGCGATTTGTTCATTGTCACCATTTAAATGTGAGTTTTTACGGCGATACTCCCTTTGAAAAACTTGCTCCTGCTATTAACACTGCGCATTTAGACGTTTTAGTGTCTTATGGTTTCGATACTTTTGGAATGACCTTAATTGAAGCAGAAGCTTATGGCGTGCCAGTTTTTATTTGCGATCCCGATCTTAAAGAAGCCGTTCCCGAAGGAAGCTATATAATTGCTAAATCCGAAACTCCTGCTGCGATGGCCGAGGCCCTAAACTATGTCATTCAAAATCCTATTGATATCCAACATATGTCTGAAATGATGTTAGTCCATCGAGATGAAATATTGATTTCTCATCGCATCAAAAAACTAGTAAAAGTCTTTCGTGCTATAATAAAATCATGAGATACTTAGCAGATATACTCACTTCATCGCGGTTTATTCTGGCACTCGTTTTGATATATGGTTGCGTGATACATAGCGGAGGCCCCGAAGCCGCTTTTATTATAT
This sequence comes from uncultured Candidatus Saccharibacteria bacterium, assembly GCA_964476395.1. Lineage (GTDB taxonomy): Bacteria > Patescibacteriota > Saccharimonadia > Saccharimonadales > Saccharimonadaceae > Nanosyncoccus. The sequence continues at coordinate 34,159 of CAYYYH010000003.1, read as the reverse complement.
TTCTTGTAGCTGAGCTAACTGATGCATTCGACGGTACTTGCGCGCGAAAATGGCCGTTCCCTAAAGACAAAATCCCTAAATACCGTAAATATGCAGCTAAATTTGACATGATTTCAGACGTCTTGCTAGCTGGGGCGCAAATACTGTTTTTGACGTTCAGAGTGAACTGGGTGGTTGGAGTGATTATTATCGTTTATTATGCGATTTCTTCGATTGGTGGCGACCTTTTAGTGTATGGCAAGTTGCTAGGACATCCGGACGACTGTACAAATAATTCGCTAGCGAAGCGCAATTTTCCTTTAGCAAAAAAGCTTATTTTGGCTAGACGCTACCTGTACACGATCTGCCTGGGGGTAACCAATGCGCTGATTTTATTTGCCACAAATTGGCCAGATCCGGTAAAGTATGGGTTGTTTATCTTTGGGTGTTCTATCTTCGTGTTTATTTGGTTTTTCCTTCAACAAAGGCGCAAAAACATCTCGCGCGATGCAGTGGAGATTGAGCAAAAATTAGCGAAAAAGTCTAATAGCTAAAAGTATTATTTGGGGGACGGGTCGCTCGCGCCCTCGCTCAAGGGGATCGCGCCCTTCATCCTCGGCCGTAGCCTCCGGACACCCCCAAATAATACCTTTTAGTTATTTACCATTATTGCGCTGATTGTTGCGTTGATAAACTGGTTTGGGTTGTAGAGGTTGAGAGCGAGGATTTTGGCGGCTAGTTCCCCGCTCCAGAATGTAAGTGGCGAATGGCCAGATTTTTCTAGCGCGATGGCTTTTACGACACCGTCTTTTGCAATAAGTATTTGATTGTTATGCAGGGTAATAATTGTTACTGGAAAACTAAGGGTAAACTTGTGTAGAACTTCGGCTACTTGTATCAAAGACTGTGACAAAAGTAATACTTTAGGATAATATACTGATCGGAATAGTTTAATTAATTGAGGCATAGAAGCTAAGAAAATGAGATTTTCATTCATAAGGAGGCGATCCAAGGCCTGATCAGTGATCAGATCAACAGCATCACGCGTGATTAACAGGGGTTTTTCGGAAGAGATGCAGGCGCTTGCTACGGTTTTACCAGTAACAGTATTTTTGGAAAGATCACCAAGAAGAAGATTAAAATCAGCAAAATTGATGGCCTGCGACAAATCTTCTGCACTGGCAAAGGAACCAGAATCGGTAGAATGAAGGAAAACGAAATTCGGTAGGGGCGGAAGTTTAGTTTTAAGAGCGTCTGGCAAAACAATATGAAGATTTTGGATCGGGTAGTTAGCGTTTAAAAACTCTGAAATCTTGACTTCGGCATTAAAACTTTGACGATTGCCGCCAATTACATTAACTGTCCCTTGTTTTTTTTCAGGAATATTCCAAGCTAAATCAGAAGCAGGCGGGTTTTCAATTTTTTCAAAATAGTCCATTTCAAAACTCCAGCTCAATAGAGATTGGACAGTGATCAGACCCTATATAATTCTCGTAGATTTCGGCGGACTTGAGATTTTTTTTCAGAGACTTTGAGATAAAGAAATAATCGATACGCCAGCCAACGTTGTTTTCGCGAGCATGACCCCAATGGCTCCACCAGGTGTAACGCACGTCCTTAGGGTGGAGGGTACGGAAGGTGTCGATTAGACCGGCATTGATGTAATTTGTAATTCCCTGCCGCTCTTCGTCGGTAAAGCCGGCGGAGTGATGGTTGGTCTTGGGCCTTGCAATATCAATCTCTTCATGCGCAGCGTTAAAATCACCACAAACCACTACTGGCTTTTCCCTTTCAAGTTCTTTGAGATATTTCAGAAATTCAGGGTCCCACAAATCATGACGAAGGTGAAGACGTTCAAGAGCGTTCTTTGAGTTAGGAGTGTAGACATTGACGAGATAAAAGTGTTCAAATTCGGCCGTGAGCACTCTGCCTTCCGCTAAAGGGTCGCCAAAACTATCTGCGAAGGTTTTATTAGTTGGAAAACCATTTCGCACAGAAATTGGCTTAATTTTGGTAAAAATAGCTGTACCGGAATAGCCTGGACGCTGAGCGGAATTCCAAAGTTCCTCGTATTCTGGTAAATCGATTTCAGCCTGGCCTGGCTTAGCCTTAGTTTCTTGGATACATAAAATATCTGGGTATTCGGATTGAATAAATTTTTGTAAGGCGCCTTTATTAATCACTGCGCGGAGGCCATTGACATTCCAGGAATAGATTCTAGGCATATCGTCCTCTATTTATATCGCGTTTTTTAATGGTTTCGCGCTTATCGTATTTTTTCTTACCCTTCCCCACTGCGATGACGAGCTTGATATGACGACCGCCGCCAAGGAGTTTGACGGGGACAATAGTGGAGCCAGCGACTTTTTCGCGCTCTAAACTGGCGATTTGTTTTTTGGTGGCAAGAAGTTTAATGTTTCTCGCAGTATCAGCGCCTAACGTGAGGTTATTTAGCCAAAGCTCGGAATTTCTAATCGTAACAAAAGAGCCTTTCAGCTGCACATGATGATCGCGGATGGAGCGAACCTCATCACCAGATAAACTCATGCCGACAACAAGCTCATCACTAAGCGTATAATCATAGTGCGCTCTGCGATTAACCGTGACCATATCTCCCGATTTTTGCTGTTTCATAGTTATATTATATCAAAAGTATACCTCGATTAAGATATTTCGATAATTGTGGTTGGTGAACCAATCGTTGCAAAGGCTGTTTTTAACGGATTTTAACTTTTTCTGAACCAATTAGCTCTCCGAGCTTTTTAATAAATTCTTGGTCGGTAGCATCTACCTTGAATGGCATCCGAAGTGGGCGCTTTTCTTCCCCGTCTTTTAGTACCAATACTACCTCTTGCATGCCGAGATAAATATCGGCTAAGCGACGAATAGCGGTAAGAGTGTCGGTGTCGTCGGGGTTTTCAATCAAAATGTAAAGACGTTCTTTAGAGTGATCTTTGGGTGGCTCTTTTAGAACTTGTGGTGGATCAACCGGAACAGAACTAGGCGCTTTTTTTGCGCCGGTATAGACTCGCTCGGCAGAGGTACGGCCGCCACGACGGCGATTATCTCTTGGCGCCATAGCCGGAGCGGCCAATTTTAAGCCAGTGGACTTGTAGCTATCTAGCACATCGTCTGAAATTAACTCAATGGATTCAGCCATGATTTTAACGTCGGAAGTAATATTTCCGTTTTTGTCGGTTGCGTTGACTTTGCCCATTACGCGCACTACGTTATCTACTTCGAGTTTGGCGCCGTGTTCGGCAAAAACGCTCGGAAAGACGATGAATTCGGTTTCATCGGTCTTATTTTCAATCTTAACAAAAGCCATTTTGTCGCCTTTTTTTGTTAAAATCGTGCGAACATTAGTAATAATGCCACCGATAGTGACCATTTTATTATTATTCTCTGCAGTAATTAATGACATGGGATGGGTTTGTTCTTCAAAATACGTGTCATATTTGTCTAACGGATGGGCCGAGAGATAGAGCCCCATTAAGTCGCGCTCCCATAGTAATTGCTCTTTTTCGGGATGCTGGACGGGAGCAGGCTTGATTTCCACTTCTGGCACTACGCCGGCTTCACCCATCATGCCGAATAAATCAGTTTGGCCGGAGCCGACGTCTTTTTGAATCTTGGCGCCATAGGCCTGAATGGCCTCTAAATTAAATAATAGATCTGAGCGCGTAGCACCAAAGCGGTCAAAAGCTCCGGTCTTAATCGCAGATTCCCAAGATTTTTTGTTAAACTTAGTAGAGTCTACACGTTTGGCAAAATCACAAACGGACTTAAATGGGCCGTTATTGTCCCTTTCCGGAATGACAATTTCTTCGACTAAGGATTTGCCCATGTTTTTGATGCCAGAAAGACCAAAGCGGATCGTTTTTTCACCGCCTACAATGCCAAAATCGCCATAGGATTGATTAATATCCGGGCCGAGAACTTTAAGACCCATGCGTTTACATTCGGCGATTTCGATAGCGAGGCGATCGGTCCAACGCATATCGGCAGTCATGAGTGCCGCCATAAATGCGTCTGGGTAATGCGCCTTAAGGTAAGCAGTCCAATAGGCGATTAAGGCATAGCACGCGGCGTGAGATTTATTAAAACAGTAGTTGGCGAAATCAAGAAGCTGGCTCCAAAATGTTTCGGCGATTTCCTTAGTGGCGCCACCGACCTTAATGGCACCTTCGATGAATTCTGGTTTGACTTTGTTCATGAGGTCAACTTTCTTTTTCCCTACAGCTTTACGTAAAGTATCGGCTTGGCCGCCGGTAAAGCCACACCATTCCTTGGAAATCTGCATGAACTGCTCTTGATAAATTAAAATACCGTAGGTATTTTTAAGTGAGTTTTCTAGGCCCGGGTGAAGATAAGTGATGGGCTCTTCGCCGTGTTTGCGCTTGATGAAACTGTCGATAAATTGCATCGGGCCAGGGCGATAAAGGGCCACCATTGCGATGATGTCTTCAAAAGTTGAGGCCTTAAGATCCTTGAGGTAGCGTTTCATACCGGCAGATTCAAGTTGGAAGACACCAGTAGTCTCGGCACGTTGCAATAGCGCATAAGTTTCGGGATCGTCAAGTGGTAAATTGGATAAATCGATATCAGTGTGATAGACTTTGCGCACCATTCTGAGAGCATTGTTAATGACTGATAAGTTGGAAAGCCCGAGAAAGTCCATTTTGAGAAGCCCGAGCTCTTCAACTTGGCCCATCGGAAATTGCGCAGCAATAGGGCCTTTGGCGGAAACTTCTAGCGGGAGAAATTTTACCAAATCGTCCGGCGCGATGATTACGCCACAAGCATGAACGCCATGGTTTCTAATGGTGCCCTCGAGGCGCGAAGCAAAGTCAATTACTTCTTTTGAAGTAGGATTGGTCTCGTATTCTTGTTTTAAATCTGGCACTTCTTTAATGGCATCGGCGAGATGTACGTGGTGCCCCATTACTGGGTCTGGCACCATTTTAGCGAGGCGGTCGGCTTCGGCGTATGGAACTTCAAGCACACGCGCGACATCGCGTACGGCGTTTTTGGCCATCATTTTACCAAAGGTAGCAATATTGGAAACTCTGTCTTCGCCATATTTTTTTGTACAATATTCAATTACTTCATCACGACGCGTATCCTGGATGTCGGTATCGATATCTGGCATACTAATACGATCTGGATTTAAAAATCTTTCAAAAAGAAGGTCATATTTAAGTGGGTCTAGCTCGGTGATACGAAGAGCATAAGCCAAAATTGAACCGGCTGCACTGCCCCGCCCTGGCCCATAAACAATGCGCTGAGATTTGCCCCAGTTGATAAAGTCCTGCACAATGAGAAAATAGCCATTATAGCCCATTTTGTCGACTACTGATAGTTCGTAATCGATGCGCGGTAAGACTTTATGGAGCTCGTCGCGTTCTTCATCAACTTTACTCAAGATTTGACGGCATTTTTTGACGGTGAGATCCGCAACTTCTTCAAGTTTTTTTCCGCCATAACGATAAACCAACCCTTGAAAAACAAGTTTGTCGAGATAAGTTTTTTCATCTTCGCCATCCGGGACCGGGAATTTAGGAATCAAAATTCGACCAAGCTGCAAATCGACATTACAACGGTCGGCGATTCTCTTAGTGTTAAGAACAGCCTCCGGACAAGTGTCTTGCCAGTGGCTGATAATTTCTTCGGCCGGAATTACGTGCAAATCATAATCTTTTAAAGTCATTCTATTCGTGTCGGATAGATTTGCCGCCGTACCGATACAGAGCAAGACCTCGTGCGCGTCTTGGTCTTCATGTTTTAAATAGTGCGCATCGCACGTTACTACAAGTGGCAAACCCAATTCCTTGGCATGAGCCATATGCCAATCGTTGACCTTCTTTTGTTCCTCGGAGTGAGTAGTAGATTTGGGATGGCCGTGATCTTGCATCTCGAGATAAAAGCGATCCTTAAAAACATTTTTATACCAATCGATTAGTTCAAGCGCGCGCGCATCATCGCCGGCACGAATCGCTTCGGAAATTTCTGAACCCATACAGCCAGAAAGACAAATGATTCCCTCGTTGTATTTTTTTAATTCGTCATGATCAGTGCGAGGTTTGTAGTATTTGCCGTGTTCTTCGGCATTACTCATGATGCGGCAGAGGTTTTCAAAACCTTTATTATTCATGGCAATTAAGGTCACATGAAAACGCTGTTTGTCGTGAGCGGGATCTTTGTCGGTCATCTTGCGCGCAGCAACATAAGCCTCTAAGCCGAGTAGAGGTTTAATTCCTGCCGCATTACACTCCTTGTAGAGCTCAACCAAGCCCGACATCGTGCCATGGTCAGTAACCGCCACGGCTTCCATGCCATCACTTTTAACAAAATTAACCAATTCAGGAATTTTGGTTAAACCATCAAGAAGCGAATAGTGAGTATGATTATGAAGATGGACAAAATCACTAGGCTTTAAAGTCATGCCAGACACCTTCTAAGGATACTATTTTTTTGTAGTTTTCTTTGATTCGGTTTTTGGGGCTGGTTTTTCGGCTGGCTTATTAGCACACTTACAATCATCTCCACAATTACACTCGTCTTCAACTTCTTCTCCGTCATCTGGATTAACTTTAATAAATTTACCTGCGACTGCGCCAGCGATACCGCCTAGCAAAGCACCTAGAAGAAACTTGCCTGCACCACTTTTATTTTTTTCTGTCATTTTTTTCCTCCTTTTTCTCCTCTTCTTTCTTCTCTTTCATTTTTTCTTTCAATTTTGGATTGATGTACTTATCGACAAACATTTCAACGGTTCCGCCAATAGAAGTCATACCTTTAACATTCGCGACAATGCCATTGGCGTTGTCGGCAATGTCCTGACTTTTAATAATTACTCCTTTGGCTTCTTTTGTAAGGCCAATTAATTTGATAACCAAAACTATCCCTACGATGAGGAAAATTAAAAGCGTGATACTAAGAATTGCAACTAGTATCCATTCTGCTGTATTCATATTATTTTCTCCTTGAATTAATTATATCACGTATCTCATCGGCATAATCTGCCTCAGACAAGACATATTCGAGATGGGCCATGAAATAATTTTTAGGATCGCCTGTAGTAATCCATTTGCCCTTACTATGCGCTACCAATACATCGCCGTGTTCAGCCAATTTGGTAATCGCATCGACAGTCCACAATTCGCCGTCTAGACCGGTGTTTGATGGCACCAAATAGTCGAAAACTTCTGGCGTGAGTAGATAACGTCCGTAGCTAGTTAGATTGCTCGGTGCGAGATCTGGAGTTTTGGGTTTTTCGACAATATGGCTTAGAGTACCATTTTCTTTTAAGACAATCATGCCATATTTATGCCAGACTTCTTCGGGCATTTCTTGAGCAGCGATGACGGCTTTGGCTGAACGGTGATTTTCATATTCTTCAATTAAAGTCTTGACGTCTCCTTGACCCAAAATCAAATCATCACTATAAAGAACCACGAAAGCTTCTTCGTTTTCGACATATTGTTTTGCCGAAACGATTGGCGAACCATTGCCGTATGGCAAGTTGGGGTCTTGTTCAATAACAGTGATGTGTGGCAAATCTAGAACTTTTTGTACGGACTCAAAACGATCGGATTTTCCTTGCTTATCTAGCAAAGCCTGAACATTGGTAGCCGGATTATGGAAGTAATCATCGTAAATTTCTTTTGATTTAGTATTTGGTGTAGCAACAATGATGATTTCTTCAATACCAGCTTCAGCGCATTCTTCAACGCAAAGTTGCATAACTGGTTTAGATCCAATTGGGATCATAGCTTTTGGAATAGTTTTGGTGATTGGCAAATACCTACTAGCAAATCCCGCATCAGTGATGATGGCTTTTTTTACTGCTGACATACTGTGTTCTCCTTAATAACTAATTATATTATACCGCAATAGATTTGTTTCTACGGGTCTTTTTGTGTTTTTTGACAATTTGAACGATAGTGAAGATAATAGCGGTGATAGTCAGTAAAACGAGAGCAATAAACCAAAGTGGGCAAATGATTATTTCTTTTTCTTCTTGAGAAACTTCACCATTATAGTAAATAGTTTGGCTAACCTTAACAACGCCTAGTGACGGCAAATCGCTTATTTCACGTTCAATATAGCGTTCGCTGTCCGGCATAATAATCTCATTATATTGGCCTTCGTTTTCTTCAGTTGGCAAAATGACCTGTCCGGAAAAGAAATCGGAGACTTTTATAATAAAGGTAGCATCTTCATGGATGTTGCCGCGGTTAGTAATATAAGCGCTGAGGGTAACTGGAGCTGATGTAACAAAGCCAGGAATGTTGTTTTCTACTATTTCACCATCGTGTACTGTTTCACCTGCGACGTGAGCATAAATAATGCTAGCCAATTCGAAGACATTTTGAACGGAAACACCTTCGCTTGCGGAGGTATCAGCGTCGGAGGAGACAGCAATGGCTGCATATTGCCCACCAGCTGGGGCGTTTTCTGGAACGTTGATAGTGAATTTGATTTCTTTACTTTCGTTAGGTGCAATTTTGCCAGAAGGCTCTAAGACAGTAATCCATTTAGAAATAACAGTATAATTAGTATCTGTGACAAGGTCGGCAGCGTTGTCTGTACCAGTCACGCCATAAGGTAGAACTGAAATCTGATAGGCGAAATCCTCAGTAGAGTCGGCTGGATTAACTACGGTAATCGAGCCCTCGTAAGTCTCGCCTGCCTGAAGATTAATGCGCTGGCTCATCGGTAGAACTGTAAAAGTATTGTTTTCCATTTTTCCTCCACACTTATTTGGTTTATTATATCAGAAAGCTATTCGACTCGCAAAATTTTGCCAGTACCACGCTCTAAATAAAGCAGGCGTTGATTGCTCGAGCCACGAAATCTAAGACTAAGATCTTTTTGAGATAGAATGAATGGGCCATCGATTAAAGCATCGAGTGATTTGAGAAGCTCCCATGGTTCACCACCGTATTCTTTGATAATATCGTAGGTAAAACCAGAAAAACTCCAGATATCCCAACCGAGTGCTTCCCTGGCCCACTCGGCAATTTCTCGGCAAGCTTTGGCCTGTACGAATGGTTCGCCACCACAAAAAGTAATGCCGGCTTGGCCTTTAAAGGAGGCCAATTCTTTTTTAAGATCATCAATCTTAACGAGATAACCTGCATCATAGTCCCAAGTTTCGGGATTTTGGCAACCAAAACAATGATTGGGGCAACCTTGCGTCCAAAGGACTACACGCAAGCCATCGCCGTTAACGATATTATCGTGCTCGAGTGGACCTGACAGGCGAATATAACCATCAGGAACCTCTAGTTGCTTAGCTATTCCCTTGATTGATGACATCAAGCGTCGCCTTTCGCACGGCTACAGATTTTTTCAAATGGGACATCACCTTCGAGACGACCACAGTGTGGGCAACGTTCACCAGTGATGATGCCGGAAAAGCCACAAACTGGGTCACGATCAACTGGGTGATTGATCGAACCATAGCCGACTCCTTCGTCGTGCATTTTGCGAATGACAGATTCGAAAGCAGCAATATTTTGAGACGGATCACCGTCTAGCTCGATATAAGTAATATGACCAGCATTGCAGAGATTATGGTATGGGGCTTCGATTTCAATTTTTTCAAAGGCGGAAATCGGATAGTAAACCGGAACATGGAAAGAGTTGGTATAAAAATCACGATCGGTTACGCCTGGAATATTACCATATTCTTTGCGATCGATTTTGGTAAAGCGGCCAGCAATACCTTCAGCCGGAGTAGCAAGCAAACTGAAATTGAGTTTGTACTTTTTGCAAAATTGATCACATTTTTCACGCATGTGAGTAACAATATCAAGGCCAAGTTCACGCGCATCTTCATCTTCGCCGTGATGCTTGCCAACCATGGCTACTAAAGTTTCGGCTAGACCGATAAAACCAATTGAAAGCGTACCATGTTTGATGACGTCGCGTAGAGTATCGTTGGGCCCGAGTTTTTCAGAACCAAACCAGTTCCCTTGTCCCATTAAGAATGGGAAGTTGCGGACGTGTTGATTAGCTTGAAATTCAAAACGCTCTAGCAGCTCATCTTTAACGAGATCAAGTTTTTCATCGAGTTCGTGGTAGAATCCATCCCAGTCGGCTTCTTTACGCTCACCAAGACAAATACCGTGCTTGATACCAATGCGAACGAGATTAATTGTAGTAAAAGATAAATTACCGCGGCCAGTGACAATGCCATCAGACTCTGGGAAGATCGAAGCGAAAACGCGAGTGCGGCAACCCATAGTGGCAATTTCGGTGCGATAGTCGCCTTTCTTGTAATACTTAAGATTATAAGGAGCATCTACGAAACAGAAATTTGGGAAAAGGCGCTTGGCCGAGACTTCCATAGACCTCTTAAAGAGATCGTAGTTAGGGTCTTTAGGATTGTAGTTGATTCCTTCTTTAACTTTAAAAATTGAGATTGGAAAGATCGGGGTTTCGCCTTTGCCAAGGCCATTCTCGGTGGCTTGAAGCAAATATTTTGAAACCAAACGACCGGCTGGGCTAGTGTCGGTGCCAAAATTAATTGAGGTAAACGGTACTTGAGCGCCAGCGCGAGAATGCATTGTATTAAGATTATGAATAAAACCTTCCATGGCTTGAAGAGTCTCGCGCTCAACATCTTCATTTGATGATTCGATAACTTCCTTTGGCCACTTAGCTTTCTTTAACTTGGCGTCATCTCCAAATTCAATGTTATCTTTGACCTTAAGGTCAAGTTTTTTGCCGGTAAATTTGTTGTACTTTTCGAGGTTCTTTTTAAGGGCTTTACGGAAGGATTTGTTAACGCCAGGTGCCATAGCATAATCAAAGTTAGGAATAGACTGGCCGCCATGTTGCTCATTTTGGTTAGCCTGAAGCAAGATTGCCGCAAGTGCGCCATAAGAACCAATGGAATTAGGAGTGCGAAGATGCCCGTGGCCAGTATTAAAACCGCCGTTTTCAAAAAGTACAAACGGATCGGACTGGCAACAAGTGAGGGTGCCAGTAGCATAGAAGTCGAGGTCATGAATATGAATGTCGCCATTGTCGTGAGCGGCAGCGATATCTGGGCGAAGCAGTGCGGTTTTGGCAAACATTTTTGAGCCTTCGGCGCCAAATTGAAGCATTTTGCCCATGGCGGAGTTACCATCGACGTTAGCGTTGGATCGCTTAATATCAGAGTCTTCTGAGGCATCAGCGTGCGAGATGGTACGATAGATAGTCATGAGATCGGATTTGGCATCACGAATACGCGAACGCTCTTGACGATAGCGGATGTAAGCTCTGGCAGTTTTTTTGAAACTTGATTCCATGAGAACTTCTTCGACAAGATCCTGGATTTGTTCAACATTAGGAGTGCGGGCGGTGATGGTTTCTTCGGCTTTTTTCAAAACTTTATCAGTGAGAGCTTTGGCACGATCGTGTTTAAATTCTTCGGTAGCAAGACCAGCTTTGGCAATAGCTTCAGTAATTTTTTCAGGATCAAATTTGACAATTTTTCCGTCTCTCTTGATAATTCTTTTGAACATTTAAACCTCCTTCGTATGTTCAGATAATTTTTGTATGACGCTATATTTAGTGCTTAGTCCCCAGTATATAACACTAAATATGGAATTTCAAGTACTTTTTGTGGTTATTTTAAAAAGCCATTGATAATCTTGGATTCGGCTTCTTTACGAGTGAGGCCAAGGGTCATAAGCTTTTCGATTTGGTCGGAAGCGAGTTTGCCGATGGCGGCTTCGTGGATAAGCTCGGCGTCTTTGGTTTTGGCGTCCAAAGCCGGGATAGCGTGAACTCTAGCGCCGTCCATAATGATGGCGTCGCATTCCGAATGGCCACGACAGATGTTGTTCCCCACTATGGTAGCCCTGAAAGTTTGTTTGGAAAGATCTTGAGCGATGGAACGAGAGGCAAGGTCGGCAGTAGAATTTCTGCCGTTTAGATTTATTTCGTAAATACTCTCGGCAGTTTGGCGACCGTGGGTGAATAAACGCTCTTTGACAACTAGTTTGGCGTTGTCCTTCAAGTCGGCGGTGGTGGTGCGAATAGTAGAATCTACGCCTTTGATTTGTTCGAGTTCGAGCGTAGCTTCGGAGCCTTTTTCGAGATAAACTTCGGTGGTGGGATTTAGAATTTTGCCGCCCCTGCCCTGCCCAAAACCGTAGTGTTTTTCGATGTATTTAATTTTGGAATTATTGCCGACATAAAAACGGTGAATCCCGTCATGCACGGAATCACTAGGGCCACAATTATAAATACCGCAACCAGCAATAATAGTGACTTCGGAGTTTTCGCCGATATGAAAATCATTGTAGACGGCTTCCTTGAGGCCGGTGGCACTGATGGCGACGGGAATATGGACGGTTTCACCTTTAGTGCCAGGTTTGATATAGATGTCTAAGCCACTTTTGCCCTGCTTGGTTTTTATGTCGATATTAGCAGTAGATTTGCGACCAACAGATTTGCCGTTGACGCGGAAATTGTAAGCACCATCTGGCACCAATGGCTGAAATAATGTTTCTCGGGCCGCGTCGCTCGCTCCCGTCGCCACGGGGCTCGCGCGCTCGTCCTCGCCTTGCCAGGCTCCGGATTCCCTCGAAACATCATTATCAGCCATTACCTCACAAAAGATTTGCTTTTCTTCTTCGGTTAGATTCATACCCTGCCTCCGGTAATTTGGGGCAAAATCTTAGCGGGAATACCGTGAGATTTGATTTTGCCGTCTTTCAGGACGATGATTTCGTCGGCGATTTTGAGGATTCTTTCCTGATGCGAAATAATCACAAGCGTATGTTGTTCGGATTTTAACTTTTTAAAAATTTTGATGAGGTTTTCGAAACTCCAGAGGTCGATACCGGCTTCGGGTTCATCAAAGATAGTTAATTTAGCTTTACGTGCAAGCACACTAGCGATTTCGATGCGTTTGAGCTCACCGCCGGAGAGTTTGTTGTTAACCTCACGAAAAAGATACGAAGCTGGATTAAGTCCAACCTGTTTTAGATATTTGCCAGCTTGGGTTTCGGGGATTAATTCCCCACTCGCAATATTTAGAAGATCGTAAGTATTAATACCTTTAAATTTAACGGGTTGCTGAAAAGAAAAAGCTAGGCCTTGTTTAGCGCGTTCGGTAATGGATCTATCGGTAATATCTACACCGTCTAACAGAATTTGGCCACCGGTAGGTTTTTTGATGCCCATAATAATCTGGGCGAGAGTGGATTTACCGGAGCCGTTGGGGCCAGTAATGACAGTAAGAGTGTTTTTGGGGATCTTAAGAGAAATATGGTCCAGGATTTTTGCTCTGGACCCACCTTTTTTGACCTCGTAACTGATATTTTTTAACTCTAGCATGTGGTTTTATTGTACCACAAGAATTGGTGCTATAATAAAGCTAATGAATAAGAAGGCTCCAAAGAAACTGACCTATCGGAAAAGTTTTTGTGAATATTTGGACGGCAAAGTTAAGTTTAAAATATATCAAAAAGTCGGGATTGCGTTTTTGATTGCGGTTATTGCGGGATGCGTGGGATGGTTATATGAGTTTGTGTTTACTTTCATTAATGAAGGTACGGGTGAATGGTATATGCAAGGTGGAAACTTTTTGCCGTGGATGAATATTTATGCGATTGGAGCGGAATTTAACTCTGAAGAATTTGAATTTGCCCACGGCGATGGATTTTTACCGGTCGATTGGATGGGAATACCGATAAAAACAAACGCAACATCTGCGTTTTTTGTTGTTATATTTTTTTTAGCTTGTCGACACTAAATAGCATACAAATATCACCAGTGCTGGCTTGGGTCTTTAGATGGTTATCGTCAATATAATCGGCTGCTGCTTTTGGTGCGTTATCGACATAAGAAAAACTACATATAGCATCAAAGCGTATTTTTTTCTCTGGATAATAGTCAAACATAAACCGATGCGGAAGTTTGATTTCATCATATCCACCCAGATAATCGGACACTAATAGAATATAATATGCGCCTTTATCATCACACAATATATATAATGCGGTATCTGGTTCAACCTGCATGTATTCTTTGAAGCTTAAATTGCCAAAGCCATACGACGCGACAATTTTATTTAACTCTATTTGGCTTATTTTCTTCATTATGCATACTATTATATCATTTTTTGGTTGTCATTAAAGGCCGGCAATTGCCGGCCTTTAGTTCGGTTGATTATATTCTCGTATGGTCCTCTTTCGTGTCATCAATCAAATACTCTGTTCGTTTATCTTGCCATTCATCGCGTGCATAGCGAACGCTGCCATTTTGGTCGACCACAACATGCCCATGACCAAGACCATCTCCATGTTCACCGCTACTAAAGAATATGTCGGTTCTCCCGTCTTGGCGCTTGCTGAAAACTATTTTAAAAAACAAATAAGCCCTACGGGCTTGTTTTATTTTCCTGGTGGGGATTACAGGGCTTGAACCTGTGACCTTACGAATGTGAATCGTACGCTCTAGCCAACTGAGCTAAATCCCCATTGGTATTATTATAACATACTTCGGTGATTAATAGTATCTCTCGGGGACGCTCGTCGCGCCCGTCTTTACGGGGCTCCTCGCTGCGTCCTCGTAGCAACTGCGGATGCCCCCGAGAAATACCATTAATCACCTTTCATGGTATAATCACTATATGGATTTAGAGAAATATAAAAAGGAATTAGATGAGATTGAAGAATTTTTGGCGAGGCCAGAAGCTTATGCCGACAGTGAATTCGCAGCTAAATCTAAGCGCGCAACAGTGTTGCGTGAGATTTTGGAATTGAATAAAAAAATTGAACAATTTTCATCAAATTTGACAGAGGCGGAAGGCTTACTCAATGATCCGGAACTGGGCGAAATGGCGAGAGAAGATGTTGAGAACATCAAAAAAGAACTTGCTACCGCCAACGAGCGCATGGAGGAATTATTGTTGCCGCACGATCCGGAAGACGACAAGCCGGCAATTATTGAAATTCGCGCTGGGGCGGGCGGAGATGAGGCTTCCCTTTTTGCGGGCGAGCTATACCGGATGTATTTGAAATATGCGGAAGCACATGGATTAAAGTTTGAGCCGATTTCGGAGAATTTGAATGAAGCAGGCGGGACAAAAGAAGTGATTTTTAAGATTTCTGGTGATAATGCCTATGGGCAGCTGAAATTCGAAGGTGGCGTACACCGCGTACAGCGCGTGCCGGTGACCGAATCACAGGGACGGATTCATACTTCTACAGTGACGGTGGCCGTGTTGCCAGAGGCTACGGAGCAAGAACTCGAAATCAATCCTGATGATTTGCGTATCGATATTTATCGCTCCGGCGGGCATGGTGGCCAAGGTGTAAACACGACAGATTCGGCAGTGCGAATTACGCATCTACCTACCGGAATTGTGGTGGCGATGCAAGACGAGAGGAGTCAGCAACAGAACAGAATAAAGGCGATGAATATTTTACGTTCTAGGTTGCTCGAAAAGAAGAAAGAAGAAGAATTGAAAAACGCCTCCGAAGCACGAAAGTCTTTAATTGGTACGGGAGATCGCTCAGAAAAAATTCGGACTTATAATTTCCCGCAAGATCGCGTGACTGACCATAGAATCCATTATTCGCGCTCAAATATCCCAGCGGTGATGGACGGAGATATTGATGACATTATTCAGGAACTCATAAAGCATGAAAGAGGGCTCTCACAAAATTGATTTTTATGGGCGTGATTTTATGATCACGTCGGACGTACTAATTCCCCGCCCTGAGACGGAGATGATGGTAGATGCGGTTTTGAGCTTATGCGGAAAGCCGTATCTGCCGGGAGTAAAGCCAAGTAAGGCTAAGTTGCCACAAGATTGCTCTATTTTAGACGTAGGTACTGGCTCCGGTTGCGTGGCAATAAGTTTAGCACTGGGACTACCAAAGGCTCAAGTGAGCGCGTGTGATATCTCCGAAAAAGCATTAGACGTAGCGCGGAGAAATGCGTCAAGATTAGGAGCAAAAGTTGAGTTTAAGAAATCAGATTTAATGAATAATATTAATGGTGAGTTTGATATAGTAGTTGCGAATTTACCGTATGTAGATGAGAACTGGGATTGGATTGACAAAAAAGCGTTGTCACGCGAGCCAGCGATAGCCCTGTATGCCGAAGATGGCGGACTAGCATTGATCAAAAGGTTAATTGACCAAGTAACAGAACGCAAGATTCCTTATTTAGTCTTAGAGGCTGACCCGTGTCAGCACAAAAGAATAATCGAATATGTCAGGAGGCATGATTATTCTTTGCGCGAAACTCGTGGATTTATTCTGGTTTTTACTCTGGATAACCCTCAAGAGTGACGTTGAGGGCGATTTCTTTGCCGCCACGATAGACCGTGAGTTGGACGGTGTCGCCTGGTTTGTATTCGCCGATAAGGCTTGCGACTGAGCCGGCTGCGCCAACTTTGACGCCATTGACCGCTGTAATAATGTCTTTGTCCTGAAGACCGGCCTTGCTGGCTGGGCTGTTTTTAACAACCGCAGAGTATTGTTCTTTAGTGTAGAGATATGCACCTGAATCGACGGGGAGTTCGTATGCCTTGGCGATTTCCGGAGTGATATCTACGGAATAGATACCTAGGTAGGTGCGCTCGGCCTTGCCAGTTTCTTTGAGTTGCTCTAGCATTCCTTTGACGCTGGAGATTGGAATAGCAAAGCCCATATTTTCGGCTGACGTAGATGTGGCGGTATTAATGCCGATTACTTCACCAGCAGCATTAACGAGTGGGCCACCAGAGTTGCCAGAGTTAATCGCAGCATCGGTTTGGATCATGTCGGTGAGAGTTTCGGTGTTGTAGCCGGTACCGTCAGAAGCCGTAACCGAACGCCCAGTGCCAGAAATAATACCGGAAGTGACCGTGTTTTGGTATTCGCCCAGAGCGTTACCGATGGCGATAACTTGTTGTCCAACAGAAATCGTCTTTGAATCACCAAGAGTTGCCGCAGGCAAATCCGAAGCATCTTTGATCTTCAAAAAAGCAACATCGTTTAACGGGTCGGTAGCAACAACTTCAACGTTTTCATACGTAGTGCCGTCGTCTAGAATGACGGTGACTTTAGTGGCGCCATTAATGACGTGTTTATTTGTTAAGATATAACCGTCGCTAGTTACGATTACGCCGGTGCCGGCAGCAGAAGAGTCATAACTTTGGCCAAAGAAATTGGTGGTTTTGGTAGAAGTCACGATAGAGACTACGCTTTTTGAAACTTTGTCGGCGATGTCGGCAATAGAACCTTCAGTAAAATTGGCCGAATTACCGTCTGTGCCGTTATTCAAAAAAGTAATCGGAGTGTTGGACTTGTCGTAGCCCATCCAGCCAAGTGCTAGACCCACTCCGCCAAAAATAATAGCAATTATTGACAGAATAATCGCTAGATTATTGTTAGGTTTTTGGCTTTGAGCTGAAATGTTTTCTTTTGCTTCAACAATTTCACCCTTTTCTTCTTCCATTTTTTACTCCTTTTAGATGTTAAATATTGGATTACTAAAACATAAAACGATAATGCCGATCAAAACAACACCAAAAATGACTGGGCCGATGATGTGCTTAAACCGGAAATCTTCTTGATATTTGATCATAGCCTGACGAGCGTAGTTATAGACAAAAGCAAAGATAGTAAGGATAATTGCGAGTTGCGGAATACGGATACCGGTGCTACCAAACGTATAGATTATCTCCCATGAATAGCAAAGCCAAGACACTTCGGCAAAGACAAGCCCACAAACAAGAGTGGTAAGAGTAAAATCTTTGGCATCACTTTGAACTAATACATGACGACTAGCAGCATAACCGACAAGAAAAGACAAAAGTATTAATAAAACTACATTGAAATTTGCCGACATAATAGTGGCGGCCGACATGCCGAGAAATACGGCAATAAGAGACTGGGCCAAAGTGGCGGCCTCAGATGATAGTGGTTTAATAAATAATAGCCAGATTGAATAGATTGCCATCAACACAAAATCTACTATGAGGAATGAGGAGCCGGCGTAATAGGTCAGCAGAACTACGCTAATGCCGACGATGAGATCTACGAGATTTGACTTGATGTTAAGCCAAAGGTAGCGAGCGCGAACGGCAAAGATGCGCCATTTAGAAATAACGACAAGCAATAAACTAAGAATAGGGCTACTAGATAATACAGTAATTAGTACGGCGCCAATGCCAAGGAGGAGGTTTAAAAAAACATGCACCGCTGAGCTGGCAATGTTGCGAGATTTTCTTGCTAATATATAATCTGCCATATATCTATATTATAGCAAATATTTTAAACGAAGCTTAAATAATGATATAATAACTCGTATGGAAGCAACGTTTTTCCAGAAACATCCTTTGCTGAAGGATTTGCTGAGTTTGGCTTCGTTCGTTCTAGCCATTGTACTAGGAACGTTGTTTTTGAATACTTATGTCTATCGCTCTTATAATGTAGTTGGCAGTAGTATGGAAAACACTTTGCACGAAAATGATAGAGTAATCGTAAATCGGGCCGCAGTAACATGGTCACATTTTACTGGTCAGGAGTACGTACCGGAACGCGGACAAATTATCGTATTTCTAAATGAGGACGAAGAAAAAGTAAAAGAATACAAAGAACAAGGGGTGAAAAACCCGATGACTTGTACAGTGCCGTCAAACGTCAACGACCAATATATTATTAAGCGCGTGATTGCTTTTCCTGGTGAACGAGTAGTAGTAAAGGACGGCGTTATGACGATATACAACGAAGAACATGAAGATGGGTTTGTCTATGACGAAGAATGGCGAGTATCTGAAACTGATGGACCAAAAGAACATACTTCAGGAGAAGTCGATTTGGTAGTGCCAGAAGGTGAATTATTTGTATCTGGCGACAACCGTGAAGGATCAAATTCTTGGGATTCAAGAAATGGCCTAGGCACAATTCCCTATTGCCGGATTATTGGGCCAGTGGCGGTTAGAATCTTTCCGTTTAATCAAATTCGAGGTTTTTAGAATACTATTTTGTTAGTTTAGCTATTAATTCTTTGAGGTCGGCATCGGATTTACATTTAAAAGTGAGGCTACGACCGGTGATGCGAGCAACGGTATTGTACTTGGCGCTTAACTTATCTTCTTCCCTGCGATATAAATCGCGCTTAATGGCGGCGACGCTGGATTTTTTCTTTGTTTCGGCAAAATAGCGTTCGACTTTGCGGGCCGTCCAACCTTCTTTGATTATCTTTGGCAAGACCTTTTTGATAGTGGCCTCGTCGCGGGCAACGAGCGGACGCATGACACCTTCAGAAAGCTTTTCTTTGACCATGATTTTTTTGACATCTTCTGGTAAATTCAAGAGTCTCATTGTACTCTGAATAGAGGTTTCGCTCTTCCCTACTTTGGCGGCGATATCTTCAGTAGTAAGATTGAATTGGTTCTTAAGCTTAGCATAAGCCGTAGCTAGTTCAATCGCATTTAGATCTTCACGTTGGGCGTTTTCTATGATAGACAACTCGAGACGATTCTGTGAATCAAGAGTACGAACGATGGCGGGGATCACATCGAGGCCAGCGATTTTGGATGCACGCCAGCGACGCTCGCCGGCAACAATCTTATATTTGCCATCTTCTTTAGTAACTACAATTGGCTGCAAAACACCATGTTCTTTAATAGAGGCGGCTAGAGCCTCAAGGGCTTCTTGGTCGAACTCACGACGAGGCTGGTCTTCGTCGCGGACTATTTCAGAAATTTTTATCTTTTTAAGTTCACTGGATTTCTTATCTTCTGCAGCAGTGGGGTCGAACTCGTCATCAATGAGTTCAGTTGGAATTAGAGATTCAAACCCGCGTCCTAAACCTTTTTTCATCTTGTTCTCTCCTCTACTTCTTTTGTAAATGCTTTGTAAGCTTTGGCACCTTTGCTGAACTTGTCATAAGCTCCTACTGGTATGCCATGGCTAGGAGCTTCGGCGACGCGTACGTTGCGTGGAATGGTGGTTTTGAAAGTAAGCTTTTTAAAGTATTTTTGAATTTCGCCATAAACCTGAGTAGAAAGGCTAGTGCGCTTATCGTACATAGTGGCAAGAACTCCGAGAAGTTTGAGATTTGGGTTGGCCTGTTTCATAACTAACTTCATTGATTCAAGTAGCTGGGCTACGCCTTCAAGCGCATAGAATTCAGTTTGGACTGGTAGGAGTAAGTAATTTGAGGCGATCATGCCATTGACGGTCAATAGAGATAGTGATGGTGGCGAATCGATGATAATGTAATCGTAGTTTACTTCTATACTGCGAATTGCATCACGCAAGCGCGTGAATTTGCGATTCATAGTAGTGATTTCAACCTCAGCATTGGCGAGTTCTGGCGTAGTTGGAGCGATAAAAAAATTCTTATACTTGGTGGGATGGATAGCGGAATCAAGCCCCGCAGTGCCCAGAATAACGTCAACCATGGTTGGGCCAAGACTACTGGCATCGGTTTTGTCAATTCCGAGACCGGAAGTTGCATTGCCCTGAGGATCAAAATCAATCAGTAAAGTTTTAAATTTATCTTTAGCGAGATAGTAGGCAAGGTTAACGGCTGTAGTGGTCTTCCCTACGCCGCCTTTTTGGTTTGTTACACATATTACCTTCGCCATAATACTTACGATTATAACACAAAATTGGAATTGTTAAAAACTAATAAGTAGTTTTAATAGCTTGGACTTGTTTGCCGTGATTATCACAACACAGGTCAAGAAAAAATGTCCTTATTCGCGAGCCTTCGCTCGCTTGTGGACATTTTTTCATTGCTGAGTTGTAATAATCACACAAACAAATCTGTTCTAAATCTCATTATGCTATTAAAACTACTTATTAGCTTTTATCCGATTTTGGTGATTTCAATCTCGGTGTATTTTTGACGATGACCGGTTTCGGTGTGTTCGCGCTTTTTAGGCTTGTAGTGAATTACGCGGATCTTATCACCCTTAACTTCGGGCGCTACTACTTTAGCTGAAACTTTTACGCCCTTTACTGTAGGAGTGCCGACCTCGGTTTTGTCGCCATCAATTACGAGTAAAGCGTCAAGTTCGAGCTCTTTGGTGCCTGCCGGGAGGAGGTCCACCCGTAGGGTCTCTTTTTCGGCGACGAGATACTGTTTCCCGCCGACGAGAATGACTGCTTTTTTCATATTGTTCCTTTATTAACTCTAACTATTTTACCATATTCTCTGGTTTTTGGGAAGAGTCTTTGGCGATTTCTTCAGGATGATCTGCTTTTTCATTAGATTCAGTGGTTTTGTCTTCACCTTTAGCAGCACTTTCAACTTTGTTCAAGGTCTTTTTGGTGCGATAGAGGTAGTAGCCGCCGCCACCGATACCGAGTACTACGATAATTGCCATAACGATTTCGAGCGGGCCAGTGGATGGAAGCTCTTGACAACCTGGCAATTCTGGATTGGTCTTACAGTTTTCTTTTTGACACTCTGGGAGGCTTGGATTATTTTCACAAGTATCTAGCGGAATCTCTGGCTCCTCACAATCTGCTTTCTTTGCTACTACTGTAGCGGAGTCTTCTTTTTTGTCACCACTCTCAGTTTCACTATCGTAGACCAGAACAGCGTTGTTGACTAGCTCTTTGCCGGTACAATCAAAATCGTCACCAGCTTTAGCTTTGTATGTTATATAAACGGTATTGCTTGTACCAATAGTGCCAAGATTATACCCAGTGCCTAGGATGTTATCAGATAATGGATCTACAGTCGTTGAGTCATTAGCGCTTAGACCTACGCTACCTGGGACCAAGGTTAGACCTTCTGGGAGAGTATCTTTGATAGTGGCATTCGTGAGAGCCACGTCGCCCGTATTCCTGATTGCAATTCGGAAGTACACTTCTTCACCTGGTGCCACATTGACGCTTTCGTTGTATTTTAGCCCATCTTTAGAGACGGTTTTTTCTACAGAACCACCGAGTTCATCGGCTTGAAGCACGTATGTGACGATACCGTGGTATTCTTCACAACCAAGGATTATTCCGTTTAGAGAGTTAAGACCCAGATAAGTGCCCTGCTCAGAGAATAAACTCGATGGCATAACTGAGCCATTGGCTTTCCAATCATTGTAGATTTTTGCTGATCCAGCTACATAGTGCATTAAAACTTTGTCTGTTTTGGTGGTCATGTAGGCTTCATCCCAGACGGCAAGTGGATTTGAGTTTTCGGCTGAAATTGTACCGGTGATTGTACCTTTTTCTGACGGTGTCAAAACGGTCGAGAAAGAGGTCGCCATACGGGTTTGAAAAGCAACGCCGGAATTATTGTGCGCGGCATCATTGAATGTTGCTGAGGCATTGTTGTGGAAGTAGATGTAGACTAGGTACTGTTTGCCGGGGACTACTTCGACTTCGTTCTTTAAATCTGTTACGTCAGCATTTATTTCGCCCACCCGCACAAAGTCACGCTCGTCGCCAATAGTTGGGTTATTGGTGATAGAGTTAAATGTTGGGTAAGTCGCTGGTTTTTCCATAGTAAAAGTAGTGCGTTCTGGCCCCCACGCCATGGCGGAACTAGCACTCATGACACTAAGGCACGATAATAACGCGCTCACAGCAACTTTCGTTTTATAATTAGTGGTTTTCTTCATGTTTGCCTTTCCTTTAATTTACTTATGGTTGATTTAGCAAGTCATCGACGCTGAGTGAACCGGCGTCGTCTGCGTGAAGAGTGTTGTCGGGAGTTCTCTCGTTTGCATTAGCAGTAGTTTGAGCGGTGGTGTCTTCTGCTACTGCATTACTTGGCAATGGGTTTGCCCGTCCTTGATCTTGACCGTAATTGTTTGAAGGTGTTGCGGGTTGTACTGGCTCAGCAGTCGTAGTAGACGTATTGGTTGTGGTGGTAGCAGATGTACCTTGATAGGATTCTGAGGTTGGCTTAGGCGTGACAGGTTGCGATTCAACTTGTGAAGGTTGAGTTGGCGTGACTCTAACTTCTTCAGTGCCGATATCTTCTGCGATGTCCTCATTTGCGTTCTGATCTATTCGTGTAAGATTTTCTGAGTCCTTAGGTTCTGGGGTTGGAGTTGGAGGGGTTGGAGTTGGAGGGGTTGGGTCCGTTGGAGTTAATCTAATGGTTACTTCCCGTTCGGTGCCATTTTCGTTCACGACGATGACAATTTGGTCGCCATTGAAACATCTAACCATGAATGTGGCGATGGTTTTAGATCCATCTTCATGCGTGACTGTCTGAACGAGAATTGGAATACCGTTAGCATCTATGGTGCTGACCATGCCGTGCTTTTCACCGTCTTTTTCTTCGATATAGTAGTTAGTACTTGACCCATTAACTTCACTCGTGTCGTATGTAGTGTGTTCGAAAGTATCGTGGAGTTCTTTTTGCAAGTTGGCTTTTTCGGTGTCGCTCATGCCGGCAATTACTTCACATGCTTCTTCATATGATAATTCCCCAAAATTGATGGTGTTGCCATCGTCATCTGTGATCGAGAGATTATGGCTGATAGCCGTGAATGCGGCAGATTCTTTCTGTGAGTAAGTAACGTATTCAAGGGCCGCACCGAGCTCTTCTGGAGTGGCAGTTTCCATGGTTTTGCCAATTAGGTTAAGAGCTGATTCGACATTGGCTACCGAAGTAGGGCTGTATTTGCCATCTTTATCATCATAACAACCAGGGTTATCATACTGTTCGAATGAACCGTCTATTCGACTATCAAATTCTTCGTAGCCTGTTAATTGATTATAAGTTGCTTCTGCTTCTCCTGGTGCTGATGGCTCGACGATAGTGTTTATATCTTCTGGGGTTGCCGGAGTGTTTGATGGTTGTTCTATTGCAGGGTTTTCTGGTGATGATGAGGCAATCGACCGGACAATCCCATATGCGAGTGGGCCGACGGTAAGAAGGATGATGATCACGTACTTTGCCCATTTTGGAAACTTTTTGGTTCTTTCGATAGTTCTTCTTGCTTCTTCTTCTGAAATGGGGGTTTCGGGCGAAGGGCGTTGTTCGGCGGCCGCATCAATTTCTCTCTGCTGTTGAGCCCTTATGTCATTTTCAACCAAATCACCAATGGCTCCGCTTTCGATGGCAACGTGCATGGCTTCTCGTTCACGCCTCCTTGCCTCTTCTGCTGCAGCGGCGGCAGATTGCTCTCTAATACGCTCTTCGATTGATCTTGGCTGATGCTCGGCAGCAGCCTCGGCGGCACGATTCCTTATTTCGACCTCATTAGTTGTTTCTCCACGCGCTTGATTGATAGCGCGTTCTCTATCTTGAGGGGCGACTTCTGAATCAAATACGGGTATGGATGTTATTTGCTCAGTCATTTTTACCTCCTAAAAAATCTTTGCCATATTCTTCCATGGTTTGAGTAACGATTTCACTAGGATTCAAGCCAATTTTATCAAAGAATGACGCAATAGCATCTGACCCCAAATTATCATCGTCTAAAATTCGGTTGTATTCTTCATTTTGTTCTTTGGTAAATTTACCAAAGATGGCCATACCGATTTTATCGTCAAGTTCCCTAATAGCTTTCTCGCGGATGGCATCAATATCGTTATCATTATCGGTTGCCGTGGGTTTTTGTTTGATAAGATTATCGACAAATTCGGCTAGGAACTTTCGATCAATTAAATAATCGTCCATGGTAGATTTTTAGTTAATATTTTGTACAAACCTTTCTGGTTTTAGTTTAGCATGAGCGAGAAGGTGGGTCAAGAGAATTTGTGATGAGGCTGGACTTCCACACAAACAAAAAACCGAACATAATGTTCGGTTTTAAGCTCGAAGTGATTAAACCAGACTGATAAGAAGAATGGCTAGTTCATAGAAAGTCTGGAAATTATTAATTCCAATAGGACTTACATTGGCAATCCTTTCTGTTAAGGTTGATATTACAGTGTCCATCTAGTAAAGTGCTCCTTTCGGTTGTTGAGATCTTATGCTATATCACGTCGTTCTTGCCAAATAAGGCAATGCGGCCTAATTTAACTTTTATATTTTTGGCTTTCTCGGCTGAATCATATTCAGCTTCTTCTGGATATAGTTCAAAACCCATTTTTGTTTTCCTTTGTTTGTTTTTATATTTGTTAGAATTTTTATTTTATTTTCTAACTTGATTTAAGTGTAGCACACTTTCGTGATTTTGTCAATACTGTTTATGCTAAAAACATCCAGTTTTGTCAAATTAACAGATCAAAAACGTAAAGACAAAGTTACTTATTTGCAACGGCAAAAACTTAATCTTATATCTTTTCAAGAGAAATAGTAATATTTTCGCCGTTTAGTTTAGCGACTTCATCGTGAGCGTAGTTTTCTGTTTGAGTAATTTCGACAGAGTTAGTCTCGGATTTAATAAGATCCTCGAAGACTTTTGGAATATTACACGACAAGGAGAGCTTGATTTGATCGTCCTGACGAAGCCCAGCATGTTTGCGAGCAGACTGGACAGCGCGAATGATCTCGCGGGCGATTCCCTCTTCTCTTAGCTCTGGAGTAAGTGTTTTATCAAGGCTAAATTCTTTACCGTTTTCGACTTTTTTCACATTGACTTCGTCGGCAATGATCTGTTCGTAGAAGTTGTCAAGCTTATCGCCGTTATAGGCGAGCTTTGATAAGGGCTGACGAATTTTGATCTGATCTTCAGTGTCAGATTTTTGCATACGAAGGGCCAAGGCATCAGTGATGATCTCACGAGTACGAGACATCTGATCTAGTATTTCAGTATTGATTTCGCCAGACTTTGGCCAATCTAAGAGATGTACGGAAGTCTTTTCACCGGTCATCTTTTGATAGAGTTCTTCAGACAGAAATGGGGTAAATGGAGCGAGAATCTTGGATAGATAGATTAAGACGAAATGGAGAGTGGCAAATGCTGCATACTTATCTTTCACGTCGTCGTTCTTACTGAAACGGCGACGGGAACGACGCACGAACCAGTTGCTCATATCGTCAATGAATGGCAAGATGCCGGCGAGAGCTTTTGGAATGTTGTATTCTGTCATGCCTTCAGTGATTTCGTTTCTTAATTGGTAAATACGAGAAATGATCCAAATATCTAATGGATTTGAAATATTTGTTTTTCGGGGCGCGTCGTGACTCCGGATCCCCTCAAAACATATATTTTCGAATTCCTCGCTATCTATATCTTCTACCTCGGCGTAGGTGGTGAAAAAGTCGTAAACGTTCCAAATCATGGCGAGTTTGCGACTAGTGTCAGAGACGTCCTTATCCAGAAGAGCGAAGTCTTCGCCAGAGAGGACTGGAGAGCTAAGAAGTAGGAATCGGAGGGAGTCGGCAGAGTATTGGTCCATGAGTTCATTAGGATCGGTAAAGTTGCCTAAGGATTTACTCATTTTACGGCCATCATTCCCCGCTAAAGTACCTGTAGTAATAACATTTTTATAGGCATTTTTATGGCCGTTTTTGGCTTTTTCGCCAAAAGCGCCAATTTCAGCAAGTGCAGTATTGACGGCGTGAACGTAATAGAACCAAGCTCGAACTTGACCAACGTATTCAACGATGAAGTCAGCTGGGTAATTTAGTTCGAATTTTTCCTTATTTTCGAAAGGATAATGAAGCTGGGCAAACGGCATGGAGCCAGACTCAAACCAACAGTCAAGGACCTTTTCGATACGAGTAAAATGCTCACTGTCGAGATCGAATTCGATTCCATCGACCCAGGGACGATGATAATCATCAAGCTCTTTGCCTGAAAGTTCTTTGAGCTCTGCGTAGGAACCTACAACCTTGACCGTGCCTTTGTCGCCTTTCCAGACTGGCATAGCGGTAGCCCAGAAACGATCACGGGATAGATTCCAATCTGGGGCAGCTTCGATGTTTTTGGCAAAGCGACCATGCTTTAAGTATTCTGGGAACCAATTAATGTTTTCATTTTCAGCGAGCATGAGTTCCTTTTGCCCGTCTACGTCAAAGAACCAAGATGGGAAGGCGCGATAAATAATACGTTCTTTGGACCGTGGGTTGAAGGGATATTCATGCTGAATATAATCAATTTTATAGATTATTCCCTTCTCTTCAAGACATTTGGCGATAAATTTGTTGCCAGCCCAGACCTGGATACCGTTTTCATCGGTATCGCGGACGCCTAGAACGTGAAGTTTTTCGGCCATCTCAGGGAGATAATAGCCGTTTTCATCGAGGCAGTCCACAAAATCTATTTCATGAGTCTGAGATAAGGTGTAATCGTCTTCACCATAGGCAGGAGCGATATGGACAATGCCAGTGCCGTCCTCGGCAGAGACAAAATCAGCGGGTAAAACTGTATAGGTTTCTTGGCGAGCAACCGTTCCCTTGTCGCCACGAAGACCAAGGTCAAAGAGGCCATCGGCGACTTCTATAATTGGCTCGTATTTTTGCCCGACTAAAGTTTTGCCTTTGAAAGTTTTTTCGGGTTTTTTGCCCTCGAACAAAACCTTGGCACGGCTTGTGGCTAGAATAAACTTCTCGCCATCGACATCGTAAATACCATAGTCTAAATCTGGGTTCACAGCAAGACACATGTTGGCTGGCAGGGTCCACGGCGTAGTGGTCCAAGCTAAAAGATATTCAGGAGAGGAATTAGCTGCTGCGTGCCCTTCGGGCACGCTCTGGGCCGCTCTGGCCGAGTCTTTATGTCCCGCAGGACTCGTAGCAGCTAATTCCTCTCCTTGGATCAATTTGAACTTGACGTAGGCTGATGGGTCGGTGACCATTTGGTAGGCGTCGTTATCCATCGTGACCTCAGCTTTTGAGACTGGAGTAGCGAATTTAGTGTCATACATTAATACTTTGCGGCCTTCGTAGATTTTGCCAGCATCGTAGAGCTGTTTAAACGCCCACCAAACTGATTCCATAAAATCTTTGTTCATGGTGCGATAAGCGTTATCGAAATCCACCCAACGGCCAACGCGGTCAATAGTGCTGCGCCAAGTTTCAGAATTTGCGACCATTGATTCGCGCGCTTTAATAATATAATCCTCGAGAGTCCATTTAGTGCCGATTTCGCGACGGTCAGTAATACCAAGCTGTTTTTCAACAAAATTTTCGGCAGGAAGTCCGTGGCAATCCCAGCCCCAGCGACGTTCTACTCGGTAGCCATTCATAGTCCAAAAACGCGGAACAGCATCTTTAACAATAGAGCTAAGAAGAGTACCGTGGTGAGGATTACCAGTAATGAATGGAGGACCGTCATAAAAAACATAGGATTTATCAATCGGACGATTCTCGACTGATTTTTCAAAAGTTTTGTCTTTTTTCCACCACTCGCTGATGGCCTTTTCGTATTCTACGGCCTTACGCCGCTCTCCAGCTCTATATTTCATAGAGTATATTATATCATATAACAGATTATTATTTATTGTGTAGGTCGAGTTGGGTATATGGCACCGAAATCTTATGTTCTTCCAGAGTTGTCATGATAGTACGAACAGCATCGCGTCTCACTTGTAAACGATTCATGGGGTCGCAAGTAATGACTATCTGATATTGCAATGCGCTGTCACCCATTTCAGAGATACCTTGATATTTTACATTATTTATCGTCTCATGGTGCGTTAGTTTTTTGATGATTTCCTGTATTATTTCTTCGGCTTTTTCGATTTTGAGCTCATATGGCAATGGTATCGGCAAGTAAATATAGCCTTGATCTACTTCAACTTTATCGATGTTTCGATTAGCGATAGAAACAATATTCATTGTATTAATGTCTTGAAGTTTGGTAGTGCGAAGGCCAATAGATAATACTTGACCTAAATTATCATTGTATTTTATGACGTCTCCGATTTCATAATAGCCGTCAGAAATAATCTCAAAGCCGCGGAAGATGTCTTTCATGGCGTCCTGAAGAGCAAAGCCGATAACGATAGAGGCAATCCCAACACCGGCAAGCATAGAAGTAACGTTAACACCATAAATCTGCAGGATAACCTGAAATAAGATGATATATCAAAAAGCTAAAGAGGATTACGATTACAGACCAAAATGCCCGCTGAATCCAAATATTGTTAACGATACTCCTAAAAATGTCCATGCTTAAATTGTGTAATATAAAACTTCGTTTATCAATGGGAGATCACGACCACGCCAAGAGGCACGTACTTCGCCACGTTCACCAAGAGCCATGAAGGTGGGGTATTCTACGATGTCGTAAGCTTCACAAAAACCAGGGTTTTTGTCTGGATCCATGGTTTCAATAGTACGGCCAGTTTGGCGGCGAAAATTTTCAAGCCATTCGGTCACGCTACGTGAATAGTCCTGTCCTTCTCTATACACACAAACTACCCTCATGCTTTTTTCTTTTTTTGCTCCTTCAAAATGTTTTCAAAGTCTTCTAAGGTTTTAAATTCGCGAAAAACGGAGGCAAAACGAACATAGGCAACTTCATTGACCTCAGCAAGAACGTCTAGGACGGCTTCGCCGATTTGCTTGGAAGTAATCTCGTCAGTGCCATAGGTATAAAGGATTTCAGAAGCTTTGTTGACAACTTCTTCGACTTCAAGTTCGGAATTAAAGAATTTGCCTACGCTGCGACGGACGGCTAAGAGTAGTTTGTCGCGATCGAAAATTTCCTTGTTACCGCTGCGCTTGGTAACAGTAAGTGGAGGCATTTCGATACGCTCATAGGTGGTAAAGCGACGACCATCTGGGGTTTCGCGGCGACGGCGAATCATATTGCCGTCAACTGTCTCGCGGCTTTCTAGGACTTTACTATCTCCGATACGAAATTTGTGTTCCACCCGCGACTCCTTTTCTAACCTTTCTTCTTCCTACCTTTTAGGCGTTCCCTCAATGATGGCGGAACATCCATATCGTCATCGTCATCATGGACTGGTTCCGGCTCAGGATCATTTTTGATGGAATCCCACATATTAGATTTATTATCGATTGCAAAATCCTTAGGTTCAGCTTCGGGTTTTTCGTCTTCAAAATTGGTGTTTGGTTCTGAATTCGTCTCTTCGTTATAGTATTCGGAGTCAAACCCAGTGGCTACAACTGTAACAACAATTTCATCTTCGAGTTCTGGGCGAATGGAAGCACCAAAGATAATGTTAGCGTCTGGCGAGACAGCACCGGTAATCACTTCGGCGGCCTCTTGGACTTCACTCATAGACATATCATAGCCACCAGCCACACTGAAGAGTACGCCACGAGCGCCTTCGATCTTTACTTCTATGAGTGGCGACTCAACGGCTTGCTGAGCAGCGATGACAGCGCGGTTTTCACCAGAAGCACGGCCAATGCCCATCAATGCGGAGCCAGCATTCTTCATAATGGCCTTGACGTCGGCAAAGTCTAAGTTGATCAGTGAATGCTCGGTAATAAGTTCGGAGATACCCTGAACACCTTGGCGCAAGACGTCATCAGCAATTTTGAAGGTCTCAAGTAGCGGAGTGCGTGGATCGATAGTTTGGAGCAAGCGATCGTTAGGGATAGTAATAAGTGCATCTACCTGACGAGCTAGTTTATCGATAGCAACTTCGGCATTGGCACGACGGCGAGCACCTTCAAAAGTAAATGGCTTAGTGGCTACACCCACGGTGAGAATATCTTTTTTGCGAGCTTCCTCAGCGACGATCGGGCCAGCGCCAGAGCCTGTACCACCACCGGCGCCTAAGGTAATAAACACCATATCGGCACCATCAAGGGCCTTATCAATAGCTTCCCTACCTTCTTCGGCAGCTTCGCGACCTTTTTCTGGATCGCCACCGGCACCAAGGCCTTTGCCGATGTGAACTTTAACATCTGCAGGTGAGTGATGAAGAGCTTGTGCATCGGTATTGATCGCAACAAACTCCACGCCAGAAAGACCCACTTCTTTCATGCGTTCCACTGCGGAGCCACCGGCACCGCCTACACCTACTACTTTGATACTAGCTTGACTTTCCACCTCTGTCGGCTTTACTTCTGGCATAATGATATCCTCGCTTTAATATAATATTATTATATATCTATTTTATGATTGTGGCAAGAGGGCGCTAGAATTTTGAAAAGATTTTTTTGATGAAACTAACTTTTGAATTGTTTTTGGTTTTTTTGGCAGGTTTTTTGGCGGAAGGAGAATTAAGACTAGATTCTTCAGCGGCTAACATAGCAAGCCCTACTGCAGTAGCAAATTCAGGTTTTTTGACAGCATCAGAAACTCCGTCGAGGCCTTCTGGAATACCAATTTTAACTGCAGCTTCAAGAGCATTCTTGGCAAAAACATCAATGTCACGCATTTTGGCACCGCCACCCACTAGTACGATGCCCTCAGGAAGGCGTTGATCATATTTGGCTGCTTTAAGCTTTTTGCGAACTTCGCCAAAAATTTCGTCGAGTCTGGCTTTAACGACCTCTTCAACTTCTTTGCGATCAAAGGCGCGTTCATTATTCTTCCCTACTTTAATGGCAAGGCTTTTTTCGGACTTGAAATCTCCAGTGACAAAACGAGTTTTAATTTCTTCTGCCATTTCTGGCTCAATTGCAAGAACAATCGCAAGATCGTTGGTAACATTATTTGAGCCGGCAGGCACGACGCCGATATATTGTAAATCTCCTTCTTCGTAGACTGCGATGGACGTGGTGGTAGCGCCTAAGTCAACTACCGCAACACCATTTTCCTTTTGACGCTCTGTAAGAACGGCTTTGGCAGCGGCAACTACGCTAGGTACCAGACGCTTAGCTTCAACATCGGCAGTCATAGTGGCGCGTTTTAAGTTTTCACAGTTTGGAGTAAGCGCAGAAATAACACAGGCGCGCATTTCTAACCTAGCGCCAGCCATGCCAAGCGGGTCTTTGATGCCACCTTGACCGTCTAGGGCATATTCTAATGGGACTACATCTAGAACGTCACGATTAGCCGGAATGCGACCAGTAACAGCTACGTCTTCAACACGATCTAAATCTTCTAAACTAATTTCATGGTCGGCCGCACCAACCGCAATCATACCTTCAGTATGGGTAGAGATAACTGTAGATCCATTAATGGAAACGTAGGCACTCCTAACGTCGTAACCACCCATGCGCTCGGCGTCACCTAACATACGATCAATGGCTTCGGCGGGACCGGTAAGATTGGCAGGAATGCCTTTACGCATGCCGGCAGACTTGCCTTCGTTGTAGCCAACGACTGCAATATTACCGTCTTTTGATACAGTAGCAATTACGGCGCGGACGTTTTCGGTGCCAACATCTAAGCCCGTAACAAAACGTTTATCGTTATCCATAAGCTTATTATAACACATCTCTACTCACGATCAAATAATACCTACTTGGGACACACTCGAGGCCGTTCGGCTAAGCTTACGGTCCCAAGTAGGTATTATTATGATCGTCATTCAGGCAATGTTAGAACTTCATAACCATCTTTGGTGACGAGAATGGTGTGTTCACAATGACAGCCGATGGAACCGTCTTTCATTTTAACGCTCCAGTTGTCGTCTTTGTCGACATAGTTGGCAGGTTTACCAAGGCAAGACATGGGTTCAATGCAAATAGTATCACCTTCGACTAGTTTGTAGCCGTGGCCTTTTTTGCCATAATTTGGGATTTCGGGAGGTTGGTGCATTTCTTTGTCAATGCCGTGCCCAATATAGTTTTCGATCACCCCTAAGTGGCCTTTTCGTAAAACTGTTTCGACGGCATGACCAATGTCGCCAGTGTGGACACCGGGTTTGACCTGTTCAATGCCCGCCCAAAGCGATGATTCGGTAACGGAGATCATTTTTTTAACCGCAGGTGAGCCAGTATTGCCAACCAACATGGTAAAAGCTGAATCGGTATAATAACCTTTATAGCCAATAACCAAATCGAATGAGACCTTGTCACCTTCTTCTAATGGTTCGTCTTTAGGGGCACCATGGACTAATTCATCATTCACTGAAATGCAGATTGCGCCCGGGAACTTTTCCTCTAATAAATCGTAGGCAACTATGGCACCACGTTTGACGATTTCTTCTCGTACCCAAGCATCGATTTCCTTGCCAGTCATACCGGGTTTAACATAGTTTTTGAGATCCTTGAGGAGGTTACCCATGATTTTGCCGCCCTCACGCATAGCAGCAATCTTTTGCTCAAGAGTTTTGGCGTCAGAATTGTCTTTATTCACCATAACTATGCTCTATTTCTCCACCATTGACATCATTTTTTTGCACTACTGCTTCAGGATCCATTTTTTCAACGACCTCGACCAAGCGAGCCGTAACCTCTTCTACAGTGCCTACGCCGTCAACACGTTCAATTGGAATATTTTTTGCTTCTAACAGGGGTAAAATTGAATAAATATTTTGTTCAAAGACGGCAAAGCGTCGATCGATGTTTTCCCTTTCTTTGTCATCATCGCGACCACGTAAAGCTAGGCGCTCATATAATTCTTCTTTGGGTACTTCTATAATAATAGCGCCGTTGATTTTATCAGACATGTTTTCGGCCAAATATTTAGCTTGGATTTCGTCCCTCGGATAACCGTCTAAAATAACATCAAAACCTTCAGCTTCAGCTTTGAGTATCTGTCGATCCATCAGCTTAATAACTTCTTCGTCAGGGACCAATTCGCCACGGTCGGTAAGTTCTTTAAATTCACCGGTTCGACGAATAGCTTCACCAACTGAAAGCCAGCGCCAACCGAAAAGCTCGGATAAAGCTTTACCCTGCGTGCCTTTCCCTGAACCAGCTAAACCAAATAATATAATCATAAAAAAACTCCTTTAAGGAGATTATACCATACTCTGGACGGGTCCTGCCGGACATTCTTCTCCCCCAAAATTGATAGCAATTTTGGGGGATCCCCTTCATGACCGTGACCCGTCCATGTAAAGCTGCGTTATTTAAGTCCTAGTTTGATACGCTCGGTTTTTTCGGCCTTGCGAGCTTCGCGGATGATAGCTTTCAAACGGCGTTCGCGCTTAGAAATTGGTTTGCTAAAACGCATTTGCGACTTTTTAAGAGGCATCATGCCGCTCTGAAGGACTTTGCGATTGAAACGACGAATAATGTTCTCGTTTGCCTCGCCCTGATCTTTTCTTGTAACTTTTATTGCCATATTGGGGAGTATTATACCACAGAGAGAAAAAAATAGCAATAAAAAATGGCGACGAGACTCGATACGGAGTACGAGTCGTGACTAGTTGCGCACAAAAAATGGCGGAACCGACGAGACTCGATACGGAGTACGAGTCGTGACTAGTTGCGCACAAAAAATGGCGGAACCGACGAGACTCGAACTCGCGACCTCTGCCGTGACAGGGCA
>CAYYYH010000002.1:26303-75578 GCA_964476395.1 uncultured Candidatus Saccharibacteria bacterium | reverse complement strand
TTTCATTAGGTCCATAGAAAGTGCCACTATAATCAGGTTTGGTATTCCAGCCAGCAAAGCCATAACCATTCTTAGAAAAGTTGGAAGCCAGAAGAGTGACTGAAGCATTAGCATTACCAGACTGCTGGCCCATAGTGCCTTCTTTAATATTAGTATTGGCGTTATAACAGATCTTATTATTAGCGCAAGCGACGTCTACTGGTGGAGTCTCATTGTTCGGGTGCACCATAGTATATTTTACTTTACCATTATACGTATCCGCCGCCTGTGTAGAAGCAATATGCACCTGATAGGTGGAGGTTAACGTTGAACCAACTGCAGCAGTACCTACGTCTGTGCCGCTTAGGCGCCTCGCTACCATAGTATAATCATCCGGCACATTATGAAAAGCATCAAAAGAATTCATAATCGTAACAGGATAAGTAGCATTAGCATCAGTTTCTAGCTTCATAGCCCATTGAGAATTGCCGGTAGTACCAGTACCTGTGGCTATCGTTTGAGCTGGACTCAGCGTAGTAGAAGTTAATGTATTATCGCCATAAGTTTCATTAGTATAGCCAATAGCATAAACAGCAAAACCATTTAGATCATTGCAAAGAACATTTAAAGTAGTTGTACCTACTGCCGAATTAGTAGTACCAGGATTAATCGTTGCGTTATGAGAATTCATCCCAGTGCCAGACATAGTACAAGCTACTGGTACGGTAATGCTAATATCATCAATGGCGGTGTCGTCGGCGAAAGAAAAGCTGGATATTAAAATTGAACCTGATATAAATGTAAAAGCAAATAGAAAACTAGAAAGGCCTAGCGCTACCCGAGAGAGAGAGAGAGAGAGAGAGTTAGTGCTGCGCATTGAATCTTTTGACCTTAACATAAGCTTATTATAGCATAAAATATTAAAAATCAATAGATTCTTAAAGTCTACTTGCAGATATGAAGTTGACTAGATTTCGATAAGCTCATACTTCGTGGAGCCGAGACCGAGAGATTCGGCATAGGGGAGTATTTCTCGACCGAGGCGAGTATCGATACGTTCTTGTAGTTTTTTCGCACCTGGGTCTTCGGAAGCCCAGATGAGGTCAACGAAGGCTTGGTCATTGGCTACTGGATCTAATGAAGCGACAATGCCGAGATCACTCATAACCGGATCACCTTGATTTTTATCGCAATCACAATCAACAGAGAGAGCATTCATTACTGTAATGTAGGCAATAGGCTTGTTGTTTGCTTTAAGATAATCCGAAACGGCGGTGGCGGCTTCGGCCATGGATTCAATAAAATCTAGTTGCTCCGGTAAATTATTCCAAAGCTTTTCTGGATCTTCTGATTTACCGGCAGAATGAATGTAGGCTTTACCGTTTCGAGAAGCGATACCGATGGATTGATTCTTAAGATTGGCACCAAAACCACCCATAGCATGACCTTTGCCATGAGCAAGGTTTAAGATTGAATCGTAATTGGCGAAGTTTTTGCCGACGAGATCATATTCAAGGTGTTTTCCCTGGTGGACGGGAATCTCAAAGTCGCCATCGGCGTCCATAATGTCTACTTTGGCAAACTTTGTAAATCCGTGATCTTCGGCAACTTTTAGATGATTTTCGGCGGTGTTGCGTTGACCTGGATAAGCGGTGTTGCACTCAATAATAGTACCATTTAGTTTTTTGACAAGTGGGCCGATAAGGTCAGCTTTCAGATAACCTTTGGCGCCCGCCTCACCAGTACTAACTTTAACGCCTACTTTGCCAGGAAGTTCTACACCAAGTGCTTCGTAAATTTTAATTAGATTTTCTGGGGTGATATTTTTGGTGAAATAAACTTTGCTTGGCATATTGTTCCCTTTCTTAGTGATGTTTTAATTTGGTAAGTAGTGAATGGAGCCGATAAAAAGTTTGATTGATCGGGAGCTCGTAAGCACCGAGGAGTTCAATAACACGCCCGGTTTTAGCGGTAGTGAAGCCTTTTTTAAATTTATAGATACCGTAGCCGGGTTTTGCAGGATCTGGCAAACCCTGAATGCCGTAGAAATTGTAGCGTTTGAATTTGTTTTTGAGGGCATACTGGATCATGTGCCATTGGATGGCGTATTGGGCGTTGTATTCTTTCATATATTTGGCGTCGCTACCAGAGAAAAGATAGATAACTTCATCGCCATAAGTTATGAACATGGCAACTGCGATAGGAGTCAAAAGTGATTCATTCTCGACACGCTCGGCTCGGCCCGTCGTTACGGGCGAGCCTTCGCTAACTTGCTCCTCGTTAGTCGCAAAATGTCTCGAATGAACACCCTTTGACTCCTCAGATTCCATTTCTGATATTTCTGCTACTATAAATTTAACCTCGCCTTTCTTTGCAAAGAGATCGTACATGGTTTCGTAATAATCTAAGGTTTTGTCGGTAAAATGACGGCGCTCAGAGGTGGACTCGGTGATTTGTTTGAACTTATCGAGCTCTTCCCTTTTTAGTTCGCGGATTTTGACGCCTTTTCTAGCGGTGCGGTTGATGAGATTACGAGTGTTTTGCTTGAAACTGGCGAAAAGTTCATCATATTTCCGGTTTTTGAGCTCCAAAACAAAGAGATATGCGGGGTTTTCGGGAGTAGCCGGTTGAAAGCCGAGGTCTCTGAGGTTGCTTTTGGCTTTTTCGCGGTTAAAGCCACCTGCGACGATTTCGCCGTCTTGGTCACGCTCTATGATTTCGTAATAAGGTTCGATATGTAGGATGTAGCCGTTGTGAGATTTAGCGTAGTTATTGAGGTTTTTGAAGAAGAAATTAACCAGGGCGGTGTCTTCGTAGTCTAACAGAGGTCCGCCGGGGATGAAATAAGTGGATTTACCGAGGAAAGTGGGTTTAGCAACCGCCATGGTGGCGGCGATGATCTTACCGTCTTCTTCGACACCAAAATAATAGGGCGTCCAGCCGTTCTTAGAGCGGAGAGTGGCAATTTCAACGGTTTGTAGGAAGGATTTATAGGGAGATTTGGTGGCGAATTTGGTAAATTCGGCTGGTTCTAGAGTGGTAAATTTCATAAAATGATTATAGCATATTCTCGGCGGGTCCTGCCGGACTTTCTCCTCCCCCAAAATTGACGGCAATTTTGGGGGTCCCCCTCCAAGTCCGTCACCCGCCGATGTTACTTTCTAATCAGTCTGTTTAATTTCCTCAATAAGGAATACAACCTATATCTGGCGGGTTTGAGGACGATGTCGTAGGTGCCGGCGTACTGAACTTCGTGACCGGCAAAAGTCTTTTTAAAATTAGTGAAGCCAGCCCAGGGGTGATTTTTGGGCGCGCCCTCAGGAGCGATACCCCAGAAATCGAAAGTTTTGAGATTTTTGGCTTTGGCGTCGAGAATGAGTTGAATTGTGAGAATGCCGGTAGCATGGAGTTTGCGACCAAGATCGTTTTGGGCGCCCTGCAGATTATAGCGAGTGGTTTTGTCATCGAAAACTAGTCCGGCGGCAATCACTTCCTGACGGGTCCTGTCCTTGCATTTTCTCCTATCCTCGCTGAGGCTCGGCTGGGGGTCCCCCAAGCTCGGCCACCCGTCTGTGTTGACTACCTCTTGATGCCTCACAATATATAGGGTGGCGAAGGACTGAGAGAGTTCGGTTCTTAGGTATTTTTCGGAAAAAGTGTTAATTCCCTTTTGTTTGGCAAAGGCGTTTTGAAGGTCGGTTAAGTATTTGATGTCTTCTGGGTTTTTTGAGGTTTCAATCGTAATACCGTTTTTGGCGGCAGATTTGTAATATCTAAGGAGACGAGAGGGGAGTTTTTGCTTCAAATCGTCATCTGTGCCGGATAAATCTAGCACCCAAGTTTCCTTAGGATTTAAATCATGAGATTTGATAGTATTTTGTGGAAAATACCGAGTAGCTGCGGGATTCTGAGGCTCAACACGAATAAAGGTAATATCACATTTTTTAGCAAGATTTTTAAGAGATTTGAGCGCATTTTCAAAACCCTTACGATCTTTTGTAACTGGTCCATATGGTAGATAAAGATACTTCGCTAGTTTAGATTCTGTTAGGATAGCAAGGTATTGATAACCACTGCCCTCTTCCCTATAACTAACCTTCCCTAGATCGTCTTGAAGTGCCCCCCAGGCCTTGCTTTGCGTAATAGGAATTTTCATAATGCCATTATATCATATCCCCACGTGATTTTGATTGACTGCTTATGGTTTTTATTTTATTGCATAACCAAAATGTACGGCTTCTAGGATACTTCCCTGGTCGTTTTGTCGGATCAAATTGACTTTAGCAATTAAATTCTGGCGACTTTTTATAGTTCCCGGTTGCTAAAGTTACCTCCAACTCTGGCCCACTCGCAAGAGTTGATGCTTTGATTTTAGCGCTTGTGTTTTATTCTGTCAAGTGGGTTGCCAAGCGCTTCGGTTGCTAGATATAAGGGAATTAACTAATTTCTGGTTATGGTTTTAGTGGAAAAAAGTGGGGAATTAGTGTGAAAATCATTAGTTTTTTATGCTATAATCCAGGTATGGCTTATATTAGACGGTTTAAGACTACCTCTGGTGCTACAGGGGTGCAAGTTTGCTACAAGGAACAGGGAAGGGTCATAAAAACCGTGCATGTTGGATCGGCTTTTTCCGAGACTGCTCTTGAAAAACTGCTACGTAAAGCTCAGAGCATTATTGATGGCGAAAAGGGAAAGCCAATGTTTAATTTAGATAAATTTAATAAATAATAAAAAAACCGCCCGGGGGGGCGGTTTTTTGTTAGATCAACTCAAGTTGAGCTTTCAAACGCGTAATCAAGGATTCCTTTTCTTTAACTCCGTCTCTCGTTTCTTTTACAAGATGAGCTGGAGCCTTATCGACGTATCTTGGGTTCATTAAACGGGCGTTTAAGGCATCTAGTTCACGTCCAACAGCAAGAATTTTTTCAGTTAATGAGTCCTTATATTGCTCAATTATCTCTGCTGGGACGTCTAGATATAGCTCGTGATTAGCTAGAGCTAGACGTAAACCACGTGGGGAAGAGCCCAAACTATTAATTGACGGAACTTTTGTCAATGATTTTATGAGGAGTTGATTATCATTAATCAGACTATCATTACCGTATAATAGTGCATATTTTTTGGCGTTATTGGTGCCTGGCAGGCTCTGTAAGGTGGTTCTAACCTCAGACACGATAATTCTTATGTTTTCAAACTCTTCGGCTGAAATTGGGTCATATTTAAGCTTGGCGGGCCATTTAGCGGCAGCA
Source organism: uncultured Candidatus Saccharibacteria bacterium (assembly GCA_964476395.1). Classification (GTDB taxonomy): domain Bacteria; phylum Patescibacteriota; class Saccharimonadia; order Saccharimonadales; family Saccharimonadaceae; genus Nanosyncoccus. The sequence continues at coordinate 70,350 of CAYYYH010000002.1, read as the reverse complement.
ATAAAGCCATCCGTCCAGGATAGGTTTTGCCAAATTACCTCTGTTACGAAGGGAGCGAATGGGTGAAGTGCAATAAGAATAGTTTCAAGAGTTTTCTTTAAGAGATCTATATTTTTGTAGATTTTTTGACTCTCCAAAAACCAGTCTGCATATTTATCCCAAATTGTTTGATAGAGGATTTCGACGGATTCGGCAAAACGATAATGTTTCATATTGTCCGCTACTTTTTCTAGACAGTCATTTATCTCGCGACAGATCCAGTCTTCGCCCATGTTGTCGGTAGTATATGAAGCGGAACTATTATTAGTCTTCGGGCCGCGTCCGGCCGTCCCGTCGCCACGGGCGGCCGGCGCTTGTCCTCGCGCTGCCGCGCTCCGGATTCCCTCAGAACTAATAATAGCTTCCGCTTCATCGTCGACGATTGATTGGATGAGACGGGAGATGTTCCAGAGTTTGTTACAGAGGTTGCGACCGGCGATGACGGAATTTTCGGAGAAGGCTTGGTTCATGCCGGCGGAACGACCCCTTAAAATGCCAAGACGAAAGGCGTCGGAGCCATATTTGGTGACCAAATCCATCGGATTAATCACATTACCTTTAGATTTACTCATTTTCTTGCCGTGGGCGTCAAGAACGAGACCATGAAGGTAGACTTCCTTAAATGGCACTTCACCGGTGACGTAGAGACCCATCATAATCATGCGGGCGACCCAGGCAAAGAGAATGTCGGCGCCGGTTTCCATAACGTTGAGCGGATAATAAGGATTGAAATTTTCCTCGGTCCAGTCGGTACAAACAATCGGCCAGTGCGAACTAGAGAACCAAGTGTCAAAAGTATCCTCGTCGCGGACATATTTGACACCAGCTTTTTCGATCTCTTTGAGATTGGTGCGACGATCGAAAATCCAATCCGGTTCATCGGTGGCATATTCGTCTACTTTCTTAAACATTGGGATAGCAATACCCCAAGGAATTTGACGAGAAATATTCCAATCTTTTAGACCTTCGTAATAATTGATAAGGATTTTCTTTTTGTTGGCAGGGAAGAATTTAATCTTATTCTGATTGATGGCTTCGATAGCGACCTTAGCGAGTTTAGCAACATCGATAAACCACTGTTCTTTGAGCATAGGTTCAAGCACGGTGCCGCATTTGTAACAATGAGCAACGGAGTGTTCGATTTTTTGCTCGCCCCTTAGAAGATCTTGGTCTTTTAAATCTTTCAAAACTTGCTTGCGACATTCGTCGGTAGAGAGGCCGTTGTATTTTTCTGGCACATTAATCATGGTGCCGTTTTCGGCGATTACCTGAATGCGTTCGAGATTATGGCGTTCGCCCACTTCGAAATCGTCGAAGTCGTGAGCAGGAGTGATTTTAACTGCGCCGGAGCCGTATTCGGGATCGGCGTGTTCATCGGCGATAATCGGAATTTCACGGTCAGTAAGAGGTAATTTGACGGTTTTACCGATTAGAGCTTTATAGCGTGCATCTTCGGGATTGACAGCAACGGCGGTATCGCCAAATAACGTTTCAGGTCTTGTAGTAGAAACTATAATTTCTCGGGGCGCGTCACCGCCGCCCGTCGCCACGGGGGCGGTGCGCTCGTCCTCGCCTTGCCAGGCTCCGGATCCCCTCGAACTAATAGTTTCTACTACCTGATACGCGATATCCCAGAGAGTGCCGTTTTCATCTTTGTGCTCCACCTCGATATCAGCGAAGGCGGTTTGATGCTTAGGGCAGAAATTAACGAGTTTTTCACCTCTGTAGATGAGGCCGTCGTTCCACATTTTTTCAAAAGTAGTGTAGACGCGGTCGATAACGTTTTCATCCAAAGTAAAGGTAAGATCATCCCAGGCACAGGAGGCGCCAAGAGCGCGAAGCTGGAGCTCCATATTGCCGCGCTGTTCGGCTACGAAATTCCAAACACGAGAATAAAGCTCATCGCGATCATATTCAAAACGGGTATGACCTTGTTTTTCAAGTTCTCGTTCATAAACTACCCATGTCTCAAAACCAGCGTGATCAGCACCAGGAATATACCAGGAAGAACAACCACGTAGACGATAATATCGGATCAGGGAATCTTCAAGTGCAACGGTGAGACCATGACCAATATGCAAATTCCCGTTAGCATTAGGGGGTGGCATCACGATGGAATATGATGATTTTGCATCTTTACGATCATCAATACCGTCGCCGTCATCATCAACTGGCTTGGTGACAGTTTTTGGATTAAAAATGCCACTAGCTTCCCAAGCGGCATAAATATCAGATTCATACTCTGATGGTTCATAACTAGTTGAAAATTTCATAGGTTAATTATATCACATGCTACCGGTATTCTAATTTGGCGCGGAGTTTTTCAAATTCCTCGGGAGTCATTTTTACTTCACGACCTTGGTGCCAGGTTTCGTCCAATGGTTCAAGATGTATATGGGCGTGTGGAACATCGGTGCCAAATACTTTCCAAATAATGCGTTTGTTTGTGACTTTTTCTAGGTGCTTAGATAGTTTTTTAGCAGTGTCCATAAGAGCAATATAATCTTCATCTGGTAAATCATAGATTTTATCAATCTCAATTTTGGGAATAACTAATGTGTGACCGGTGGTTTCTGGATGAATATCTAGGAATGCCAGGGTTTTATTATCTTCGTATATTTTATAGCAAGGAATTTCTCCGTTGATAATTTTACTAAAAACACTACTCATTTTGCTCCTTTTTAGGTTTTTTAATAATTAGATAATAGATAGCAGCAAACACTACCGAAAAGGCAATTGCGCCGATTACGTCTGTAATCCAATGCATATTAGCTAGCACGCGCCCAAAACAGGTAAGAATAATTGACGCAAACATTATAATATCTAAAACAATACAGGCGGCTTTGGATCTAATATATCTAGGTAAGATTATTGCAACTAAGAAAAAAATCGTGGCAACAACCATAACGTGGGTAGAAGGGAACGATGATTCGCCTGAACCATTAGGGCGAGTGCTGATAATTAAAAATTTGTCAAAAATAAAATAGGTTATAGCCATAAGGGTAAGGGGGAGCGGCATCCATTTTATTTCTTTATCGACTTTTTTGAGTGATTTACGATGGATTAATTGGGCCAAGCCTAAAAAGGCAAACACAGCCAAAATAATGATTGATGATATTAAAATAATATTTGTAATTATATCCCATTGCATAGTTTTATTATAACAAAAAAGACCTTTTTGGTCTTTTTATTTTGGTATGCCCGACAGGATAAAAATCCAATTTCGGTCATATAAAAACAAAAAAACGAGAATAAATTCTCATTTTTTTATTTTGGTATGCCCGACAGGATTCGAACCTACGACCTTTTGCTCCGCAAGCAAACGCTCTATCCAGCTGAGCTACGGGCACATATGTGGATGTTTTGAATAACTTCGCTACATCCACCTAGAAATTAAATGAGCATCACCTTAGAGGTGACGGTATTATTATAACATAATTTTAGAATTTTTGCGGTAAATTATTTGTGTTTCTTGATTTTTTTAATAAAGTGGCTGTGAGCGCGAAAACCATATTTACCTGTGATCGGATCTTTAAAAATAAAATTTTTGAGTGGTTGTAAGGTTAGAGTCATATAACAGCCAAAAAAAACAAATAATCCAAAGCAGGAAATAAATTGAAAAATATATGATATAGGATTAAGAATTAAAATGCTATAAAAGGTAAGTTGGCTAAGAAATATAGCTATATAAAAAGAAGAAATATCAACAAATAGGATAGGGTGATGAACTAATTTTTTGTATGAATAAAACACGCAAGGGATAAATATGACAAGTACTAAGAGGCTCATTAGTTTGGCTAGAAAATAATTTGGCTCTAAGCCATAGAAAAAACCATCATAGAGACACCATAGAAGAGAAGGAGTGAGAGCGATTTTGATATGCTCCCAAGTAGATTCATTAACTGCAGTAAAAAGCCCTATAATCTTATTGTGATGGGTCCAGTCATATAAAAAGTGAGCAAGAGTACCAACCAGGGAAATTACAACAAAACCAAGCCAGAGGCTAAATGTAGTATCCATATGATTATTATAACATAGTGGTTATAGTTTATTTAAGGGGATTATATGGTATAATTGTGCATGGAAGCGTGGCCGAGTGGTTGAAGGCGCACGACTCGAAATCGTGTGGGCGGGTTAACCGTCTCGGAGGTTCGAATCCTCTCGCTTCCGCCACGCATCTAGCGATGCGCTCAAAAAGCATGATTCGTTCTTCGCTTACGCCACAGCTCTAATGAGGCTGTTTTTTGTGTAATTACTGTAGAGGTGGTATAATTAAGGTATTATGAGTGAGAGGGATAGATCTAACCAAAGCAAAAACAAAAATGGTGGTTTGAAAGCAAAATCGCAAAAAATTAAGGCTAGGGTTTTGAAGACTTATTACGGAAATCCAATGAAAGATATGAAATTAATTGCGATTACTGGTACTACTGGCAAAACTATTGTGGCGCATTATATTCATGAAATTTTGAGAGCAGCAGGCGAACAAGTTGCAGTACTGGCTTCTGACCAACCGTTTAAAATGGGTATGTTGCATAAGTTCTTGAGTGACGCCTGGAAGGCTGGAGCTAACTATGTGATAGTAACTGTGCCAGCAGAAGGATTGAGAGATAACGTTTTTTATGGGTTGCCAGTAAAGGTAGCTGCAATGACTAATTTTGTAACTGCTGGACTTAAAGATATGGATCCAGAAGAATACCTAGATAATGAAAAGACTTTATTTGATATGGATCCAGAGATCGTAGTGCTAAATCAAGATGATATAAACTATGATACTTTTTCTGAATTTAAGGGTAAAAATAACACGGTAGTGTATGGTCAATCTGGTCCAGATGTAAAAATCTTAAGTTCTAAGCTTTACAATAAAGGCACCGAAGCGACATTTTCAATTAAATCTGATATTTTTAATGTGGCGACATTTGTCCCTGGCGAGACGGCAGTATCTTATATGGCCTGCGCTATCGCTATTGCGAATGCACTAGAAATCAGCAATGAAAAGATCATTGACGGAATAGCTGAATACTTACCTGAGTAATTTCTTTACTACCTTGATATCTTCAAAATCGTGAGGGCCATCAGCACGAAGGATGGTTTTTTCGTGACCTTTACCAAGAATAAGAACGAGATCGCCTTTTTTAGCAGTTTTAAGAGCTAGGGCGATTGCTTTTTCACGGTCTAATTCTTTAAAGAGATCTTGGCCTAGTTTTTTACCGGCTTTTTCAGCCCCCTCAATAAAGCCAGCGGCGATTTTTTCAGGATCTTCATCACGGGAGTCATCTTCGGTAATAATAACTATATCAGAGTTTTTTGCTAGTATTTCACCACGAATAGGGCGAGTTGATGGGTCACGACGACCAGCACCACCATGAACAGAAATAATGCGGCCTTTATGATTCCTAACCGAAGCAAATACTTTTTCTAAAGCATCTGGGGCATGGGCATAATCAACTATTACAGTAAATGGCTGACCTTCATCGATGATATTCATGCGTCCTTCGACTGATTCAATAGTTTTGATACCTTCTTCTATTTGTTTATTGGTCAGACCAATTTTTTTACCAACTACGGCAGCAGCTAGGGAATTATAAACATTAAATTCACCAGGAATCTTTGTTTCAATATTTATATCATCAAATGAATATTTTACACTGGAAACACTCAATTTTATGTTTTTTGCACGATTTTTACCATTTTTTATACCATAAGTGGTATATTCTTTAGCAAGGCTTTCATAATAATTAGTGGCGGTATCATCGGCATTTAATACCGAGTACTTAGCTTTTTTAAAGAGTTTACCCTTAGTATTGCGATAATTTTCTAAAGTCTTATGATAATCTAGGTGATCATGAGTAAGATTAGTGAACACGGCGATATCGAAAGATATACCGAGGGTGCGAAATTCAGCAAGAGCATGGGAAGTTACTTCTAAAACAAGGTATTTTGCGCCTTGTTTTTGAATTTTAGAGATGCGTTTATTTAGAGTAAGAGCATCCACGGTGGTCATATGAGCAAGTTCTGGTTCTAATTTATCTATGCCCCATGCCACGGTAGTCATAAGACCAGTTTTGATACCAGCATGATTTAACATGTGCCAAATCATAAAACAAGTGGTGGTTTTACCATTAGTACCAGTGACGCCAATAATATGCATTTTTTTGCCCGGAAAACCATATTTAACACCAGCTATTACTGATTGAGCATAATGATATGGCAAAACAGCTTTGTTATAAAAGGGAAGCTTTTCCAATAGTTTTTTCATATTTACATTATATCATTAGCGATAATGTTTGAGGGAATCGATCGGATTTTTTGAGGCAGCCTTAAGAGCTGGATAAATTCCAAAGATAATACCGACAGCTAGAGTAGTAAGAAAGACAATAAGAATTATTTCCCAGCTAATATACGGTGAAAATGGCGTAATAACTGATACAAAGAAGGCAAGAATATAACCAAGTAATAGACCAAATATACCACCTAGAATCGAAAGAATTAGAGCTTCAAACAAGAATTGCATCAGAATATTACGCGAAGATGCACCAACAGCCTTACGTACACCAATTTCGTGGGAACGTTCAGCAACTGAAACAAGCATAATATTCATTACACCAATACCACCAACAACCAATGAAATAGCTGCTACTAGAGTAAGCATACCGGAAATAATAAGAAAGAGTGAACTAGCTGGGTGAGTAATAGCATCACCATATGAAACAGAAAAGTTTTGATCGCCAAGCTTTTGATTAGTAAGAGTATTTTTGATGTTTTCAGAAATCTGAGCTAAACTATTCGTGTTAGCAGCTTTGATATTGATTTGTTGAATTTGAGTAGAATCAATTATTTTATCTAATGATTTAATATCCATGATTACTGCATTATCAAAATCTACATTATCAAAATTGATTGATTGATCTACTTCATCTAGAACACCAACTATCATGAATTTTTCACCCATAATGGTGATTGTTTTGCCAACTGTACTATTAATAGTATTAAATAAGGCTAATGAAATAGTGTGGCCTAAGACAACACCTTTTTCTTCATTTTGTTCATTCAAAAAAGCACCATATTTAAGAGCAAGTGGTTCAATTTTAATGAAATCTAGGTTTGTTCCCAATATTTGAACTGATGAAAAATTATTTTTTTCAGAATTGACGGAATTAGTTGATACTGCAATGGGGGCTACAGCTGAGACATCTTCAATCTCTGAGAGTGCTTTAATATCGGAAATAGCAAGACTACTATTCTGAAAGGAGTTAGATGATGTTAATTCTTCGATAACACTAGTAACTGAATCCTTAGTAGAATTTGGTCGAACTACGATAAGATCGGAACCAATATTACCAACTTCTTCTTTGATGAGATTAGAAATACCACCCATTAGAGAGAGTATTAATACTATGCTAGCTACCCCAATTGCTATACCAAGACAAGTTAAAAATGAACGGGTACGGTTTTCTTTTATTGAAGTACGAGCGAGTCTAAGATGAGTTCTAAATAACATAGCCATTATTTTTTTCTCCGATTTTTCTTACGTTTTTTAATTTTAACACTGATTGGCTGAGGAAGATTTTGATCGGCAACCGTTTTAATATCGGTATCAATTTGGCCGTCTAACATATTAATTACGCGAGTAGCATAAGTAGTTAGGGAAGGATTATGAGTTACCATAATGATAGTGTTACCTTCTTCATGAATAGCTTTTAATTCTTCCATAACAATATGTGAAGAACGAGAATCTAGATTCCCAGTTGGTTCATCAGCTAGGATAATTTCTGGATCATTAACTATAGCACGTGCTATAGCAACACGTTGTTGCTGACCGCCGGAAAGCTGATAAGGAAGATAATACTCTCGCTCCTGGAGATGAAATCTACCAAGGGCTGAGGAAGCATTTTTAAGCTGAGCGGTTTTTGAATAACCTGTATAAACTAGTGGCAAAGCAACATTTTCTAGAATAGGTAAATCTTCAATTAAATTGAAATTTTGGAAGATGAAACCTATTTTTTTTGCTCTTAATCTAGATTGACGACGAGCAGAAATATCTGCAACATTTTCACCGTTTAGATAGTATTCGCCTCTAGTGGCGCGATCAAGTAAACCAATGATATTAAGAAGAGTAGTTTTACCACAACCCGATGGGCCCATAATCATAATAAATTCACCACGTTTAATTGTGAGATCAAAATCCTTTAATGCAAAGGATTCAGTATCACCATAACCATAACGCTTAGTGAGATTTTTTAATTCTATAATGACGTTGTCTTCGTTCACTTCTCCTCCACTATAAATATGGCGGAAAGAACAGGATAATTATCCTAGATCCATTCCTTCAAATTACCGCCAGAAGAGCAAGCTCTTCTGTCGTTATTTTGGCGGAAAGGACAGGATTTGAACCTGCGAAAGAGTTGCCCCTTTACACGCTTTCCAAGCGTGCGCCTTAAACCGCTCGGCCACCTTTCCGTCTTAGATGTTATTTTAGCATGTTTTTACATTTAAAACTACTAGATTTTCGATATGTGGAGTATGGGGAAAGAAATTAAATGTTTTTACTGTTTTGATTTCGTATTTTTCAAATAATAATTTTATATCGCGAGCTTGGGTTGCAGGGTTGCATGAAAGATAAATAATAGTTGTTGGTTGAACTTCTAATAATTTATTAATTAGTTTTTTGTCGCAGCCGGAGCGGGGAGGGTCTAAAATCACGGTTTGGTCGCTTTCGATGTAATTTAATACGTTTTCGGACTTAGAAAGAACTGCATGAGGCCATCTTTTGGAGGCATCGGGCAGCCATCCCGCCGTCGCGGGTGTCTGCCCTTTCGTTGCGGCCCGTTGCCGCAAAGATCCTCCAAAAAAGGCCTCTTTGCAGTTCTTTGCTAGCTCGCTAAAAGCGAATTTGTCGGATTCGACGAGGGTGAGGTGAGAGGTGGGGGCGACAGAGAGGCCAATAGTACCGACGCCGGCGTAGAGATCTAAAACTTTTTCCGTATTAATATGCTTTTTGATTTCTTTTAAAGCTAGTTCATAAACTGGGAGATTTATTTGAAAAAAACCATTTGGAGAATAAGAATAAGATTGGCCTAATATTTGATCGGTTAGAATATTAAATTTAGGGTGAGGTTTGTTATTTTCATATAAGCCACCCGATATTTCACCTTTTTGGTTACATCTTAAAAGTAATGATTGATACTTACGAGCTTCTTCGTGATTTCTATTTAGTTGATCAATAATTTCCTGTGCAGCAGCAAAAATTTCTGGGCGCTCAATCGACGATTTTAGAATCGGAATTTTACGATGGGAACCACGTAAATGAAAAGAGGGAAGAATCTTTCCTAGTTTATGATCCCAATAGAGTGAATATTCCATTTTATTACGATAGTGATAATCTTTATTATCAGTAATAATTTCAGGGCGTTCAATATCGATTTGGTGTTCGCGAAAAAATTCTATAACGAGGTCCTGTTTTAGTTTTAATTCATATGGATAATCAATAATTTGCCATGGAGAAGTTGAAAGAAAACAATCGTCTCGAGGCTCAACACGATGAGATGAAGGAAAATCAATTTTAGTAGCAATAGCTTCATAATAATGTGTTTTTTTCTTAATTATTTCAAAACTAACTATTGTTTCACCTGGTAAAGCATTCCAAAAAAATATCTTGCGACCATCTTCCATTTTTCCAAGAGCTTGACCGCCAGGAATAATCTTATCAATCCGTATCATTTCGTGATTATATCATACACTCGTGATAATGATCTGATTGTTTTTGAAATTTTTAACTAGGCTTTTGCGATGTATTTCATCCAGTTCAGAAAATACATCGTCTAGGAGAATAACTGGTTTTTGATTTAATTGATCTTTAATTAGTTTAGCTTCAATAAATTTAAGTGCGAGAATAATAGAGCGAGACTCGCCACGAGAGGCGGAACCGTCTGCAATCTCATGGTTAAAATAAAAAACATAATCATCGCGATGAATACCAAAAGAGGTGTATCCTAAAATTTTATCTTTTTGGAAACTATTAGTAAGTTCTTTAATATAGTTTTCTTCATTAGTAAGATCTAAATCTGACTTATAATCAATTGTTACTTCATCATGAATTTTAGTAATTGAATAATATACTTTAGTTAGTTCGTTATTGATAGTATCAACGTATTTAAGTCTAAGATTATGAATTTTGGTACCATATTTTGCAAGTAATAAATCCCAAGAAAATACAGCTTCTTTTGAAACAAATTCATTTTTTAAAAGTTCATTACGCTGTTTTAGGGCTTTATCATATTTTAGTAAAGATTGGTGGTAGCTTTCATCTAACTCACTAATAATACGATCAAAATAATCTCTACGACGACTAGGCGAACTACTAATTAAATGGAGATCAGAGGGAAGAAATAGTACTACAGGATATTTATTTTTTTTTGGAATACGCTTGGTTTTTTGATCGTTTATGATGAAATTTTTAGTAGTACCATCATAAGTCGCGGTACTACGTTCGCCAGAACAGTACTCTAATTCAATTCGATAATAATCTGTACCCCTTTTTAGAATTTCTTTATCTGTAGCACGAAAACTTTTTCCTTGCATCAAAATATAAATTGCTTCTAGAATCGAAGTTTTACCGAAACCATTTTTGCCTAATATTTGGGTAGTTTTTTCTTCACATTGCAAGACATAACTTGAATGGTTACGAAAGTTGATAAGTTTAACTGATTTTATAATCATGAGTTTAATGGCATTATTATATGCGTGTAATTATCATTTCCTTTATTTTTTAACACAACTGGGGTAACATGACCAGAAAAGCTAAAATTAATTTTAGGACTATCTAGAGAGTTTAGTGCATCCAATAGAAATCTTGAATTAAGATTAACTCGACCATTCTTATTAACCGAAGTTTTGATTTTAGAATCATTTTCACCAAATTCGTTAGCAATTGATTTAACTGAAAATGTTTCTGGTTCAGTAGCTTCACAAATAATTGAACCACCTACAGATTTAGAGAAGAGAGCAGCAAGTTTAGTAACCCTAGATAATTCTTCACGATCTAATACCACTTTGATTTCGAAATTTTTAGGAATTAATTCTTGGTAGTTTGGAAAACTAGCATCAATTAGTTTAGAGATTATTTCAATTTCGCCTAGACGAAATCTAACTAAATCTTCACTGAAGGATATTTCTATTTCTTCGATATCATCATTAATTGAACGGAGAACTTCCTGAAGAGAATTAGATGGAATAATAGCTTTGACTTCACTTTTTACATTATTGATGAGTTTTTTCTCGGCAAGACGATAACCATCAGTAGCGGCAATTCTAAGGATATTATCTGAAGTATTAAAATATACACCTGTTAGAGCGGGGCGAGTAAGATCATTAGAGCTTGCAATAATAACTTGACTAACACTATTTTTGAATTCCTCTACGCCAATCTTATATGTGACAGCAGTCTTTTCGTTGATTTCGGGCAATTCTGGAAAATCATCCGCTGGTGAACCGTTGATCATAGAAGAATACTTATCGGCGGAGATATTTATTTTATTATCCTTAGAATTAATTTCAATATTTTCACCTTTAGGGAGGTTAGAGACAAATTCAGCGAGAAGTTTAGCGGGTACCGTTACTACACCATCTTCGGAACTGGAAACTGGAAGATAGTCAATGATTGCCATGTCTAGATTAGTGGTAATAAGAGATACCTTCTTTTTATCTACTCTGATCAGGACATTATTAAGGATAGGTAGGGTAACTTTACTAATAGCTATACGACTAATGTTATTTAGGGCTTTACTTAGTTTTTCTTGTGTAACTTTGATCTTCATTTAAATCTCCTTTCTATTTATTAATGTAATAGTTGTAGTTATAGAGCTTGTGGAATAGTGGAAAACGGTTGGGTATAACAGATAAGAAATAATGGTGTGAAAGTTGGTGTATAAGCAGGTAAAAGTGTGTGAATAAAATGAGTTTTGCACTAGATTTTTGAAATGGTAATTTTTTTCACATTTTTTTACAGGTGATTTACACGAATTATTCAACATGGTTTTACACAAGTTATACACTTTAACCATATATTTTCTCCTTGATTTCTTCGATTTGATCGCGCAGGACGAAGTTTAATTTAAGATCTTTTTCAATCTTTTTTATGCCATGCATAACCGTAGTGTGATCTTTAACGCCAACTTCGGAGGCAATTTTATTAGTGCTGAGATTAAGTTCCTTTGATAAAATAAACATGGTGATTTGACGGGCATTTTTAATATTTGCAACACGAGATTTACTACACATTTCTTTAGTGGTGAGATTGTAATACTTAGCTACTTTATCGACGATTTGCTTAGGTGAGAGAGGGCGGAGTTTAGAATTACGATTAACATTCACGGCGCCATTTTCGATTAATTGTAAGGGAGTGAGGCCGCGTACTTCGGACATTAGTAAAATAGTGGAAAATTCACCTTCGAGGTCACGAATGTTTGTATTGACGTTTTCGGCGATATATTCGATAGCTTCTGGCTCGATTTCAGCACCCATAAGTTCTGCTTTGGCGCGGAGAATAGCACATTTATCTTCAAATTTAGGAAGTTGGAGATCAAAAGCACCGGCCCAAGTAAGACGAGAGGCGAGCCGCTCATCAACTGATTTAATCTGGGAAGGAAGACGATCTGAAGTAACGATGATTTGTTTATTTAATTGGTAAAGGTCGTTGAATATATTAAAGAATTCTTCTTGAGATTTTTCTTTATTGATAATAAACTGAAAATCATCAATAATTAAACAGTCTAATTTTTGGAATTTAAGATTGAATTCCTTGCCTTTGCCTTTTTGAATAGCATCAATGAAGTCTGAATAAAAATGTGAAATTGGGGTGTAAAAAATTTTATAGTTTGGATTGTTTTTGATAAGTTCATTACCTATGGCTTGAACAAGATGGGTTTTCCCTAAGCCTGGACCACCATACAAAAAGAAAGGATTATAGCGAGTACCTGGTGAACTAATAATACTACGAGCAGCTGCGACGGCAAGTTCATTATTAGAGCCCACTACAAAATTATCGAGAGTATATTTTAGATTTAGACCATTACTAAATGATTTTGCTTCTTGGGATTTTTGGATAGTTTTAATTCGATCTTTAACTAAATTTGAAGCAGTGATTTCGCGGGGGCGTATTTTATTTTTAACATTTGACACCACTTCAAAGTCCATATCTATTACTTCGATATTATTATTTTGTAAAGCTGACGAGATGATATCGTAATAGCGAGCACGGAGTTGTTTAACGTAGAATGAGTTTTTAACACCGATCTTGATATAGCCATCCTTGGCAGTGATAAGTGAAGTATCTTGGAACCAAGTTGAAAAATTTGCAGCTGAAATTTGCTGTTCGATTTCGGCTAATACGTTTTTCCAAACGTCAAACATTTTTTCAACCTCCTTTTAAGATAGTATATCATGATGGAGGGAGGTTTTCCACAGGTTTTATTTTTTAAAAATATGTCATAATTAGTAATTATAAAAACAGATACTGTTTTTTCCACATATAACATTGTATCCCTATTAGACATGTGGAAAAAATATTGAAAAATGTGGAAAAATGAGTTATACTATAAAAAGTATTTGAAAAAAATTAAAGTTTAAGGAATAATATGCCAAAGCGAACTTATCAACCACATAAAAGGCAACGTAAAGTTGAGCATGGTTTTATGAAGAGAAATGCGACCAAAAATGGCCGTAAGGTATTAGCGCGTCGTCGTATTAAAGGGCGTGCACGTCTTTCCGTCTAGTGTATAATATATAATATGTTGAATAAAAAATACCGCTTTCATTCTAGAGGAGGGGTGAGGTATGTTTATCAAAAAGGTAAAACGGTGAGATCACCTAAGATGTCACTGGTTTTTACTGATAATAATAAAGGTTTTACTAGAGTGGCAGTGGTGGTTTCAAAGAAAGTAGAAAAATCTGCAGTAGGGCGAAATAGAATTCGACGAAAGATTTATGAAGTAATAAGACTTAATTTTGATAGTTTACCGCCAAAGAGAGACTATATTTTTGTAGTATTTAGTAAAGAAGTAATAAACATGACATTTTCGGATTTAGAAAAAACTATAGGTCAATTAGTAGAAGAAAGTAAACTGTGATATAATAATATAGATATGAGTGTGAAGAAATATATCTATTGGTCTATTTTTATAATATTTGTAATTGGTTCGATTTTAACTGGTGGGCCATTTGATTTTATTGATTTAATAGTGGTAAGGCCGATTGTAAATATTCTTTTTGTAATTTTTAATTTAATACATGATTTTGGTTTGGCGATTATTATATTTACAATTTTAGTAAAACTTTGTATGTGGCCGCTCACTAAGAGACAGCTAAACCAGTCTAAATTAATGCGTAAGTTGCAACCAGAGTTAACTAAAATTAAAAAGAATTGTAATGGTAATAAACAGTTAGAATCACTCCAAACGATGGATCTTTATAAGAGATATAATGTTAAGCCATTCGCCTCAATTTTAACTCTACTTATTCAGCTTCCAATCTTTATTGCAATTTTTTCGGCAATTAGAGTAATTGCGACACCTCTTCCAACAGATAATTTAATGAATAGAGCTTATGAGATTGTGGCTTATGAAGGTTCTGAAATAAAGGTTTTAGAGGAAAAACAAGAGGTTTATTTAAATGATTTAACTAACGAAGAATTACCTAGTGAAGAAAAAACAGAATATGATTTTCATCCGCAATTATTTGGCGTAATTAATTTAGATGTGAAAGCTAGTGATGTAATGACTGGTAAATTTAGCTGGAGCGCACTCTTTATCTTAATATGTGCAATATTAGCTTCAGTAGTGCAATATTTGGTTACAAAACAACAGATGCCGTCAGGAAAGTCTGAGAAAAAGAAGAAGTTCCGTGAAATTTTACAAGAAGCTAAGGATGGGAAGGAAATCGACGACTCAGATATTAGCGGTATGGCAACTGGTCAGATGTCTATGATGATGCCAGTAATGATGTTTATTATTATGTTTAACTTGAATGGCGCGCTGGCGTTTTATTATTTCCTCAGTAATATTATTACGGTAATGCAACAAAAAATTATACTAAATAAGGTTGATCAAGAAATTGATGATATGACAGATAAGGCTGTGCTAAAAGAGTTAAAAAACATTAAAGAGGCTGAAGTGGTGGAAAATAAAAAAACGGGAACAAAAATTACTAGAATCTCCGCAAAAGATATTAAAAAGAAAAGGAGAAAGTAAATGAATAAAGATGAATCAATTAGATTTGCGGCGAAATATCTAGAGGATCTACTTAGTTTCTTTGGTATTAATGTAGCAGTATATTCTACAATAGATGATGAAGTTATACAGTTGTCGGTGCCGTCTACATCTCTGAACTCACTTTTAATTGGACGAAATGCGGATAATCTAAGAGCTTTACAACATATTGTGTCGATGGCTTTGGTTTCTAAGGGTGCCGAAGTGACTCGTGTAAATGTTGATGTAGCCAATTATAAAAGACAAAGGGCTGATAGAATTGCTGAAAAAGCTGAAGGATGGATTAATAAGGTGCGCCAGAGCGGGGAACCGATGGAAATTAATCTTAACGCAGCGGATCGAAGAGTAGTGCATAAGTTGGCACAAGATTATTCGGATATTGAAACACATTCTGAAGGCGAGGGCAGGGAACGAAAGTTGATTATAAGTAAAATATAATAAATAAATCTAAAAAATGTTATAAAAAATCTAATACTATTTTTCAGTAATTTTATTAATTATAATTACGAAGTCGTATTCTTGGCTGATGTTTTCTGGGAGGTCTTCAAGAGAGAGGGCTGTTGTGCTGTAGTATTTTTCTAGGAGGCTTTTAGTACCTGGTTTGTCTGTGAGTGCATAGAGATATAATTCCTCGTTGTATTCTCCGGCGGGAGCGTCATCGGCGTTGATATTATTATAGCCATCTTCTTCTAGTTTGTCTTTTTCGGCTGAAGCTATACCGATTTCTTCAGTTGCATTTAAGACCAAGATAGAGGGATCCTCATATACTCTTGGATCGTTATCTAGCATTTTGGTAACATAATTTTGAATTCTTGTATAATAGCCAATACCTCCAACTGGTAAGACATAGGATATATTATTAATGTTTCCTGTGGTTACGAGCATTTCTGGGTCGATAAGAGAGATTTGGCGAATGATATTAAAATCAAAGTCGGATGTAAGGTGAGCAAGAGATCTCATTTCATCGATAGAAAAATTCGTTCTTAGATTATCTCCGAGTGTGCCTGCAAGGTCGATCATATCGGTAATGGAAAGACCTTTTTCTAAAACTTTATCTTTGATACCGATAAGGATTTTTTGTTGACTGGCACCACGGGAAAAATCACCGCCAGAAGTACCATGGCGAGCACGGGCAAGACCGAGGGCTTGTTCGCCATCAATTGTGTATTCTACGCCAGCATCAAAGACGGCTTTAGTGTAGTAGTAGTCAGCAATATTTTCATCGAGGGTAACTTTTATTCCATCTAGAATATTAACGATTTGAACTAAGGCGCCCCAGTTGAGGTGGGCATAATATTGGAAATCTACACCAAGGATATTGCCAACTTCGGTCATTAATGCTTCAGCGCCAGCTTGTTCGTTATTACCGTCCATGTTATTACACCAATATACTTCATTGATTTTACTGGTTGCAGTACAAGTAGGGGAAGCTTTGAGATCGCGAGGTAGTGAGAGCATAGCGATGTCGCCGGTTTCTTGGTTAAGGCTTATTAACATAATGGAATCGGTGAGTTGAGCTCCATCATGGATGCCATTGCCTTCTTCACCGTCCATATTATAACCACTAGTGCCAAAAGCGAGAATATTAGTACGACCGTTTTCGTCGGTTTTAAGGTCAACATAGGTTTCGTCTTGGAATAATAGATCAAAAACGTTGCCTTGGCCACCAGTGATTTTAGCAATAATATCATTACCCCATATGACTAGCCAAATACCGGCTCCTAAGAGAAGGATAAGAATAGTTAAAATGATACTAAGAATGATTTTTCGTTTTTTGGACATTGGCTTTTTGATTTTCTGGTTTTTGGTAGTAGCTTTTGATTTAATAGGATTTTTAATAGCTTGAAGTTTGCCGCTATCTTCGTCAAAATTAAAGGCTTGAACTGGTTTTAAAAAGTCTTCGGTAGGAGTAGATGTTGTGGTTGGGGTAGGCTTTGCTTGTTTTATGGTTTTGGCTGGTTTTGATACTTTAGTAGTTTTCTTGGATGAAGTAGTCTTTGCTACGACTTTTACCTTTTTGACTGTTTTTGGTTTTGGTGAAGATGTCGCTTTTTTGGAGCGACGGTAGTTAAGCCCATCAATTGATTTATTTTTATCCATTAGCTATAATTATATCATATGCATTTAAAGTTAACGAAAAAACAACTAACAGTGTTGGAATTCCTAGAGAATTTTACCGAGGAGAATGGTATTTCCCCTTCTTATCGCGAGATAATGTCCGGGTTGGGGTTATCATCAGTGTCGGCGGTGGCGGAACATATTGATAATTTGATTTCGAAGGGAGTATTAAAAAAAGTTCCTGGAGCGGCTAGATCATTAGAAGTATTAAATTACAAGCACGAAGAAACAGTAAATCTTTTTAAAGAAAAGATGATGAGTTGTAAAGAAGAAGATAAAAAAGTTTTAGAAAAAGCAGCAGATATTTTAGGAATCGATCTTAATCAATAGATTATATGATAGAATTATAATATGGATAAAAAGAGGTGGACAGCAATTTTGTTAGGCGAAATTATATTGATTGCTGTTTGTGTAGTGATGTTGGTGGTGCAAATAATAAAGAAGAACGAATATGAAAAATTTGAGGATCGTGGTGTACCAAGAATTAATATTAGTTTAAATGAGGTTAATCTTGAAGAAATAAAAACTGGTTCAAAAGAAACAAAATATGATGGGAATGAATTAGATCTTTATAATAACGGGAAGATAACTAGGTACGACGGAGTAGAAATAAAGGGGAGAGGAAATTCGACGTGGTACTATGAACAAAAGTCATATCAGATAAAGTTTTCAGAAAAAGTAGATTTATTTGGAATGGGTAAAGCGAAGAAGTGGGTGCTCCTCTCGATGTATGTTGACGCAAGTTTAGTAAGGGATGATGTGGCATTTTTGTTAGCAGAGATGATAGGCGAAAAAAATATTTCTAGAGGGGAATTTGTAGAAGTGTATTTTGATGGAGAATATGAGGGGCTATATTATTTAATGCATAAAGTTGAGATTGATAAATATTCAGTAGATTTAAAGAATAATAAAGGAGTTTTGTTTGAGATAGATAATTTGCGTGGTGATGAGGAAACTTATTATAAAAGTTATCTTGGAAATAAACTTATATTAAAAGATCTGGTGCTAGAAAAAACTGAAAAAAAGGACGATGTTATAGAGGAATTTTTGACTATCTATAATGAGTTTGAAAAAGTATTAGAGAGCGGTGATTATAATAAAGTTGCTGAAATAATAGATTTGGATTCTTTTGTTAAGTATTATTTAATAAATGAGTTTTCAGTTAATCCAGATGCTTATACGACGAGTCTATATTTGTATAGAAACGATGAGGAAAAGATCAGTTTTGGACCAGTTTGGGATTTTGATTATGCGTTTGGGAATCTTGAATGGAAATGGCAAAAAGACGAAAATTTCTTCTCACCTACCGAGAAGGAACAAAATGCACAAAATAATTTAATTAAATTATTATTAAAAATTCCTGGTTTTTATGAGAAAGTAGCTAATCTTTTTAACGAGAAGATAAAGGACAGAAAAGATTTCGTAGTTCAGGCAATAAATGATAGGGCGGAACAGATTATTAAGGCCGCAAAGAAAAATAATAGTAAATGGGAAGTTGGTAGTTTTGAAAATGAAATACGATATTTGATAGAGTGGATAGAGAAGAGATATGATTATGAGGAAAAAGAATATAGTTAAAAAGGTGTATTGTGACGTTGTCTATCTTTACACAAGGTGAAAAGATGTTACAATGTTATTAGGAGTAAAGTGATTATGCCTAGGCGAAGACGCAATAAGAGATGGATTTGGCGATTAGTATTTTTGGTGCTTCTGATTATAGCTGCGGTGGTTTGTTACTTGGTTTGGGATAATTATTTTAATGATCATAAAGATAATGATACAACTACTGAGACGTCTGAACAGATTGAGATGGAGGGGAATGGGGAGACAACTATTGAAGGTAGTGAAGAAGAAACAGATAATGAGGGGAAAAAAATAAAACAATATGAGGGGGAAGATCCGAATGGGGCTGAAAAACTGTCTGGCGTAGTAACATATGCTGGTGCGGCAGGCGAGAAAGTATTGATTAGGGTAAATATTGATCAATACTTAGAAAATGGAAAATGCATTCTAAATATAATTAATGACAGACAAGTAGTTTATGAGGACACGGTAAATATTATAGATTCGGCTACGACGTCAACTTGCGAAGGGTTTGATATCCCTAGCACAGAGCTCAGTAATGATAGTTATGAAATAACAATAAAAATTGAGTCGAGCGGAAAAACTGGGACTATAAAAGGGAATCTTAGCATATGATGGAGATGGAAAACAAGAAGGTTCGAAGAAGAGATAAAAGAATCTGGTATGTGGTATTAGGTGTTTTTGTGGCAGTGTTTTTGTTTACTTTTTTAATAAATGCTTTTAAAAATCAAGCAGAAGAAGCTGATGCGGCAAATCTTAGTGCATTTGACCCTGGGTATATTATTTCGGATTGGCAGATGAGCAATTATCGATCGATGAATGAGTCACAAATTCAATCATTTTTATATTTAAAGAATTCTTGTAATGATACGAATCTTAGTAGATATACGGCAGGCGAAAAGGTTGATTATTTTTCGGAAATATCGCCACCGAGAACTTGGCATATTAAGGATGGGCATTTTGTGTGTATGGCAGATGAGGTGTTTGATGGAGGGACAGCGGCACATATTATTTATCAAGCAGCACAAGAATACAGAATCAATCCCCAAGTTTTATTAGTATTACTTGAGAAAGAACAAAGTTTGGTTCGTGATACTTTTCCGCATAGTCAGCAATATCGGTCAGCCACTGGATATGGTTGTCCGGATACAGCAGCTTGTTCTTCAAAATATTATGGACTAAAAAATCAAATTGAAAATGCGGCGGCTTTGTTTAGAACGGTTCTAGATGGTGGTTGGACAAATTATCCGTTAGGTGACAATTATGTACAATATAATCCAAATGCAGCTTGTGGTGGGACAATAATAAAAATTCGTAACTTAGCTACTTCAGCTTTGTATCGCTATACGCCGTATCAGCCGAATGCGGCAACTCTAGCGGGTGGAAGTGATGGTTGTAGTGCGTATGGGAACTTAAACTTTTATCGTTATTTTGAAGATTGGTTTGGGGGAATAACAAATATACAAGAAAACATGAAGATTGCGGAAGGTACGTATTACATCAAATCACTCTCTGCGCCAGATATTGTGCTTGATATTTATGGCGGAGAGATGAAAAAAGGAACAAATGTCCAACTATATAATAAAAACTATACTGATGCTCAAAAATGGAATATTACATACAATTCAGAAACTGATGATTATAATATAATAAATGCTTATTCCGGTATGGCTTTAGATGTATTTGGAGCTAGTGAAGAAAACGGGTCGAATATTCAAATATGGAACTCGAATGGAACGTGTGCGCAAAGGTGGAAAATAATACAAACAGAAAAAGATAATGTTGAAATTTTATCAACGTGTTCATTGAAATCAATTGGAGCGGAAGACGGAATAATTAAAAATATGGCCAATGTAGAATTACAGACATATATAGACAGTAAGGCTCAACAATGGTTATTGGAACCGGTAGATATAGTTGATGATGGAATCTACATAATCGCGTCGCCTATAGATTCGAATAAGGTAATTGATATAAAAGGTGGTTCAAATAATGCTCAAAATGGAACGAATATTCAATTGTGGGTAAATAATAATACAGCCGCACAAAGATGGTCGATAAAGCGCGATACGGATGGATATTATACTATAAAGAATCTTCAGAGTGGCAAGTCGATGGACGTAGCGCTGGCTGGAGACCAAAATGGGACTAATATTCAGGCATGGAATAGCAATGATACTTGTGCGCAGAAGTGGAGGGTTTTAGTTACTGAGAATGGAGTAACATTTATTTCGGCATGTTCTCTTAGGGTATTGGATTTATATGCTGCTAATACTGGTTCCGGATCTAATATACAATTATTTGACGCAAATAATACAAAGGCTCAAAGATGGGTATTAACTAAGGTTTTTATAGTAGAAGAGGGTGAATATCAAATCGTTTCGGCTCTTTCAGATCAGAAAGCGTTAGATTTGTTTGGTAATTACGATAAGAATGGAACGAATATACAATTATATGATGCTAACTCAACATCGGCACAGAAGTGGATAATCAAATACGACGAGAAAACAGATTATTATAGGATTATAAATAGTGCAATTGAAAAATCTATTGATGTTGAAATGGCTGGGATTAAAAATGGTACTAATGTGCAATTATGGGCCAATAACAATACTTGTGCGCAGAAGTGGTTAATTAGTAAAGTAGGTGATTATTACGTTTTTCGCTCTGCATGTTCAAACTTGGCACTAGATGTGGCTGGGGGAATAATTAGTAATCGCACAAATGTGCAACTTTTTAATTATAATGGATCAAAAGCTCAAAAATGGCTCTTGAAATAGAGCTGTGCTATAATTAACAATAGAAATGGTGATAAAAAAAATTTTTTCAGTCGTAGTTCCTGTTTATAATGAAGCGGACTGTATCGTGGATTTTTTGAATAAGGAATTATTCCCGGTATTAGATAAAATTAATAGATATGATGTTGAATTAATAATTGTTGACGATGGTTCTTCAGATGGGACTTTAATGAAACTAAAGAAAATTATAGAAAAGGATGAAAAAAGAAAGAAGATAAAAATAATATCGTTTTCGAAAAACTTTGGTAAAGAAGCGGCATTGTCGGCTGGATTAAAGTATGCTACTGGCGATGCAGTGCTAACGATAGATTCTGATGGGCAACAGCCACCAAAATTGATAGAAGAATTCTTAAAAAAATGGGAAGATGGTGCGGATGTTGTAGTTGGTGTAAGAGAAAAATACTCTAAACATGGCTTAATTGCTAAAATAGGATCAAAAATATTTTATAAAATACTTGATAAGATTAGTGGTGAGCGAACGGTGCCAGGAGCAACTGATTTTCGCTTGCTTGACCGTGTGGTTGTTGATGAATATAATGAACTTACGGAACATAACCGTATAGCTAGAGGTTTAATAGATTGGCTTGGGTATAGACAAGAGTATATTGAATATGTTTATGGCGAACGTATGGCCGGAAAGCCCTCGTATGATCTTAAAAAGCTTTTTCGACTTGCAATAGACAGCTTCGTGTCGTTGTCTGTTACGCCATTAATTGTTTTTGGATATGTAGGCATTTTTATTACAATCTCTTCTTTTATATTGGGATTATTTGTGATTATCCAACAATATATTCTTGGTGACCCGTTGGGATTATATTGGAATGGAGCTGTACAGATGGCGATCTTTATTACTTTTTTGGTAGGTTTAGTATTAATCTCTCAAGCAATTACGGCACTTTATATTTCTCATATACATGCAGAGACTCAAAATAGGCCATTGTATATTGTCGATAGGAAAAAATCGATTAATTTCAACGAAGAAACAGTAAATGGATAGTGAGAATGAAAGCTAAAAAGCTAGATAAATGGGCGTTGAAGTTCTTTTCGATATTAGGTTTAATTGTATATTGTCTAATTATTATATCGGTTTTAAATCGAGGGTTAGGGTTTAATTATCTTTTGGTGTTTATTATATTAGCTATATTATTATTCTTGGCTTTTAAAAAAAGAAAAAATATCTCTAAGTTTTATAAGAAACATTTACGTGCGACGAGAATTCTATTAATAATTTTATTGATATTTGGCTTGATGGCTAGATTTTCATTCGTTTTTGTGCAGTCTAATTTTGACATACGAGACACTCTATCTGATACTGGTGTGCATTGGTATGGGGCACAACAAATTATAGACGATGGGAAAGTGGACCAAGAAGTGGGAGAATATGAAAATATTTTTCCATATTTATCTTCATACACTGCGACATTGGCTGCCTCGATGAGTGTGTTTGGCAAGGGCTATAATGCGATTGTTTTTTCAAATGTAATGTTTGATTTGATTAGTTGTTTGTGTTTATATGTTTTGTTTTCTATATGGAAAGAGAAAAAAGACATTGGTTTGTTTGCGGCAACAGTCTGGGCAGTGAATCCGCTTCAGGTAGTTTTTTGTGGCATGCCGCTTGCGATCGTAGTGGTAAATATGGTCGTGATAATTAGTATTTTGTGCGTATTCTTGATTTTACGATATAAGGATAATTGGTTGAAGTTATGTTTATCGTCGGGTCTTTTGGGGACATTCTTGGCAATCGGAAATGCGTATCGTCCGATTTTTATAGTGTTTTTGCTTGTGTTTTTCGTTTTTTGGTTAATGACAGTTTTGGCGAACAAAAAAGAGATGAAATATGCGGCGATGAGCTGTCTGATAGCGATAGCAGGGTATTTAGTAGTAGGTGTTGTGCCCGGTATACTGTATTCGCGAATTAATCCTTATTATAGTGGATCAAAGAGTCAGGCGGGATGGAGTTTTTATGTAGGGGCAAATTATGAGACTAATGGAAAATGGAGTAGTGATGATAGGGATGTATTTTTCGGTCCTGTTTTAGTAGAACAGGCGGAGGGAGATATTGTAAAAGCAAATACTATAATTTTGCTGAAGGGCGGGAAGAGATATCTAGAAACGCTAAGTAGGGGGCAATTCTTGTCACATTTTTTAAACAAAACTGGAGTATTGTTTGGAGATGTTAATAATTCGATCTACGATTTACCTTATATTTTTAATTTTTCAAAACAGAGTGAGAAATACAAGATTATACAAGATTTTGTGATGGGCTTTTATAGTATTTTGTTGGGTTCTTTAGGATATTTCATAATAGGAAGAGTCAGGAAAAAAGAATGGCTTAAACAAAATACCATGATGTTGTTTTTGGTAATATTAATTTCGGCGTTATTCTTTGCTTCATTATTAGTGGAGGTTATGAACAGATATAGTTTACCGTTGATAACTATTCTAATAATAATTGTTTTGGGATTAGCTTTTGACGGTAACAATAAAAAAATAAGGATATGATATAATGATTCTATGAATAGTAGAGTAAAAGTGTCGGTGTTGGTGCCGATCTACAACGTAGAGGATTTTTTGCCTGAATGTTTGGACAGTTTAATTAACCAAACTCTTAAAGAGATTGAAATTATTTGTATAAATGATGGCTCGAAGGATAGTTCTCCGGAAATCATTAAATCTTATGCAAAGAAAGACAAGAGAATTAAGGTAATTAACAAAGAAAACTCTGGTTATGGTGACTCGATGAATCAAGGTCTAAAGAAGGCGACGGGTGAGTATGTAGGGATTGTGGAGTCGGATGATTTTATTGATACAGATGCTTTTGAAAAGCTATATAAAATAGCAAAAAGTGAAAAGGTAGAAGTAGTAAAAAGCAATTTTTATGAATATTATGGGGATGATAAGAAGGATAAGGGGGTGAGCGATTTGTTCCCGATGGATGAGATTGGTAGAGTAGTTGATCCAAGAGAAGAGCATCAAATTTTTTATCAGCCTCCTTGTATCTGGGCGGCAATATATAACCGAGAATTTTTGGAGAAGAATGAGATTAAGTTTTTGCCTACTCCAGGGGCTTCCTATCAAGATACTGGATTTAATTTTAAGGTGTGGGCTTCAGCTAGAAGGGTTTATTTTGTAAAGCGAGCATTTTTACATTATAGACAAGACAATTCAAATTCATCCGTAAAAGACGCTGGGAAGGTTTATTGCGTAAAAAAAGAGTATGATGACATAAAGAGGTTTTTGGAAGAAAAGGGCTTGATGAATGAATTAGGGCCCTTGATGTATACCTGTCTGTTTGGTGGATATATTTGGAATTTGCATAGATTAAAATTCAAACCAGCGATGGAGTTTGCTAAAGTGGTGAAACAGGATTATTTACAAGCCAAAAAAGCTGGGTATTTGGACGCGAAACGTCTCGATGAGGTTGGTAAATATAATTCACGTTTGATGGCGATAAAGCATCCAAAAATGTATGTACTATTTAGGCCACTACATGATTTGAGAAATACGATAAAGCCGATGATCTCTAAGACTATTAAGACTGTTTCACCGAGGTATAAGCAGCGTTTAAAGACGATAGAAACAGTTGGTCAGTTAAATGATATCCAGAGCGAATTAGCTGTTAAATTATCAGAAGTTGAATCAAAAATAGAGGAAAAAAATGCCAAAAGTTAGCATAATTGTACCAGTTTATAATGTAGATAAATATTTAGAGAGTTGTTTGGAGAGCCTTAAAAAACAAACAATAAAAGACATTGAAATTATCTGTGTAAATGACGGGTCTACTGATAATTCATTGGAGGTGTTGGAAAGATTTGCGAAAAAGGATCGGAGATTTATAATAATTAATCAGGAAAATAAAGGAAGGTCTGCAGCGAGAAATACTGGGTTAAAGAAAGTTTCATCTCCATATGTGATGTTTTGCGATTCGGATGATAAATATGGCGAGTTAATGTGTGAAAAGATGGTAAAAGTGATGGATCAATATGAGACGGATCTTGCAGTGTGTGGCATAGCTATAGAATATGAAGCTCATTCAGAAATAAAAGATAGTGATGACGCCTATTATCGTTTGAAGTTCTATGGCAAAACATTTATTGATGATAATATCATTAGAAAAACTGATGCGTCGGTTTGTAATAAGATTTTTAGAAGAGATTTGTTAAAGAAATATCAGTTAGTATTTCCGGAAGGGTTGAATAACGAAGATTATTATTTTTATAATGCTTATATGAGTGTAGCAAAAACTTGTTATTTTCTAAATCGCAAGTTGTATAAATATATAAGACACGATGGCTCGATTATGTCGGACAATTTTGATAAAAATATTTATTCCCCGGATCATTTGTTAATTGCGGAGGAACTTTTTGCTTTTTACAAGAAAAACGGATACATTGAACGCCACACTGATTTGTTTTGGACGCAGTTTTCGGATAGCTTTTGGTTTTCGTATCTTCATTCAGCGAAAAAATACCGAAAAAAGATTTGCAGTATGGCTAAGGATTTTATCCTGAAAAATTACGAAAGCTTTAAGCCAACCAATAAGAAGGTAAAAAGTTTAATCAATACGATTTTACACTATAACTTTTATAATAGGAGCAAGAAATATTTAAAAAACGCATTGAAAAAATCTTATTCAAAGATTAATTTTGCTTATAGACAGCAGGATTTTGTAAATGCACATCTAGAAGAATTATATGAAAAATTTGGTGATTTATCTGATCGTTTAGATAATTTAAGTAAGGAGGAATAAATGGAGTGTGATTATTTAGTAGTAGGGGCAGGGATTTTTGGTGCAACGGTAGCAGAAAGATTAGCGAGTGCTGGTAAGAAAGTTTTAGTGATTGAAAGGCGCCCACATTTAGCTGGTAATATTTATTCTTATACGGATGAAGAAACTGGGATTGAAATACATAAATATGGTTCGCATATTTTCCATACTGAAACGGATGAGGTGTGGGATTATATTACAAAATTCACGGAGTTTAATGACTATACTCATACAGTAGATACTAGGCATGAGGGAAAACTATATCCAATGCCGATTAATCTTGACACGGTGAATCTATTGTATGGTATGGATATGGATGCAGGGGAAGCGGAAAAATTTGTGGCGGAAGAAGCAAGGCGAGATAGTGAAAAATATGGAATTAAGGAGCCAAAGAATTTTGAGGAAAAGGGTATTAGTTTGGTGGGAGAAAAGCTATATACGGCATTTTTGAAAAACTATACAGAAAAACAATGGAATACGGCAGCGAAGAATTTGTCGGTAGATCTACTTAGTAGGATTCCGGTGCGTTTTTCGCACGATAATCGATATTTTATGACAGCAAAACATCAAGGTATTCCAAAAGATGGCTACACGAAGATTGTAGAAAATATGCTTAACTCAGAGAATATTGAAGTTAAATTAAATGTAGATTTTAAAGATATTAAAGACGAAATATCTGGCGATACGAAGATTGTTTATTGTGGACAGGTAGATGAATTATTTGATTATGAATTAGGTGTATTACCGTGGAGATCGCTACGATTTGAGGAAGAAAAAACGGAAGAAGGACTTGGTGAGGCGGTGATTAATGAGGCAGACAAGGACGTGCCGTATACGAGAGCGCATGACTATAAATATTATCAAATTCACCAACCAGAAGTAATTAAGCAGAGAATATCGTATGTGGCAAGAGAGTATCCGGCTGATTTTAAAAAGGGCGGCGAAGCATATTATCCAGTAAATAATGAAGAGTCGGCAGAACTGTATGAAAAATATGTGAAGTTGATGAAAGAACGATATCCAAATATGATTCTGGGTGGAAGGCTCGGAGCTTATCAATATTGGGATATGGATAAAGCAATCAAAAATGCGTTGGAGTTAGTGGGAGGGTTATAGGTTAAATATGCCACGAAAAGGATTGAAGTATTCTGTAATTATACCGGTATATAATGCGGAGAGGTATTTATTGCAATGCTTAGAGAGCGTTGCAGGCCAGACCTTAAAGGATATTGAAATAATATGTGTTAATAATGGATCCGAAGACAATTCATTAAATCTTTTGAAGAAGTTTGCTAAGAATGATCGTAGAGTTATTTATACTTCGATTCCGAAATCCAATGCTGGGATTGCACGAAATGTGGGGCTATCGATGGCGAGCGGGAAGTATTTATATTTTATTGATTCTGATGATTTCTGCAACAAAGAGTTATTGGAGGAATGCTATATAAAGATTGAGAAAGAAAAGTCAGATGTTTTGGTGTTTGCGGCAGATCAATTTGATACGATTTCTGGGAAATATAGTCCAATGCCCTATAGTTTAGAAATAGATAATTTACCAAAAAAGAGTCCTTTTGGACCTGAAGAAATAAAAAATAAGTTATTTAATTCTTTCCAAAACTGGCCTTGGAATAAGGTATTTAGAAGGGAATTTATAATAGAAAACAATATTTCTTTTCAAGATGTAGCAAGAACAAACGATATGTTGTTTACGATTTCGGCATTGGCTAAAGCAAAATTGATATCTGTTGTTAATAAGGTCTTGGTTCATTATCGAACAGGAAACAAAAATAGTCTACAATCTACAAATTATTTAACTCCGATAGCATTTTGGGATGCGTTTCGTGAGGCGAAAAAGTTTTTGCATAATAATGGATACTATGATTTATATAAGAAGAGTTTTTTAAACGAAATAATGGGCGGTTTAACGTATAATTATAATTCTATTAAAGACGATAATGCGCAGAAGTATCTTTATAATGTAATAAGGTATGGCGAAGAAATTGAGTTTGGGTTGTTAAAACAGAAAAGAGATTATTATTGGGATAAGGATGCTTATGATTTTATAAGGGTAATAGTTGAGGGGAAGACTTCTGACGAGAGAATGATTGATGAGCTAAAGGAGCGAAATAAGGCTTTGGAAGACGAAATAAAACATCTTGAAATGGGAATTAGTGAGATTAAAAATTCGAAATCCATGAAGATAGGTTTAGCGGTGACGAGTGTGCCTAGAAAGATTGAATCTATAGTTAAGAAATTTAATAGCTGAGTTTTATGTGTATTGGTTTATGTTGCTTGGGAGGGAGTTTAATAAGAGAGCCAAAGTGTTTAAAGGCCTCATCAGTATTACGAGTGGAAATGCCTGCTGCGGGTGTAAAAGTCATTTCTTGAAAATAGATTTTGCCATTTATATTATAAAGATCTACCCTGACAAAAGGAAAGCCTTTAGATAAGTTTTTGGCAATCTGAATCATCTTTGTGAGGTTTTTAGGTTTAGGGTGTTTTTCCTTGGAACGATATTCGGGTTTAACATATGGAAGGGAATGCCAGTCTAAATCATAATAGTCCATTTTATATTGATTCGCTCGATCGGAACATAACAATATGCAATCTACTTTGCCGTCAAAACAATAGAACTTATAGTCGTAGGGTAGCTTGCCGGGTGCGTGGGGCAAAAACTCTTCACAGATTATTTTTCTCTTGATGCTGTGATAGTGTGGTTCTAAACTTTGAGTTGAAAAATCTTCAGATAAGGTTTGGGATAGGCGTTGTTTAGCTGATTCTAGATCGAATTCTTTTTTGTTTTCACAGAACTCAATTTTGCCACAACCATGGTTGCATTTTAGAACAAACGATTTTGGTAAAGAGTTAATGTCTATTTCTTCAGCAGAATTATAAACTCCATAAAGTTTGGGGGCTAGATTTTTATAACCCTTTTTTTCTAGCCATTTTCGGACGAGATATTTGTCAGCTAGTTCAGTTTCTTTGTCCCCATGGACCCAAAGCATCATATAATGGAGTTTGTCGTTGAAGGTTGTAGGATTTTTTAAGTTTAGGTCTTTTTCGGTTAGAGTGTAATGAAAAACTCTATGCGCTAGTATGGGCGGTAGTTTGGATATAATTTTACGCTGAGATGAAATATTCTTTTTCAGAATGAATTTTTTGATGATACGGTATCTAATATCTTCGAGATTTGATAGCATGTGTTGATTATACCATGTGTTATACTCATCTTATGAATCAACCTAGAATAATCGTTTCCTTAACCTCTTGGTTAAAAAGAATAGACACCGTTCATATGACGATAGTGAATTTAAAGAAGCAGACGGTAAAACCAGATAAAATTGTTTTATATTTAGCGAAAAGCGAATTTACAAAGAAGAAGATACCTAAAAAATTAGTAGAGTTATGTGACGATCAGTTTGAAATTCGTTGGTGTGAGAATATAGGATCATATAAAAAACTAATACCGGCTTTGGTTGATTTTCCCGATGACATCATAATAACCGTTGATGATGACATAAAATATGATGAGCGAATGGTCGAGCTGCTAATAAGGGGTTATAAAAAGTACCCAAAGAGCGTACAGGCACATCGCGTGACTGTGGTTGAATATCTTAGTGATCAAAATATAAAGACAACAGTAGAGGCTGATAATATTTTTGGAGAAGAAAGCATACTTTATAAGTTTACTGGTGTAGGAGGGGTACTTTATCCTCCGCATTGTTTGAACGGAAATGTGCAAAATAGGAAATTATTTATGGCTTTAGCCCCTACGGGAGATGATATTTGGTTTTGGGTTCATGCAATAATGAATGGTCGTAAGATACACCTTGTGGAGGATCACTTGAAAGAACTTAACTATATTGATGGCACTCAGGATGTAGGTTTATATAAAAAAAATGATGTTGGTGGAGAAAAAAGGCCATTTATCATACAATTAAAAAAAGTTATAAATAATTACCCTAGAGTCAAATTAAAGTTAATCATAACGACATTTTTATTTAAGATTAAGAAGAGATTACATTAATCCCAAAGGCTTTTATAAGCTTTTGCTATTTTTTCAGGGTTACCATCTAGAGTGATTTTACCATTTTCAATAAGGATAGCGCGATCACAGAATTTAGTGATATTGTCCATTGAATGCGTGACTAAAACGACGGTTTGATTGCCGTGGAGAGAGGCAAAATAGTCGTTGCATTTTTTCTGGAATGCAGCATCACCAACGGCGAGAACTTCATCAAGAAGAAGGATGTCACCTTTGGCACGGACGGCAATTGAAAAAGCAAGGCGAACTTGCATGCCGGAAGAATAGTTTTTGAGTTTTTGATCTTGAAAGTCTTCCAATTCGGCAAATTTCCATATTTCGTCATACATAGCATCAACTTCTTTGTGGGAAAAACCTAGTAGGGCTCCATTTAGGTAGACGTTTTCGCGGCCAGTGAGTTCTGGATTGAAACCAACACCGAGTTCGATAAATGGAATTAGGTTACCATTGATAATGATTTCTCCTTTTTCTGGATAATAAATGCCGGCAAGAGTTTTTAGGAGAGTTGATTTGCCGGAACCATTGCGACCAACAATTCCAAGAAACTCACCTTTTTTAATATCAAAATCTAACCCATTTAGAACTTTTTGGTTTTTGTATCCTTTGACGCCACGTAAACGATTAAAGATGGCCTGTTTTAAGCTCATGGAGCGTTCAGTTGGGAGTTTAAAACTTTTATGCAAATTAGAAACGTGGATAGCTATATCGTTATCAGCAATTATTTCTTTGCGTGTGCCAATTTTTTGTTTTGTCATTTAGATTTCCTCCGCGAAGAATTTGGATTTTTTTCTGAAGTATAGAACTGCAAAAATGAGAATTATAATGATCATTATGATAGGCAGTATTTGAAGCCAGAAGTTGCTAATATAATTCCATGTAGTAATGGTTTCGTTGGTGATTAGATTGTGACGAATATCTTGAATGGCTTGAGCAATTGGATTTAGAAGGATGATTTTAGCTGCAAGCGGGCTAGTGTTGATCACCATCGAAACTGGATAGATGATAGGTGCGGCATAAAAGAGGGCTTGGATACAAACATCCCAAATTGAGGTGATATCACGATATTTGACATTAACGGCACCAAGTAGAAATGAGATACCTAGTGCGAGAACGTAAAGTTCGACAATTGAAATTGGGACAAGCAACCAAGTCCAGCTTGGCTCGACGCCATTAATGAGGGCAAAAATAATTACTACGACTAGATTAATTAACATGTTGATGACGGCGGTTAAGGTGGCAGAGATGACGATGATATATTTAGGAAAAGAGATTTTGCGAATTAAATCACCACGAATTACCATAGCTTGAATACCTTGATTTGTACATTCGGTAAAAAAGCTCCACAGAGTTGTACCGCATAATAGATATACCGGATAATGAGGAATACCGTTGCCAAATTTGAGAAGTTTAGCGAACACGATATAAAGAATAGCAAACATCATCAGCGGACGAAGAAGTGCCCATAAGTAGCCTAGTACCGAGCCTTGATAACGAAGTTTAAAATCGGTTTTGGTCAGCTCAGAAAGAAGAACCCGGTTTTTTTTATTGAAAACATGAGGAATATTCATATTTAGTAATTCTACCATAAAATGGTATAATTGTCATATGGAGAGAATACTAGTTACTGGGGGGACCGGATACATCGGTTCACATACAATTATCGAATTATATAAAAAAGGTTATGAGATTGATGTTCTGGATAATTTATTTAATTCAAAAAAGACGGTTTTAGACAAGATTGAAGAAATAGCTGGGAAAAAGCCGAATTTTTATAAATTGGATTTATTGGACTATGAAGGGATGGGCAAATTGTTTAGTGAAAATAAGTATGATTTAGTAATACATTTTGCAGGTCTTAAGGCAGTGGGTGAGTCCGTTGAAAAACCACTTGAATACTACGAAAACAATGTGGGTGGAACAATTAATCTATTAAAATGTATGAAGAATCATGGTGTGAATAGAATAGTCTTTTCATCCTCAGCAACGGTATATGGCGAACAACCCGTACCAAAACTAGACGAAAAAATGCAAACTGGGGTTGGAATTACGAATCCTTA
This sequence comes from uncultured Candidatus Saccharibacteria bacterium, assembly GCA_964476395.1. Classification (GTDB taxonomy): domain Bacteria; phylum Patescibacteriota; class Saccharimonadia; order Saccharimonadales; family Saccharimonadaceae; genus Nanosyncoccus. The sequence continues at coordinate 37,681 of CAYYYH010000002.1, read as the reverse complement.
TGGTGAAACTAAGTATGTGATTGAAGAAATCTTGAAGGACGTAGCTGAGTCTGATCCAAAGTTTGAGGTGGTGATTTTAAGATACTTTAATCCTATCGGTAATCATCCATCTGGGATTATTGGCGAGGACCCAAATGGTATACCAAATAATTTAATGCCTATTATTATGAAGGTTGCGAGAGGCGAGATCAAGGAGCTTTCAGTGTTTGGTGATGATTATGATACACCGGATGGTACGTGCCTACGTGATTATATTCATGTTGTGGATTTGGCAAAAGGACATGTGGCCGCAATTAATGAGATTAAACCGGGGGTTTCAATATATAATTTAGGCACTGGCAAAGGAACATCAGTGCTCGAGATGATTGCTGCGTTTGAAAAAGCTAGTGGTAAGAAATTACCTTATAAAATTACTGAGCGGAGAGCTGGAGATTTGCCAGAAATGTTTGCAGACCCAAGTAAGGCTAGAAAAGAACTAGGTTGGAAGACTGAATTGACTGTAGAAGATGCAATGCGTGATACAATTAGTTATTTGAATAATTTGTAGGCTAATTGAAATAGTTTAACATTAGTGAGAGCGAGTTTTAAGGCGATTTTGTCGCTTCTGGTAGCTTCGGGATTTTTGGTGATATAACTTTGGTGGGTTTTAAGGTATTCAAGAAGCGTTTTGGTTTCTGGATGGGTGGTCGGAATCTGCCGCAAAATTGAAAATCTAGCGCGCACGCGACGTTCATTAGTGACATTTTTTAGATCAGGATATTTTTGATCAATGGTGTCGCACATTTTATCGGTGAAAACAATAAGATCTAATTTACGATCATCGAACCCACTTTTAATGATTGAATTATCGTTATGAATATATATATAATATGCTTCAGGCAAAAAGATGATTTTATCAGCTTTAAGAATTAATCGATAAGTCGTATCTACATCTTCATGGAGTTTACCAATAGGAAACTTAATGTTTTTGAAATAGTTTTTGGGAAAAAGTTTCATAGTAGATGAAAGCATAAAACCTTTTTCTAGCAGCATGGTGCGGAGAGCTTCTTCGGTATTATAGATTTTTTGTGGGTAGTTTTGATTAAAAAACTTGGTTTTGCCATTTGAATAGACTTCTTTGAAAGAACAAGCAGCGACATCTGCTTTTGAGGATTGAACGGCTTCTACCATTGCTTCGATCATTATTGGTTCGATCATATCGTCGGAGTCAACAAAAGTAATGTAATTGCCGGTGGCAGTTTTGAGTCCAGCATTGCGGGCGGCGGAGAGGCCTTGGTTTTTTTGAGTAATCATTTTAATGCGGGGATCTTTTTTGGCATAGTTTTTTAAAATAATTGGAGAGTTGTCAGTAGAACCGTCATTGATGCAAATGACTTCGAGGTTTTGATGTGTACTATTAAGAATAGAATTGAGACAAGGTGAAAGATTTTTGGCGGTATTATATACTGGAATAATGACAGAAACTTTGATATTTGGAAAAGAGTTATAGAAGGTAGATAATTTGTTGCGTTTGGATTTTGGAAAAACGAATCGATCGTAAAAAAGGAAATTTAGAATCATTATAATTAGTGAGGTGAGGACGAAAACCCCAGTGGTGAGGATGAATTCGTAATTAAATGGAAGATGAATGGCGGTAGCGATATTATAGGTAAAATCATAAAGTGGAGTGAGAAAACTGAAAAGTTGCGTTAGAGCGGGGCTGATGATAATTGCAAGTAAGGCGTTCCAGATGAAAAACCTGATAATTGATGATTTAGTAACATGGCGTTCTTTCCAAGTGATTTTGGAATGGGCGATGTAGGCAACAATGGTGGTAATAACCGTAGCAATAAGACTGGAAAGCCAGAGGAGATTGTTATCTTTAATGATGAGGTTCGACAAAATAGCAAAAAAGATATAGTTAAAGATGGTAACACCAACGCCAACAAAAAAATAACGAGTAGCGTGCTGGCTGGTTTTGACATCATCTGCTAGACTATTATTACTGGTCGTTACCATAGAGCTATTATACCATATGGACAAAAAGAGGTTTTTTTGGTATAATATACGCGCTTATGGAAGAAAATTGTATAAAAATCAGGGGTGCAAGGCAGAATAATCTAGCTAATCTTGATGTGGACATCCCAAGAGATAAACTAGTGATTATTACCGGGCTGTCGGGGTCTGGTAAGTCTAGTCTGGCCTTTGATACGATTTATGCAGAAGGACAGAGACGTTATGTAGAGTCTTTGAGTTCGTATGCTAGGATGTTTCTTGGGGTAATGGATAAGCCGGATGTGGATTCGATTTCGGGGCTTTCTCCGGCGATTTCGATTGATCAGAAGTCTACCTCGAGGAATCCACGTTCGACCGTAGCGACAGTAACGGAAGTATATGATTATCTGAGATTATTATTTGCTAGAGTAGGGACACCGCATTGTCCGGTTTGTAAGAGGCAAGTAAGTCGGCGAAGTGTGGAGGATATCGTAAATGAGGTGATGAAACTGCCGCTCGGTTCGAAGCTAATACTGTTAGCCCCGATTGTGTCTAGCAAAAAGGGTGAATTCTTACACATTTCGGAGCAATATCTAGCTAAGGGTTTTTCAAGAGTAAGAGTTGATGGTATTATTTATGCTTTAGACGAATTCCCAGAATTAAATAAAAATGAACGGCACGATATCGAAATTGTAGTAGATAGATTTGTGCTAAACCCAGAGCTAAAAACACGCATTGCGAGCTCAATTGAACAGGCTCTAGAAATGGGGCAGGGTATTATTCAATTAATAAAGATTAATGATAATTCTGTAGCGGTGGGTGAGGCAAGGATTAAGGCGGAAAACACAGAGGTTTTGACTTATTCACAACGTTATGCTTGCCCGGATCATCCAGACGAATTGATTCCAGAGCTTTCACCAAGGTTGTTCTCGTTTAATGCACCAGAGGGTGCTTGCCCAGTATGTACTGGGTTAGGTTCACGGATGGAGATTGACCCATCATTAGTTTTTAATAATAATCTAACGATTGCGGAGGGAGGAATCAGGCCGTTTAATAGGGTACAGCAGGATTCTTGGTGGATGAAAAGGTTGATGCAAGTGGGGGCAAAATATGGTTTTTCGGTGCATGTACCAATTGGCGAACTGACAGAAGAACAAAAACATTTAATTATGTATGGTACTGGTGATGAGAAGTATGAAATGCGAATAAGTGGTAGTGGCAGATTTGCAGACGGTACAGTGTATCAGACGACTTATGAGGGGGTGATCCCAACTTTGGAGCGTAGATATAATGATCCAAAGATTAGTGAGTTTATGAAGCGAGATATCGAGCGGTTTATGCGTGTGCATGAATGTCAGGAGTGCCACGGAGCGAGATTGAAGCCAGCAGTGTTAGCTGTAACGATACATGATTTAAATATTGTGGATATGTGTAATTTTGATGTGGATGCAGCACTTGAGGTACTAGACCAAGATTTAGGTTTTTCTGAATCGGAGGCTATAATCGCTAAGCCGATTTTAAAGGAAATACGTGAAAGAGTGAAGTTTATGCAGGATGTGGGGTTGGGCTATTTGGAGCTTGGGCGAGCAGCCAATACTTTATCTGGTGGTGAAGCACAAAGGATTAGGCTTGCTACGCAGATTGGTTCTGGACTTCAGGGTGTTTTATACGTACTAGACGAGCCATCGATTGGTTTGCATCAACGGGATAATAATAAGCTGATTGCAACTTTGAAACATTTGCGTGACCTTAAGAATACGGTACTAGTCGTAGAACATGACGAAGATACGATGCTTCAGTCGGATTATATTATTGATATTGGACCGGGTGCGGGTAAACAAGGTGGTCGGCTGGTTGCGGCGGGAACTCCGGATGAGATTATGAAAAACCCGGATTCAATTACTGGTAAATATTTGTCTGGGGAGATGACAATTCCTACACCAAAGAAGCGACGCAAGGCAAAAAGGGGGGCTGAGTTGGTGGTGGTTGGAGCAAGAGAGAATAATTTAAAGAATATCGATGTGCATTTCCCATTGGGTGTGATGACGGTTGTATCGGGGGTATCTGGTTCGGGCAAATCGACGTTGGTGAATTCAATACTTGCAAATGAGCTTTTGGCGAGATTACACCGAGCGCAAACGGTGTCAGGGACACACGAACGAATTGATGGAATTGAAAATCTGAATAAGATAATTGTTATTGATCAATCGCCGATTGGGCGGACTCCTAGATCAAATCCAGCAACATATACAGGTGTTTTTACGGCAATTAGGGAATTATTCGCGGCTCAGCCAGAAGCAGAGGTAAGAGGCTACAAGGCGGGAAGGTTTTCATTTAATGTGAAAGGTGGACGATGTGAGCATTGTCAGGGTGATGGCGTAAATAAAATTGAAATGCATTTTTTGCCAGATGTATACGTGACGTGCCCAAAATGTCATGGTAGGCGATATAATGCGGAAGCTTTAGAGATTAAATATAAAGGTAAGAATATTTCGCAAGTCTTGGAGATGACAATCGATGAGGCAGTGGAGTTTTTTGCTAATATTCCATCAATCGCTTCGAAGCTCAAGACGATTCAGGAAGTAGGTTTAGGATATATTCGATTGGGCCAACCAGCTACAACTTTTAGTGGTGGTGAAGCGCAGAGGATCAAATTGGCAACGGAGTTGGCGCGGCGTTCTACTGGACGAACATTGTATATATTAGATGAGCCGACGACTGGGTTACATACAGATGATGTGAAGAGGTTACTTGCGATCTTGAATCGTTTGGTGGATGGTGGCAATTCGATGATTATTATTGAACATAATTTACATGTAATTAAATCGGCGGACTATATTATTGATATGGGACCGGAAGGTGGGCTTAAAGGTGGACAGGTGGTGGCAGAAGGGACGCCAGAAGATTTAGCAAAATCCGCAAAGACTCCAACGGGTGAATACCTTAGGAAAATGTTGAATAATAAGAGTTTATGATATAATTTTGATATGAGGTTTTAACGTCTTGTTGGTGGGCTGTGTTTGTGGTTTTTTGCGTGTCTTTGTTTTGTTTGTTTTTCTTCTAATGACGTATTTGCGGATTGGAATAATTTGCAAAGACTTGGGCTAGGAGGAGCTTTTGCACAAAATGATATTATTTTTTATGATCCGTGTGGCGGAAATAGTGCTGGCAATAGGATTGCTATCGTTAGTGGTGGGTGTGCAAAACTTGGTGAGTTGAGAACGGCGATGTGGAATGCGGCATCAGAAGATGACAAACGAAACTTGATGTACGTAGTCTCTCAGGAGAATGATTCGTTGGCGGGAGTTGAGGGCTATATGAACCAGGTGATAGCAAGGTATAATGACGATATTGACAACTATGTGATACATGAGATATCGCAAAAGGGTGATTATACGATTATTTTAATAATCAGTATTTTGCCAGACAATTACGCTGATAGTTCTTTGATGGTTGCGCAAAAGGACGAAAATAGTTATTCGGTTTTATATAATGGACAGATTTATACTAGAGATGTATTGAAAGACGCAGGAGTTCCTGATAACGTTATTGATGAAATATTTAATAAAGAAAAACTAATAATGAATATCCCAACTATAGAAATAACTGCAATAGATGCGGTGGATCGAAAGAATGCTTTGACGGTGATTCGTGAACTTTGCGAATGCGAGTTGGGTGAATATGACCTGAGGTATAATAATTATACGAATCCTTTCACGGGAGGTAATAGATGAACTTAGATGCGGTGTTAGTAGATATTTGGCGAAATAATAGGAAGATGGTTTTTGGTCTTGGTATTTTGACGTTTGGTTTAATTATCGCAAATGCAATAGTAGTTGGAATCAAAAATTATGAAGTGGTTGAACCAGATGATGGTGATTACGTGGTAGGAGACACATTTTATAGCGAAAGGGAGCCCGAGAAAAGCGAAGAAGACGTGAGCGAATATATAGATGATCTGCACGATTTAATCAGAATGTCGTACGGTGAGAAGATGGATGGATACGAGATTGCGACTGGAAAATTACTCGAAAGCAATGGGTTGTGGTATGTGACTACGATTAAAAAACCTTTGAAGGATCAATGGAGCCCTGCGACGGACACGTATAAGATTATTCTATCTAATAATGGTGGCTGGAAGATTGTGACAGAACCGAGCTTGGTGTTTTCTTATGCTGACTATCCAGATATTCCGCAAGATGTGATTGTGAGTGCGAATACTCTATAGTTTTTGATTATGATATAATATGGGAAAGGAGTTTATTTTTATGGTTGCAACAAATATTACAAAGATATTCTTAGTTTTGAATTCGGGATCTTCTAGTGAGAAGTTTTCACTTTATGAAGGTGATGACGAAGTGTGTTCACTTTATTTTGAAGGGATTGAAGAGGGTGGCAAAAAGAAATTTATTTGTACAATTACGAGAGCAGATGGAAGCGAAGAAGTAGTTGATAGAAAATGGGATTCACTTGACGTGGCATTTAAAGAAGCGAAGGCGATTTTTGAGAAAGAAGGGTTTATTAATGAAGCGCATCCACTGGATGGGATTTTGGTGAGAGTTGTAGCGGCAGGAAAATATTTTTCCAAAAACCACATTGTAGATGAGCAAACGATGAAAGAACTAGAGAAGGTGCAAGTAACCAATCCATTGCATGTACCGGGAACAGTAAGAGGGATCAAAAATGCAAAAGAGACTTTTGAGGGCGTTCCTGTAATTATTATGTCTGATTCTGAAGCGTTGACAAGAGATTCACGTAAGGATACTGAGTATGCTTTGCCACGTGAAGTGATTGATGAATTTGACCTTGGGCGATGGGGCGCACACGGTGCATCTTATGGTTATATGATGGATCGTATTCCAGAACTTGGGCTTCTTGAAAAAAAGATGGTGGTATGCCACTTAGGTTCGGGTTGTTCGGTGACGGCACTCGTTGATGGCAAACCGGCTTATACTTCGATGGGCGAAACTCCACTTGAGGGTTTGATGTCGTCGACTAGAACTGGTTCGATCGACCCAACAATTGGCGCTTTGCTTGGTGAAAAATTAGGTGCAGCTGAGGCTATTAAACTAATGAATAAGGAATCTGGATTATTGGCTATGGCAGGGTCAAACGATATGCGGGAGATCATTGCTGGGGCTGAAGAAGATAAACCAGAAGCGGCGGCGGCATATAATTTGTTCGTGGACGGAGTTGCTGGTAAGATTGGCGAGTTTGCGGCTAAAATGGGTGGGATTGACGCGATTGTCTTTACGGCGACAATTGGTGAAAGGTCTATTCCGGTACGCGGTTCGGTGATTTCGAAATTAGAGTTTATGGGCTTTAAGATAAAAAATGACGTGGCACTAGATAAAACTAAAGGCTATGCGAATGTAGCAGAAGATGATTCGAAGCCGATTTATATTATTCCAACTAATGAAGCGGCTTACATGATCAAAAAGGCGGGGGAATTGTTGGATGGCGTGGAATAACGACCAGGTTTCGAAATTAGAGACGGAAAAAATTATTGAATTAGCTAGAAAATCACTGGATCTTGAGGGAGATTTTGTGGAGCTAGGTTGTTATAAAGGTGACACTTCTCTTATTTTGGCGGATTTATTGCAGAATAGTGGCAAGAAATTATGGATTTATGATTCATTTGAAGGATTGCCAGAGAAAACTATTGAAGATAATTCGGAAATTGGAAGAGATTTTAAAAAAGGGGAATTGTTGGTTTCTAAAAGAGAGGTTAAGGCAAGGTTTTTGAGGGCTGGAATGAAAGTGCCGATCATTAAGAAGGCTTGGTTTAGAGATTTACGGCGGGAAGATTTGCCCGAACGAATAGCTTTTGCATTTCTTGATGGAGATTTTTATGAATCAATTAAGGATAGTTTAGCTTTAGTTGAGGACAGGATTGTAGATGGTGGCGTAATAGTGGTCCATGATTATACAAATCTGGCTTTGCCTGGTGTGGCGAAGGCCGTTGATGAATGGATAAGAGGAAAAGATTTATCAATCGAGGGATTTCAGGGGTTGGGGATAATCAAAGCATAAGTAAATTAGCACTCTAGTGTTGCAAGTGCTAATTTTTGTGCTATAATTGAGGTAGAAAAGGAGAAAAATATGACACTTAAACCTTTAAAAGATAGAGTTGTAGCTAAAATTGAAAAACCATTAGAAAAAACTAAATCTGGAATTTTGCTTGGCGAGGCTAAGGAGAAACCATCGTATGCGGTGGTAGAGTCGGTTGGTCCGGAAGTAAAGTCGGTAAAGAAAGGCGAAAAGATCGTTTATAAGGAGTATTCAACGACTGAGATCAAAGTTGACGATGTAGATTACATAATATTAAAAGAAGAAGATATTCTAGCAACATTATAAAAAGGAGAGAGAATGGCTAAAAAAATTTATTATGAAGCAGAAGCAAGAGAAAAAGTTTTAGCGGGGGCGAAAAAACTACACGATGCGGTGAAGGTGACTTTTGGACCAAAGGGTAAAAACGTTATTATCGAAAAAGAGTATGGCGCACCGGTAATTACGCATGATGGTGTGACTGTGGCCGAAGCGGTGGAACTACCTAACGATGATGAATCTTTGGGCGAAGCCGTGGGCGCAAGATTAATCAAAACTGCGGCACAAAAACTAAATAAAGTGGCTGGTGATGGTACGACTACAGTGACGGTGCTAACCTACAATATTTTGAATGAAGCTAATAAGCTAATTGCGGCTGGTGTGAACCCAATGGAGCTTAGGCGTGGAATTGAAAAAGCTGGCGCTGAAGTGGTGACGGCGATCGAAAAAGAAGCTGAAAAAATTGAAGGTGACGATAAGAAGGTTGCGGAGGTCGCAAAAATATCAGCTGGCGATGAGAAGATTGGCGAATTAATTGCGGCAGTGATTTCGAAAATTGGCAAGGATGGGGTAGTGACGGTAGAAGCTGGGCAAGGTTTGGAAATGGAACAGGAAATTGTAGAGGGATTTAGTTATGATAAGGGTTATTCTTCGCCATTCTTTGTAACTGACGTAAATCGTCAGGAGGCAATTTTTGACAAGCCTTTAGTATTAATTACTGATAAAAAGATTTCAGCGGCGAACGATATTTTGCCACTTTTGGAGAAGTGCGCGCAGGCTGGCAAAAAGGATTTGGTGATTATTGCAGAGGAAGTGTCTGGTGAAGGACTGTCGCTTTTGGTGTTGAATAAACTTAAGGGAGTATTTAATTCCCTAGTACTCAAGGCGCCTTCGTTTGGTGATCGTCGTAAGGAAATTATGGAAGATATTGCCATCTTGACGAACGCTACAGTGGTTTCGGAAGAAAAAGGCTTGAAGCTGGAGGAAGTCGGCATGGAAGTGTTAGGATCTGCTACTAAAGTGATTGCGACGAAAGATGAAACAACTATTATTAAAGGTGCTGGTGATGCAAAGGCTATAAAAGCGAGAATTGAACTAATTCATGCGCATGCTAAGAATGCAAAATCCGATTATGAAAGAGAGGAATTTGAAAAGAGAGCAGCGGCGCTTTCTGGAAAGGTGGCCGTGATTAAAGTTGGTGGAGCTTCGGAAACGGAAATTGATGAAAAGAAGTTCCGCGTGGATGATGCAGTAGCGGCAACTAAGGCAGCTTTGGCTGAGGGTATTGTAACTGGTGGTGGTGTTACATTAGTGAATTTGGCAAGTAAAATAACTGATGATTCGGATGGAGCAAAAATTGTAAAAAACGCGTTAAAGGCACCATTTATTCATATTACTGAAAATGCTGGGCTTAATGCGCAGGCGTTACTATCTGAAGTGGAAAAGTCTACTAAGGTTGGTTTTGGGATTGACGTAATGAAGCCAGAAAAAGGATTGGTTGATTTGAAAAAAGCTGGCGTAATTGATCCAGCTAAGGTGACGAAAGAGGCAGTAAAAAATGCAACTTCGATTGCCGCAACGGCAATTACAATGGGAGCATTGATTTGCGAAATTCCTGAGGAAAAACCGGCAACGCCTGAAATGGGCGGAATGTATTAAACATTCTATAAGAAAAAAGCGTGTCATAAATGGCACGCTTTTTTGTTGGCTATTACATTTTGTCGATAGCTTCAACGACGTAAAGAAGAGCTTCGGCACGTTCGGTGCTGTCTGGGATTTCTTTAGCAGCTTTATAGGCAGATTCCAAAACTGAATAATCACGCAATTCTTCAAAAATGTCCTTATAAATGTTGAATTTTTGTGAGACATTAATGTTGAGGTTGTCGAGAACCGGGACGAGATCTCGAAGAGCAGCTTCCTTAATTTGTTTCATATTGAGTTTGTCGTTTGTTGCTTCAGCAGGTGCGGGAGCAGGTGGAAGTTCTGGTGTAGGAGCAGGTGGAAGCTCTGGAGCGGGAACCTCAGGTGTGGTTGGCTGAGCTGGGGCGGTAAGAGTATCAAGATTTGGGACATTAAGTGGTTCGAGCGGAGCCATAGGTTCTGGAGCTGGTTGGACCATTTCGACTTTTGGTTCTGGAAAAGGCCCGACTGGTTCGCCAAGTTCGCCGGTATCACCTTCGGGAACAGAAGATGGGGCGGCTACTGGGTCTGAAAAAACTGGGTCAACGTTGGTTGTGTTAGTGATGTCGTCGATTGCTTTTTGTAGATCGTTATCTACGGTTTGATTTTGGTCCATATTTTGCCCACCTTTACTTTATACTTATGTTTATAATAGCACAGATAATTTAAATACGCAAGAAATTTACAATACGATCGAGGAAATCAAGTTTAACTTCTTCCATGGGGAGATGTGCGCCTAAGGCGTCGACAATTGCCTCTCCGCTACCACCTGGAAAATAAACTTTTACACTGAGAGAAAAACGTTTTTTAGGAATGAGAACGGCGGAAAAGTGAGAATCTTCTTTAAGAATACCAAAGGCTTTAAATTCGTCATATTTGTGTAAGCTTTCACCTTCGGTAAGGCCTTCATCAGTGAGAGAGTATTTAATCTTGCGCGGAGGACGAAGTGAAGAGGTAAGAATGGTGATAACGCTAAGAACGACTAGGACCAAGAAAGTCCACCATTGGAGAAAAAAGGCAAGTACGGAGAGCCCAATGCCGACCGCAAATAAGCCAACATACCACCAGATGTTATGAGAGTGCACGATGTATTCTTCGGCTTCCCAAGAGATATTTCTAGTTGTGTTTACCATAAGTTGATTATATCATGATTTTACAAAAAGTGAAAAAATATGATAGAATGGATTGGATGGAGGGTTACCCAAGTGGCTGAAGGGGACGGTTTGCTAAATCGTTAGTCTGGAGTGATCTGGAGCGGGAGTTCGAATCTCCCACCCTCCGCCATTTTTTGTGGTACAAAAAACTTCAAAAAGCGAGATTCGGACCTCGCTAACGCTCGGTGCGAATCTCCCACCCTCCGCCATTTTTTGTGGTACAAAAAACTTCAAAAAGCGAGA
>CAYYYH010000002.1:0-26203 GCA_964476395.1 uncultured Candidatus Saccharibacteria bacterium | reverse complement strand
TTCGGACCTCGCTAACGCTCGGTGCGAATCTCCCACCCTCCGCCATTTTTTGTACAACAAAAACTTCAAAAAGTGATATAATTGGGTTATGAAAAACGTATTGAAGCTTATTTTACCAACTTTAATTGCTGTAGTTTTTGGTGTAGTGCTAGTATCTTCTGCATCAGCGCTTACTTTGCAAGAAGGAGCAGAAGCTGCAAGGTGCACTGGGTGCCCTGCAAATCTGTTTGGCAATACTGGCGTATTTAAGCAAGTAACTAATACTATCCTTTATATCGTTGGGATTATTGCAGTAATTATGTTAATTATTGGCGGTATTAAGTATGTAGTTTCGGGTGGTGATGCCAAAAAGGTGACTGATGCAAAAAATACTGTGCTTTACGCGATTATTGGTCTTGTAATTGCTTTTCTTGCTTTTGCGATCGTGAATTTCGTAATCTCGGCATTGCCTAATTCGGAAGAAGAGACTGCATACCTAGTTTCGCATTTGACTAACGGCTAAGACAACCAAAATGATTTTTTCGGCACCAGCGGAGGAGATTTTTTTGAGCGCTGCTTTCATGCTGGCACCGGTAGTCCAGACATCGTCTAGCAGAATATAGGTAGTAGATTTATCTATTTTTGTTTTTGGATTGACTGTGTAGGCTTTTTTGACTTGAGACTTACGTTCGGTTTCGGTAGCACCGACTTGCACGGTGTTCTTGACACGAAGAAGAATTGGCTCGATTTTCCAATTGGTGCGGAGTGTTAGGAGGTTTTTAGCGATTTTGTAAGTATGATCGAACCCTCTTTCGCGAATATGACGAGAAATTGTGGGGAGCGGAACAATGGAGACTTTGCCAGGGATTTCTGGCAGAATGTAATCAGTAAGTTCCGCGATTGGTTGGGCTAAGGCGCTTATGGAAGAGTATTTGAAATCATGAATAAGATTTCCGATGATGGTGGAACGATCGGCGATAACAAAAGTAGAAGGAAGAGAAGTGCATTTTTGGCAATTGCCAGTAGGATTAAGAGTCTTGCAATTTGGGCAAAAGTTTTGATGTTCAAGCATAATGTATTTTTTACAACGATCGCAAATTGGTTTTCCGATAAGCCCGCAACCTCTACAGGAGTGAGGCGCGAGAAGGTCTAAGGGATTTGGGAATGTTGTATTTTTTACAATAAAACTCATAATTCTCTTGATTTTACAATAGACATGCTTTATAATAAAGCATAACAATATAAGTGTGGAGGAAATATGGCTCGTACAAATAGTGACGATTTGCTGATGGAGGACGACCTAGCCGCTGCTTTCCTGGGAGAAGATGAGGTGGTAGCTCCTACGGAAACTGAAGAAGTGGTGGAAGAAGAAGTGGTTGTTCCAGAAGAACCTGGCGAATCTGTCGAAGATGAGTGGGCAAACGATACCGACGATTTTCCTGGGCAGCTAGCTGTAGATGTCTATGAAACCGTCGATAAACTAGTAGTTAAGGCTCGCACTGCGGGCATTTCGAAGTCGGATCTCGATGTAAGTATTTCTGACAACATTTTGACTATTTCGGGTGTATTGTCTGGTGGTGAAGACGAACAAACTACGCGTTGGCATATTCAGGAATGTTATTGGGGTGAGTTTTCTCGTACGATTGCTTTACCTGTACAGGTGCGTGAGGATGAGAATAGCGTGAAGGCTGAGCTAAAGGACGGCGTGCTTACGATTACCTTCGAAAAGGAAAAGACCGAAGCGCCAAAGAAGATCGAAATTCAATAAAAGTAGAGCCAAAAAACCGCCCGAGAGGGCGGTTTTTGATTGACATTATTAGCCAAGGTTGGCAATAACGAAGTTAACGATAGCAAATGCTAGAACACAGATGATGAGACCAATGATACCGTAGAGGATGGTGTCTTTAGCTGATTTGACTTTGCCGGCATCACCGGAAGAAGTCATATATTTGACGCCGCCGATGATAATAACAATAACGGCGACGATGCCAAGTATACCGATAACCCAGTTAAGAATAGCGGTAATATTGGCATTTAGGGTATCAGTGCCGTCTCCGACTGGTTTGACTTCTGGGAGAGCAGCAAGTGTTGTGATGATGTCTTTCATTTTATTCCTTTATAGTTTAGTTATTTTAATTGTACAATTGTTTTTTAAAAAAGGCAATATATTGTTACATAATTATATTAGAGAGGTTGATGAGGCTAGTGGATTCTTCATCGGCAGAGTTTTGACCGAGTAGGCCAATAATTACAAAATTGACGATAGCGAACGATAGAGCGCAGATGATGAGGCCGATCACGGCATAGAGGATAGTCTGTTTGGCTTTTTGAACTTTGCCGGCGTCGCCGGAGGAAGTCATATAGTCGAAGCCACCTTTAACGATGAAAATAACTGCGACAATGCCGGCAACAGCGATGACTGCATTTAGGATGTTCTGAATAAGAGGGACGAGACTATTTTGCGTTCCGTTGCAGCCAGCGGCCGCTTTAACTTCTTCCGTGACATTGGCGTTGTTGCAAATGGAGTCGGAATCTGCAAAAGCTGGTAAATTACAAAATGAAGCGATGCTGATTATGCTAATAGAAAAGACTGCTAGTAGTTTAGTTAATGTTGTTTTCATGAACCTCCTTTGAGATAGTTGTTTGATGAGATGGAATAAGATAACTAGAGTTAGTATTGTTGGCGGCGTCTCTAATTGCACCACTAACGAAAGCGGTGATGATTTCGGCAAGCGCAACGATGACGAGGCCAATTACGGCGTAAAGGATAGTTTTCTTGGCTTGTTCTGCTTTGCCTGGATCGCCGGCAGAGGTAATATAACTGATACCGCCATACACGACGAAAATAGCCGCTACAATACCAGCAATAGCGATAACCCAGTGGATCGAACTAATTAGTGCTTCATCGGGTTCGACACATGACTGGGTGATGCAGTCGCTGGCGAGGCTGGCTTTGCCAAGAGCAAAACGAATTGTGCTGAGGATAAGATTGGCTGTAAGAACAATGGCTAGACCAATGAAGCCCTGAGTGATAGTTTTTTTGCCATTGGCAACTTTGCCCGGATCACCCCTAGAAAAGGTATATTGGTAGCCACCATAGATAACATAGCCGATAATAAGATAGGCGGCGATTACGGTAAGATCTTCAAATATATTTGAAGCGATAGTCCAGATACTGTTTTTGAGGTCTTCTTCTGATACGTTACCACTAAGTTGGGTATTACAATCCCATGATTTGAGCCCCAGAAAATAGCGGCAATTGCTCGACTCGGCGTCGTCTGCATAAGTACTATGAAGAGGGAACAGGGAAAGAATGCTTAATGTGGTAATGAAAATTGAGATAATAACAAGTGCTTTTTTAATAGTTTTTTTCATAAAAATATCCTTAGTTTTTATCTTAGCACGAAATGAAAGAAAAATTAAGAGTTTTTATGCTAAATGGTTATGTAATAATATTGACTATGCGTAAAAAAGGGGTAATTATTATTGACAAAAACGCTTATGTGTGCTATAATTATGTATGCGCCAGAAGGGAGGCGTAAATAAAATGGTCATAAAAAAAAGACTCAAAAATTTGACTAAGAGAGCCATTTTTGGTTGTTTTTTCGTGATCATTGCAGTTTTTGGAATGCTATCTGGTGGGCTAGTTACATCAGGGTCGGTATTTGCTGCTCCAACAGATGAAACGACTGAGGTAACGGAAGAAACATCATCAGAAGAGGCAGTGGTAGAGGAATCTACTAATAGCGCTACGACTAGTGCTTCTGGTGATGCGAGTTGTAAAGAGGCGTTGGGCGCATTGGGTTGGCTTGTATGTCCGGCAACTGGTAAGATTTCTGAGGCAGTAGACTTTTTATATGGTTTAATCGAGGATGCGCTGGTAGTTAATCCGGTAGAAATGAAGGATGGCTCGCCGATCTATGAGGTGTGGAAATATTGTCGTGGAATTACAAATATAGTCTTTATTATCTTTTTCCTTGTAGTGATTTATTCTCAATTGACTGGGTTTGGAATAAGTAATTATGGTATAAAGAAGGCTTTGCCGAAACTGATTATTGCGGCAATTCTGGTGAATATAAGTTTCTTGATTTGTTCTCTTGCAGTGGATTTATCCAATGTAATAGGAAATGGCCTCAGGGGAGTATTTAGTACGATTGCGGAGTCGGCGGTGGGTTCTTCGGCTGGAATATCCGGGGTAAGCATGACAGAGATATTTACTACGTTGGCTACTGGAACTGCGTTGACGATTGGTGCCGTGGTGATTGCTTGGAATATGAGCATGTTCTTCTTATTGATTCCTGTTGTTTTGGGCGCTATTGTGGCTGTAGTAACTGGGCTTCTAACAGTTGCTTTGCGCCAGGCCGTGATAGCGCTTCTAGTGATGATTTCGCCGCTGGCGATTGTGGTAATGATATTGCCAAATACGGAAGGCCTTTTTAAAAAGTGGAAGAGTCTTTTGATCAAGATGCTGGTGTTTTATCCGATGTTTAGTTTGCTATTTGGTGCTTCTAATCTAGCGGGTTTTGCGATTATTGCAAGTGCTAATAATGGATTTAGTGTATTGTTGGGAGTGGCGGTGCAGATTTTCCCGTTGTTCTTCTCGTGGAGTTTGATGAGAATGTCCGGAACGTTTCTTGGCGACATCAATTCTGGATTACGTGGTTTGGCGGCTGGACCTTTGGCAACCAACCGTGCGTGGGCACAGTCTAGAATGATGATTGGACGCCAAAACCGAATATTGAATGGTAATCCAAATAGACCATCGGTGCGATTGATGGCCTTTATGAATAGCCGACGTGTGCACCGTGAAGAGGAGATGAAAGAAAATGCAGAATTACTCCGTAATCGTGGCTTGGCATATCATGCGAGAAGGCATTATCGTAGGGATGGAACTGTTTCCCGACTGGGAGAAAGAGCATATAGAAATCAAGCGAAAAATGCTGGTTACCAGAGAGAAATCGCGCGCGACAAGAATAATTTTAATAATGGTCTTGGCGGTATGGGCAGAGATGCGGCGCAAACTGCACGCTTAAGAAGCTTAGATAATAAAACTGTTGAAGCGTTTGATGCCTTGAAGATGGAACAAGCCAGAGGAGAGTGGATTGATTATGAAAATGCTAGATCGTTTTATGATAGGGTGGAAGATGCGAGGACTGCGCATAGTGAAGAGATGAACGGATACGATGTTGATCCGAATACTGGGCAAAGAACTCCGAAGCAGAACTTTAGATTAAAGTTTAATCTTGGTTCACCGGAACAGGTTGAGGCAATTTCACGCTATAACATGATGAAGCAAACTATGGATAATAATGAGTTTGCTGTAGAGTATGGAGCGGCAGTCGCGGCAAACGGATATCAGGGGGCTTTGAAGGCGGTTGGCAATAGGTTTGCGACGTACTGGGATATGATTCCTCCGTCTAAGGAATTGGAATATCGAATTAAAGAATTGACGGATAGGAAAGATGCAGCTAAATATATTGATGCAATTTTGCCTGGCCTTAGAGTGATCAATCAACGTGGTGATACGGATGTGGTGCTTGAGCAGATTAAGGCGATCATGCGAAAGGATGCAAATCATGATGGTTTGACTTTAGGTACTCATGCATCTCAGGCAATAGCAAGTTTCCTCATGTTTGAAGTAAAAGATTCTGATCCATGGCTGAGGCGGTTCGGTAAATATATCAATATGGAAACTGCGAAGCTATATGATAAAAATGATCCGCGAACTGTGGTGAGCGTTAATTATGATGAGTACATAAAGGGATATCATATGGAGCCGGATGCTGCAAATCCTGGTCAACAAAGGATAATGTTTGCTAAGAAAGGTTTGGCTGAGTTGATGGAAGGTACCTCTCTTGATAATCTTGAAAGAACAGCATTTGATAGCTATGACCAGAGTCTAAGAGACGCCTTTACTACGGTGGATGCTAATGGTAATAAACATTTGGATGTGGATGCTTATCTTGCTAAGAAGGGCGAGGTGGAAAAAGCAACTGGTGCTGCATTTATTTCAAGTAGTTTGAAATACTTGTCTGGTAGTGAGCAGTTAGTAAGCGCGGTAAAGTCGAAGACTGGTTTTATCTCAAAACAAGATCCTGCAACGGGCAAAACCAAGCTTGTGCCGATTTGGGAAGATCCAAGTACGATGGCAAAATATGGTATGACTGGGCATGAAGAAGAAGTCCGCCAATTTTACCAAAGAGGAACATTACAGTATTTGGCTGATCAGTCACCAAATCAGATTTTGGGACTGAGATCGGATTACAGAGAGCCACTAATGCAGCATTTGTATGATGCATATATTGAGGATGACGCGGCTGATTGGTCTGATGAGGAGAGAGCTGAGCGTGAAGAGTATATTGAACGAATGAATCGTGCTCAGGCGGAGTATGCTAATTTGCCTGACGGAGTAGAAAAAGATCGGGTGGCTGGAGAGATTGCTGAGTTAAGGCAAAAGATGGTAGGGGCAAAGTTTAGACAATTGCTTGATTCTAAGGGTAAGCTTGAACAAATTTACACTACGCGTAGGTCTGGTGCTGCTAATAATGCTAAAGACTGGGTACGAGCTTGGCTTAATCTTGATGATCCTCGTGAGATTCAGCGGACGCAGGAGAGAAATAGACGAAAACGAGACAGGGCCGATAGGGGGCAAACTCATGATTCGGATGCTGGTAATATGCCCAATAATCATTATGGGCAATATACTCCAGCAGATGTGGCTAATTTTAGAGATTCGCTTGTAGGACTGACCAATACGATGACTGGTGCTACGGTGGACGAGTTTTACGATGCTACTGTGACAGCAATAGAGTCAACTTTTGGCGGGATAGCTGATCAAGTCGTGGATGATTTCGAACAGTTCTATTCGGGATATCAGGCTACCGTAACAAAGCAAGAATTGATTGATAAGGCAGTTGAACTACTGGATGGAATTATCTCGTCTTCATAGTTGTTATAAAAAGCATAAGCCTGTGCTATAATAATAGTGTATGGCGCAATATAAAGTGCCTCAGGATGTTGAGGCGGATGATAAATTAATCGGACCGTTTTCTTTTCGACAGTTCGTTTATCTTTTGGTGGCCGCTGGTTTGATTGCTTTGATGGTAGGGCTATTTCAGCTTTTTCCATTACTTGCGATTATCCCAATTCCATTTATTCTGTTGTTTGGGGCTTTGGCGTTGCCACTTAAAAAAGATCAACCAATGGAAACGTATCTTGCGGCAGTGCTATCCTATTATTTAAAGCCAAGGAATAGAGTTTGGACACCTGGACAAAGAGAATCAACGATCAGCGTTTCGGCGCCAAAGGTGGTTGATGACACGCGTGCGCGGGATATTACGGGTGAGGAAGCAACACATAGATTGTCATTTCTTGCGGAGATTGTGGATAGTCGGGGTCAAGCAATTAATAGTGTTGACAATAATAAAGTTCAGGAAGATTTGGTGGCTGAAGCTAATACGACAAATGACATTTTTGAAACCGGACATTTTGATAGACTTGAGAGTACAATTGCAAAGGACGAGGTTGAAAGGCATGAGGAAGTGATGCGGGAGATGCGCCAAGCGATAGAAAATAGTGGTGATACTAACAGAGAAACTGCGCCGTTGATACATAGCGTAAAGAGTGAACCGACTCAGCCGATAGTTAATAATGTTGAAAAAGAAGAAAAAAATGAACCGGTTACGCCAAAATCTAGTATAATGGATTTAGCGACTAACGCTGATTTTTCCGTTGCTACGATTGCAAAAGAAGCTAATCGCATAAAAGAAAAGGAGGAGGGCGAAGTTTTTATTTCGTTACGCTAGGTTATGAATCCACAGCAAGAAAATAATCAAAATGCACCACAGATGATCATGCCTGGTCAGGATATGCAACAGATGCCGATGCAGGGTGTTCAACAAGGTGCGCCACAGATGATTATGCCTGGTCAACAGAATGCGCCAGCGCAACAAAATTTTGCAGCGGCAAATATAGGTTCGATGGCAATGGCGGCGAATCAAGCGACGCCGATTTCTCCAAACAAGGAGTCACCAACTTCAACGCAATCCACTCTATTAATTTCAGAATTGCGTGACAATATGGTGATTATGAAGGATGGCTCTTTTAGAGCGGTAGTGGCGTGTAAATCAATTAACTTTGATTTAATGTCTAATGCGGAGCGTGAGGGTGTAGAATACTCATACCAGAATTTTCTTAACTCTTTGAAGTTTACTACTCAGATCTTGATAAGATCGCAAAGGGTAGATATTGGTCCATATATTGAAAAGTTGATGGAAGTTCGGCGTAATAATGACAACATGTTGCTTGGCGTACTGATGGATGATTACATTAACTTCATTGACATTTTATCGCAGGAAGCTAATATTATGGATAAGTCTTTCTTTGTGATAATACCTTATTACACTTCGGTAGATGCGGAGAAGGTTTTACAACAGACGAAGAATTTTTTTAAGACTTTTTCGAGGAGTAAGGTACCAGAAGTAACTAGGATTGATCGGGCGACGTATGATAAGGCTGTAACCGAGATTAATAACCGTGTAGATTCTGTGATGTCTGGTTTATTCCAGATTGGAGTTCATTCGGTGAGGTTAAATACAAAGGAACTAGCAGAGCTATATTATAACTTTAACAATCCAGATACTGCGGTGAGAGAGCCACTAGTGGATTTTGCGAATTTAGCGACAATGTATGTAAGGAAGGGAGAGAATAATGGCTAAGAAGAGACAACCAACTCAAGCAGAACTGGCGGCTCAAGCTGAGGCTATGGAAGCGGCACGCATACAGCAAGCTTTTGAACAAGGAACCAATACTTTACGAGATTTGATTTCACCATCAGCAATTGAGATCCATTCAGATTATTTTAGACTTGGGAATAAGTATGGTCGCACGCTCTATGTGTATGGGTATCCACGTTCGATTTTTACGGGTTGGCTTTCACCGATTATTAATATTGATGAAGTGATAGATGTGTCGATGTACATTTATCCGGTGGAATCTGCAGTAGTAATGAAGAATTTGCGTACGAAAGCTACGCAGCTTGAAGCTTCGATGAATTTAAATATGGAAAAAGGAAAGGTACGTGACCCAGGTCTAGAGGCGGCATTATCGGATACAGAAGAGCTGCGTGACCAGTTGCAGGTTGGTGCAGAGAGATTCTTTAGATTTGGGTTATATGTAACGCTTTGGGCGGATTCTCTGGACGAGTTAAAATTTGTGCAACAAAAAATTGAGACTATTTTTGGGCAACAGATGGTGTTTTCGAAGGTGGCAAATACACAGCAAGAACAGGGTTTGAATTCAGTGATGCCACAGTGTACTGATCAGTTACAAATTCGGCGCAATATGAATACTGGCGCAATTTCAACATCTTTCCCCTTTACTTCAGCAGACCTTACACAAGATAAAGGTATTTTGTATGGTATCAACATGCACAACAATGGGTTGGTGATATTTGATAGGTTTAGTTTGGAAAATGCCAATATGGTGGTGTTTGCGAAATCTGGTGCAGGTAAGTCATTCACAGTGAAGCTTGAAGCACTACGTTCGATGATGATAGGGTCAGAAATTTTGATTATTGATCCGGAAAATGAATATCAAAAGCTTTGCGATGCGGTGGGTGGATCTTATATTAGATTGTCGCTTAATTCAGACGTGAGGATTAATCCGTTTGATTTACCAAAAGTAGTAGATTCAGAAGATGCGAACGATGCTTTAAGGGCAAATTTAGTGACTTTGCATGGGTTACTTAGGTTAATGCTTGGCGGGAATCAGGCAACGGCTGGTGGACAAGTGGTGCCAGCTTTGACTGCAAATGAAGAGGCGGATCTTGATCAAGCATTAATTGATACTTATGCAAGGGTGGGTATTACTTCGGATCCATTAACGCATCAGTCGCCTCCGCCAACAATTGCGAATCTTTATGACACGCTTCTACATATGGGAGGATCAGGGCCGAATTTAGCAGCACGTTTGCGTAAATATACTACTGGTACTTTTGCGGGAATTTTTTCGCAGCAATCAAACATTGATATTAATAACCAGATGGTAGTATTTAATATTCGTGACCTTGAAGACGAGCTGAGGCCGGTGGCAATGTATATTGTGCTTTCTCACATTTGGAATATTGTGAGAGCCGAGAAAAAGAAAAGATTATTGATCGTAGATGAGGCTTGGCAGTTAATGCAACATGAAGATTCGGCGAATTTCTTGTTTAGTTTGGCAAAGCGAGCACGTAAGTATTATTTGGGGCTTACTACGATTACTCAAGATGTGGAAGATTTTATGAGTACAAAGATGGGGCGGGCAATTGTAGGGAACTCTTCGATGCAACTGTTATTAAAACAATCCGTGTCGGCAGTTGATGTGCTGTCTGATGTGTTTAAATTGACTGAAGAAGAAAAACGGAGACTTTCGAATTTCCCGGTGGGGCAAGGATTATTCTTTGCAGGATCAAATCACGTACATATTCAGATTATTGCTTCGGAGACTGAGGAAGGTTTGATTACGACTAACCCGGGTGATAAAAATAAAAATGGGTAATAGTGGCTTCTCATTAAAAACTATCTTGAAGAATAAATGGGTGATTGGTTTTTTGGCTTTTGATGCGATTGTTGTGTTTATTATAATATTGTTGATGATTATCGACGCGAAAAAGACTGTTACGGTGGAAGTTAATGTTGCTCCGCTTGACGCTGTAGTGTTGATTGATGGCCATAATTACAAAGAGAATACTTTTAGAATTAATCCTGGTGTGCATGAGGTTCAGATTTCTCGCGAGGGATTGAGCACAAAAACTTTTTCGGTTGACGCTGATTTGGATAGTATTTTTAATATAACAACATTTTTATCCGCTGACGGAAACTTTGATTTTTATACGTTAGATAATAATTATGCTTCTTTTCTTGAATTAGCGAGAATTGGTTCGGCCGATAATAATATTACTATGGATCAGGATACATCGGCTGAGGCGTTTATTGAAAAAATGGAAAAAGAAGTAGAATTATATCAACAGAAATTGCCGATTGATTATACTAAGTATGAATCGGTGGATGGTAGAGATATTATGGCTTATGATTTGACTATGCGTCGAGCATCTGACAGAAGTTCGTGTACTAAATATCTTTGTATCGAGGCTTTTATGATATTAACTGACGACAAAAACCTTGTTAACGAGAGGCTAGAAGAGGAAGGTTTTAATATGGAGGATTACGAAATTGTCTATAAGGTTTATTGATAAGATGAGGACTTCGAAACGTTCATTATTAGTTCTTTTTGGTGCAGTTATTTCTGTTATATTGATTTCTTTGAATAGCCCTAATGGCGTATTTGCTATCCAAAGGATAGGCGGTAGCAATCTTACGGATCAACAGATGATGACCTTTTCTCAAAATGATATTTTATTTTATGATCCTAGCGCATGTATTGGCGGATCTTCTTCTGGTGTTTGTGGTGATAATGTAAAAGAAAAAATTTGGTCAATTTTAAGACAATCTTTTGATCCAATACATACGGCTGCTGCTTTTGGCAATGTTGCTAGAGAAGGGGGATTCCAGCCAGTAAAGTGGGAGTATGGCAAGGTTGTGAGTTTGTCGACGTGCAGTTTTGTAGTAGGTTGGGATGATTTATATGAAGGTAGAACTAGTGGTGTTGGGGTTGGCGATTTCGGTTTGACCACGGGTTTAAGTGATTATCTTCATTATGTTAATGATAAGGCACCGGATTTATTGCAGTATTTCAAGGATCCTTCTAATACTTGCTATTCGACTGGTGATGAATTGGCTGAAAAAATTGGTCAAGATGTAGTTGATCGTTTGCTTGAGCTAGAATTCAATTATTTTATTAACGAATGGATTCCTAAATATAAAGGCGAAGATATACTTAATCATTTTAAGGGTATTACAGACGTTGGGGAGGCTGCTAGATATTGGGCACACAATATCGAAGTATGCGCTGCGTGTGGGTATGATGGGGGAGATTCTGAGCTTTATGCTCGTGCTGCGGCGGCTAATGGTTATTATGAAGAATATAAGAACTTTACTTGTACGGCAACATCATCTTCTATTTCGTCTTCTAATTTGACAGAGGGAGTAAGTGGTGGTATTACGCTTATAGGTGATTCGATATCGGTGATGTCTGAAAAAGAGTTGCAAGAAAAATTACCGGGAGCTTTTATGTCTAAGGTTGGATCACGACATCCGACAAGCGCGGGGGCGTGCGATGATGATAAGGGCGGGCTTGAGGTTTTAAGGACTATAGCTTCTGGTTCTGGAAAGGTTAAAAATCAAAACTCTTCTGGTGATTGCAGTGATTTGACCGTAGACAACAATTCGTTAAAAGAAAATGTAATATGGGAGCTTGGGACTAATCTTGGAGGGGCAACAGAAGAAACTATTAATAAAGTTATAGATTTAGTAGGTAAACAACGAAAACTATTTTTGGTAACGCCATATAATGGGAAAGAAGGTGACGCAAAAAATAATACTGATGCTGTTGCGGAGATGTATCGTAAGGTTGCCGAAAATAATAGCAATGTGTATATAGTAGATTGGAATAAAGCGGTGCGAGACAAACAGTCGGATTATGTGTTAGATGAAGGATATGCAATTGTACATCCGACGGACGCGGGAAAAAAGCTGTTGGCAGAATTGATTGCAGAAGCAGTGGGTAGTACGGCTAATTGCGCGATGAGTTCGTCTTACAAGGATTCTGCATATAAAAGACGATTAGAAGGTTTAAATACATTTAATCAGGGTCTTGGTACTTGGAAGGACGAAGCGATGTGTCCGGGCTCTAATGATGGTTATACGATAGCCGGTTCGGGTTGCGGCATAATGTCGCTTTATGCGGCTTATTATATGTTTACTGGAGAGGGGATGAATAATAGTCAGGTATTTAATGCTATTAGGTCTGCGGCTAAAGAAGATGGATATAATGGGTGCATGGGGTCGGAACCGAATAATCATCAAAATGGTGCGATTGAAAAGTATACCGGTATTAAGATAGAAGGTGGCCGTTTGGATGAAAACAGTGAAAAATACTATCAAGACTCTGATTGGGACACATTAGTAGATAACCTAAAAAGTGGAAAGAAAATAATCATTGAAGTTCACGGAGGAGAAGGTCCGTCAAAATTTACAAGCGGGTATCATTATATGTTGCTTGATCATTATGATGCCGAAAAAGACGCGGTTTTGTTGTTTGATCCGTCGATGGGGCAGTGGAAGGTTGATGCGAGTGGAGTAAGCGTTGGGCCAACTGGTGACATAGGCGACGGCGTGTATGTAAATAGGAGACAAATGCTAAACTCTGTGATACCTCATGGGTGGTGGACTTTGACTTATTATGGCCAGGCTTGTAATAGTGTTTGTGAAGGAAGCGAAGGTGGGCTGAAGGCTGGAGGAATGACTAAAGAGGAAGCGGAAGAATTCATTAAACCGTATTACAATGAGGCAATAAAGCGAAAGACGGGAGCTTATGGTGAAAATACAACTAACGGTATAGTAATTGGTAATGGGATAGTTGGCGATGCTGGATGTGCAAATGGAACGCTAAATAATTGTGTGGCATTTTCGCAATGGTTTGTGAATAACTATACCGATTATGGGCCTGGGGCGGGTACCGATAATGGCGTTGGCTATGCAGGAACACTAATTAGGAGTTATGGTTTAGAAGATGGTGGGACTACTCCGAGAGCTTATGCTATTTTTAGTACGGGTTTTGGGACGCAATATGGACATACTGGAGTGGTGTTAGGAGTCGACGAAGAGAGAGGCGTAATGTATACTGGTGAAGCACACTGTGGTGTAGAATATGGATTTCCCGAAGTAAATGAAATTTCGTTGTCTACGGCTACTAGTGGTGCATATAGATACGCATATACTGATGGGAAGTTAAAAACGGAGAAATTTACGAAATGAATAACGAACAGAAAGTTAGAGTTGATCCAATAAAGATTGCTGCCGTAATCATACAAGTATTATTTATTATTGTTGCGATAGTATCTATACGACAGATTTTAGAACCAAAGAGAATTATGCTTGAGGTGGACGTGGCTGGGTTAAACCAAGAAGTTCCAGGCTTGCCGGATTTTGGGAGAGATGAAATTGAGTTTTATGTTTATCGGGCAGTTTCTCATAACAATCCTACGAATCAAGTCATAAAAAATGGATTTTCTATTCGAGAAGGAAGCTTAATAAGCAAATATTATGAAGATGCGAATATCAATTATGTTAATTTTATTGTTGATATTCCGAGTATAGAGCAATCATATAGAGCGGCTTATGTGTGGTCGGATAAAAAAAATAATGAATACATTTCACCAAATGTTAATGTTGCTGTGACTTGTCTAAATGAGGATGAAATGATTTATGATGATTTTGGGTGCAAGAACGATAGCATGTATTCGGCACAAACGGTAGTAGCCCTGATTATGAGGGCGATAAACTATCGACTTGAAGATAATAGTTTAGTAATGGAGCCAGAATATTATGGTGAAGATAGAGATCTCCGAGTAAAATTATATTATTCTGAATGTGATACGACTTGTTTCTGCAGAAAGGTGGAAGAAGATGGAAAAAACCAGGCGTTGGCGAGCTTTGATGATTTTATGGTTGGATTAGGATATAGTTTGGAAGATGTTGCGTTTTATTTTTACAACTGTGAAGATGAAGCTCGCGTGATAAATGAATATGGTGAATTAGTAAATCAATAATAGCTTTAGCGAAAGAAGCTGTGTTTTTTGGAGTTTTTGAATTCTTCTAAGAGTTCCTTTTGTTTTTTGCTGAGGTTTTTGGGAGTTTCGACGATAATGGTGACAATATGTGGGCCACGATCGCCGTCAGCGCGGAACGGGACGCCATGACCGGATAGTTTGAATGGAGTGCCAGACTGGGTGCCGGCAGGAACTTTCATGGTAATTTTGCCATCAACAGTTTCGACCTCAATTTCGCAACCGAGAGCAGCGTCAACCATGCTAATGGTTTCTTCGGAAAGGATAATGGCGCCCTCACGCGTAAGATGTTTGTGGGGTTTGACACGAATATGGACGTAGAGATCGCCTTTTTGGCCGCCTTCGGGTGCTTCACCGCCTTTGCCCGTGAGGCGAATAGACATACCGTCATCGATGCCAGCGGGGATTTTGATTTTCATGGATTCTCCAGTATTGGTGGAGATTTGTTTAGTGGTGCCAAAAATGGCTTCTTCAAAGGTTAGCGTGACGGTGGTTTGGTAGTCGGCGCCGCGACGTTGACGACGAGCGTTGCCGCCAAAACCAAAGAGACTACCTAAGATGTCGTCGATACCACCGAAGCTGCCAAAATTAATATCGAAGGGTTGGCCATTATAACTGTAACTACCATTACCAAATGGATTGCCGTTGCCGAACGGATTGCCGGAAGCACCATTGACTCCGGCGTGGCCAAATTGATCGTAGCGAGCGCGTTTTTGTTTGTCGCTTAAGACTTCATGTGCCTCGGAGACTTCTTTGAATTTAGCTTCAGCTTCTTTATCGCCAGGATTCTTGTCGGGATGATATTTGAGAGCAAGCTTACGAAAAGCTTTTTTAATTTCGTCATCAGATGCGTTTTTGGAAACGCCAAGAATTTCATAATAGTCACGTTTTGTCATATAAGGTATTATAGCGCCTTGGCACTCCTTAGTCAAGAGTGCTAATTGTGGTAGATTTTTTGTTTATTTTTTGGTATTTTTGTGATATAATTAGAGGTGGAAATTTATTAATTTGATTTATATTTGTTAAAACGTTGGTATCAGGAAAATACCGACAAAGACATTTAGAAAGGGCAATATGGAAATAATAATCCCGATTGTTGCCGCCGTGGTAGGTATAGCTGCTGGGGCTGGTAGTATTTTTGCATACAATAAGAGCAAAGAAAATGGTGGAAAAGATAAGGCAGAAGATTTAGTGCGAAAAGCGAAGCGTGAAGCATCAGATATTGTACTAAGTGCTAAAAAGGAAGCTGCCGAAATAACTGAAAAAAGTCAGGCCGAAGAAAGTGATCGCCGTAAAGAGTGGAAGCGAACGGAGAATCGCTTAGTGGAGCGCGAAACAGCTTTGGATGCAAAGCTTGATCAGTTAGAGAAGAAATCTGATAAGTTAGTAAAAGAAGAAAAGGAAATCGAAGAGCTTAAGAATGAAATACGCGAAATAAGGACTAAACAACACGAAAAATTAGAAAAGATCGCTGGATTGTCGAAGGCAGATGCGCGCGAGAAATTAATGAAGATGACGGAAAATGATATCAAGCAAGATTTAGTTGGTTTGATAGTAAAAGAACAAAACGAGATAAAGCATGATATAGACGAAACCGCGCAGGCGATGCTACTGACGGCAATGGAGAGAATGTCATCGGAGGTGACGGCAGACCGTACAATTACGGCCTTGAAATTGCCTGATGATGACATGAAAGGTCGGATAATTGGCAAAGAAGGACGTAACATTCAGGCTTTGCAAAGAGCAACTGGTGTGGATATTATGGTGGACGATACGCCGGGTATGGTGGTGCTTTCTTCATTTGATCCAATTAGGCGCCAGGTGGCAAGATATGCATTGGAACGTTTGATGAAAGACGGTAGGATTAATCCGGCGTCGATTGAAGATGCAGTAGCAAAGGCCGAAAAAGAAATTGAAAAAGAAGTTGTGCGTGCGGGTGAGGATGCGGTAAGAGAAGTTGGTATTGTGGGAATACCGCGCGAATTAGTACATCTTTTAGGTGAACTAAAGTTTAGAACTTCGTATGGGCAGAATGTATTACTTCATTCTGTTGAAATGGCACATGTAGCAGGGATGATTGCGGAAGAAATTGGTGCGGATAAGCGTATCGCTAAGACGGCGGCTTTGATGCATGACATGGGTAAAGCTGTAACTCATAAAATCGAAGGTAAGCATGCTGATATTGGCGCAGAGCTAGCAAAAAAATATGGTATGCCAGACGAGATTGTGCATGCAATTGCGGCACATCATGACGATATTGAACCGACTACGCCGGAAGCAATTATTGTAAAAATTGTTGATGCAATGAGCGCAGCGCGTCCGGGTGCGAGAAATATTTCAGCAGAGAATTTTGCGGAAAGAATGAAGGACCTTGAAAATATTGCAACTTCGTTCCCTGGCATCGACAAGGCTTACGCGATTTCGGCAGGACGAGAAATACGTGTGATCGTTGAGCCGAAGCAGATTGATGATCTGAGTGCGTTGAAATTGGCGCGTGATATTGCAAATAAGATTGAAGCGACAATGAGCTATCCTGGTGTGATTAAAGTAAATGTGATTCGTGAGACTCGTGCGGTTGAATACGCAAAATAGAAAATGGTAAGGTCTTGGAAGTATTTATCAAAAACTGACTTACGACTTTTTCTAGATTCACCAAGACATCTTTGGGCAAAATATCATGGTGTTTGGCACCCAAGTTTTTCTGATTTTGATAAGAAAACTGCTACTGATGGTTATCGTGTTGAAAAACTTGCAATGGATTATCTTGAACATAATTATGCAGTTGACGGAAAGATACTGAAAAAGCAACAAACTTTTATAAGTGAGAGTTTTTTGGTGCGGACAGATGGGCTGATTTATGATCCCAAAACTGATACGTATGATTTATATGAAGTGAAGAGTTCGACTTTTGATGAAAATGAGCCTAAGCTCGACAAGACGAATTTATATGACATAGCTTTTCAATCATTAGTGTTAGAAAAAAATATAAAGGTTAAAAATTATTATCTTTTGATGTTAAATGCAAACTATCGACGCAAAGGTAATTTGGACTTGGATCTTCTTTTTCGGGTAGTAAAAATAAATAAGGAAATCAAAGAATTAAAAGATGATGTTTTGAAATTTCGTCAAGAAATGATTAGTGTGGTAGATGCAGAGGAATGTGATGCGTTTGAAGCTTGTTATTCTCCAGGAACTTGTGGATGCAAGGAAATATGTCATCCCAACTTACCTGAACATAATATTTATGAAATGTTTGCTAGATCTCGTACAAGTATCAAAAAATTACGCAGTGAAGGAATTTTAGGCATTACGGACGTCCCTTCAGATTTTGCGTTAAATAATAGAAACGAGAGATTAATTCAGGTGTATAAAGGTAAAACGAATCGTTTGATTGAGTCGAAAAAAATTAAAGAGATTTTGGCTTCGTATGAGTATCCAATATATTTTCTTGATTATGAAACTGTTTCTGATCCAATCCCGCAGTTTGATGGCATTAGGCCGTATCAGAATCTAGCGACTCAGTATTCTTTGCACGTTGTTCAGGTAGATGGAACGATAACTCATCATGAGTATATATATGAAGGGAATGATTGTCCTTTGAGATATACGGTGGAAGACATGATAAGACATGTTGGGACCTCTGGAACGATACTTGTTTGGAATGAGATGTTTGAGAAGGGCGTAAATAGAAGAGCTGCTGAAAGCTATCCAGATTTGGCGGAAGAAATAATGTTTATCAATGCTAGGATTAAAGATCTTGGCGATGCTTTTAAAAAATTGTTTTATATTGATAAAAATTTTCATTGTAGCTGGAGTATAAAGAAGGTTCTTCCGGTAATGTGTCCAGAATGTTCTTACAAAGAGTTGCCGATTAACCATGGCGATCAGGCTTCGTTTGAATGGATCAAGATGAATAGCGAAGAGACGTCAATGAATGAAAAAGCTCGAATTCGAGAAAATTTGCTTCGCTATTGTGAGCTTGATACATGGGCGATGGTAAGAATTTGGCAGGAATTGAAAAAAGAGATTGTGCTATAATTGCAATAAGTTAAGGAAGGGATAATAAAAGAAGATGTTAAGGACATTGGAATAATAATTGAGGATAGTGGGACTGGGATTAAAGATTTGGACCAAGCATTTACTCTTGGTTCACGTGAGTGCGCAGAAAGCACATATAATGAACATGGTTTTGGGATGAAACATGCACTCGCCTCAGCTAATCCGGCTAATAATCATTGGTCGATTTATACTAGAACAGAGGACGATTTAAAGAAGCATCAATTCAGAAAAATCTCTCATCCATATAAGATATCAGATTTTACGGGAGAGATATTGAGCGAAGAACACTGGCCAAAAGAAGGTGCGTTTTTTGGACAAACGGGCACTATTATAAAATTTAAATGTAGCCGTGATATGTTTAATAGTTTGTCTAGGGGCATAAAAGGAGGGGTGACTAATTTTAGGACGCTGTGTGATCTCTTGTATGAGGATTTGGGTTTTGTTTATTCACATGTGCTATACA
The DNA here is from genome assembly GCA_964476395.1 of uncultured Candidatus Saccharibacteria bacterium. Lineage (GTDB taxonomy): Bacteria > Patescibacteriota > Saccharimonadia > Saccharimonadales > Saccharimonadaceae > Nanosyncoccus. Next base: position 6,974 of record CAYYYH010000002.1, on the reverse strand, counting down.
AGCAACTGGCGACAATACAGCTTGTGATCGCGGAGGATGGTGGTAAAGAAGAAAAGTATCAAGTAGAACCGATTCTTCCGAAATGGGATAATGATATTGAAATTGAGCCAGGTGAGGGTTCTCAAGATTACGATTTAGGAAATGGGCGGGTAAAGATTAATTATCATTTTGGGGCGATAAAGGATAGCGGAGAACACTATGATGGTGATGGCAATAAAATAACTCGAACCCCATTCCATAATGACGTAACAAGAAAGTATTATCGTAGGAATATGGCGTCTTCTGGTGTGGAACTAAGGTTTAACGGTAGATTGATGTGTTCGAATCTCTTTAAGGAGATTTGGGGTATAGAGAAGCATAACGCATATAACTATCTATTGGTAGTGATTAACCTTGAGGCTGACAATGTGAAATTCTTGCCAGAAACGAGAACTTCGAAGAACGGACTTAAAGAAGGGGATGAAAAGCTTGAAAAACTGTATGAGTGGATTAAGAAGAATTTGACTGAGCCTAGAAAGAATCTTAAGGAAACTGAGAGAGAGACGGATCTGTTTGAAGAATTGGAGAGAATTAAGAAAAGCCAGTTGGCAGATTATCAACCACTAATTGTTGAGAGGGAGAAGTTTGTTTTTGGGTCTACTGGATCGGATAATGATAGGGAAAGGATTGATTTGTATTTGAGCCGTCAAGGCGAAGTGATAATTTATGAAGGAAAAAAGGAAAAGACGAGCGCAAAAGACGTTTATCAGTTACGTATGTATTGGGATGGATTGGTATATGAAAAGATTCACCCCAGGAAAGGGATTATTATAGCAAAAGAGCACTCTTCGGGCGTAAAAAACCTTATAAAGGTGATCAATGAAATGAAGGATCAATCTGGTAGAAATTATAATTTTGAATGTAAAACTTGGGAAGACGAAAACATCTACATTTAATTTGTTAAATAAAAAATGGTGATCTGGGAGGGACTCGATTTGAAGAACGAGTCCCTTTTTTTGGCACAAAAAAATGGTGAGGGGCGACCAGACGTTGTTGCTCGGCTTTGCATGGTTGTGGACTGGTGTATTGACCACCCCGAATACACGGCTAAGATCAAGGTTATACCTAAGAAAGATTATCCCGTGCTGATGCCCTGCGAGTTCTGAGGTATACATATACAGGCAAAGAGATGGGGACGTCGCTTCGCTCCGTTCGAACTTTTAAGAATATATGGCTTAACTGGAGCCGTAGAGGCTTAAAACAATGGCAATGGAGAAAATAAAAGGAATACAATGTCAATGGTACAGCTAGTGATTATGATCTAAAGATTAAGGAAAATGATATAATATAAAATATGAGCAATCAAGCATTCATAGATGGACAAAATCTCAAGCTTGGCACGTTTAAGACCAGGCCCGTCTTGGAATGTTGATTTAAATAGATTTCGCGTATATCTTAGCCAGAAATATAACGTAAGCGAAGCCTACTACTTTATAGGCGCGTATGACCCAAAGAATCAAGACCTCTATAATGCTCTCCAGAAATATGGGTATATTGTCGTCTTCCGCGAACATGCAGAAAGCGCACTTAGTAAGAAGAAAGATTGAATTCAAAAAGAAATAGTCCGACAATCAAAAAAGCAGGTTCGCCTTAGGTATTTCTCCGTTCGGTGCATCCCTGCGTCGTGATATGTTTACATTATATCAAATCAGACCCAAAAAGTCAATATGGGCTAAGTCTACCATCCATCCCAGTCCGTGACAAAATGTAACGAACTGATGCGGTTGTCCACAATTGATATTACAAACAATGAGCTTGAATAGACCATTACTTAATGTATTCCATTTATTCCTCTGCTTCTACTGGTTCACACCACTCGGTCGAAGTTTCTTCGCCTGGAACCTCAATAGCGATATGGGAGAACCACGAATCTTTCTTTGCCCCATGCCAATGCTTGACATTTGGCGGGATCGAAACCACGTCGCCTACTTTTAGGCTCTGCGGCTCTTTGCCATCTTCCTGATACCAACCCTCACCGTCAACGCAGATTAAGACTTGTCCGCCACCAGATTTTGCATGGTGAATATGCCAATTATTACGACAACCCGGCTCAAAAGTAACGTTTGCGGCAAATAGTTTTACTCTTTCTATGTCCGTTAGGGGGTTCAAGAAACTTTTGCCACTAAAATACTGCGCAAAAGCATCGTTTGGTTGCCCTAGTCCAAATGTCGGCTCCATTCTACTCCTTCTCGTACTCCGGTTTATATGCCGCATATTGATTCAGTTGCTCGTCCGTCGCGTAATAATAGCGCTCATTTTTATTAAGTTTCGCGATTTCTGTCATCTCATCGTCAGTCAATTCAAAGTCAAAGATGTCGGCATTTTCCTTAATATGCTCGGGGTTGCGTGAGCCAGGAATGACTATAAATCCCATTTGGTTGTGCCACTTCAAGATAATCTGTGCCGGCGATTTGCCATATTTCTCGGCAAGTTTCGCAAAAATCGGCTCATTGACAAGGCTCTTATCACCATGTCCGAGCGGATACCAGCACATCAGCCTAATATTATTCGGCTCAAGAATATTTTTCCTGAGCTCCTCCTGTTGAAAATACGGATGGCATTCACATTGCATGACTTGCGGCTTAATCTCGGCAATTTCCATAATCTTCTCGTAGTGTTTTGGATCTTCAAAATTAGAAAGACCGATCGCCTTAACCTTACCCTCGCGCACGGCTTTTTCAATATTCTTATAGCCGGCTATCGGGTTTCCACCTGGTTGGTGCAAGAATAATAGGTCGATATAATCTAACCCTAAGCGCTCCAAAGTTTCATCTACGGCGTTTGGATTTTCATATTCAGTTGGCCAGAGTTTAGTAGAAACGAAGACGTCTTCACGCTTTACGCCTGAGTTTTTAATGCCACGTCCGGTACCGCGTTCATTCACATAGCAGTTAGCAGTATCTACTAGGTGATAACCAGACCTAAGCGCCGCCTCGACAGATTTCTCAGCTTCTTCTGGCGTAAAAGTAAAGACGCCAATGCCGACGGTTGGCATTTTGATTCCGTTATTTAATTCTGTGTATTCCATATTATCTCCTTAAAATCCAATTTCGTTTAGCCATTTCTTAACAGTTTCGGTTTGATCGGTAGGGTTGGCATTTGGCCCGTCGCCAATATCGCCACCGCGAATCGCAAGACCATCTAGGATATTCGCATTTGGTTCCCAGGACTTAATCGTATCCCAAGTGCCGCCGTCATAAGAGCCCTCGTGAGTATTGAACGGGATCAGGTTCTTGCCGGAGAAATCATAATCCTCAAAGAACTTATACATCACCATCGGGAGCGTATACCACCACATTGGATAACCAACGAAAATATTGTCGTAATCGGCAAGATTAAGATTCAGGTCTTTGTATTCCGGGCGTTCATCGTTATCTTTCTCGGCCTTAGCGGCATCGGCGAGGTCGTCATATACTTCCGGATAAGCCTTTACGGTTTCGATTTTCTTAATATCTCCACCGACCTGCTCGTGAATAATATTTGCAAACTTCTCGGTATTCCCAGACTGCGAGAAGTAGATTACTAAATTTTTGCCGTCTTTCATATTAGCTCCTTTGTTAATTTGTTGTTCTGGGGCGCCACCAGTATTATCGCGCGCAATAAAAAAGGCCCCTACCGAGAGAGCGGCCACGCCTACGATAACCAGGACTCCGCCCATAATCTTTTTATCCATGATATAATTTTAACAAGCGGGTGTTAGACCCGGTCAATACCCGAAAGGTAGTTTTCATGCAAAAGTTATACACAATGAAAGAAGCTTGCGACATTACTGGGCTAACTTACGACGCCTTGAAATTCTATTGCAATAAAGGTTTAGTGCCATTTCATAAACGCGACAAGAATAATCGTCGTATCTTCACCTACCATAACCTAGGTTGGCTCGAAAGCTTAAAGACGCTAAAACAATGCGGAATGTCTATAGAAGAAATCCAAGAGTACTTGAGGTTGTGCATGCAGGGTAAATCTACCCTGCTAGAACGCAAGGCAATGCTTGAGCGTAAAGAGCGTGATACACATAAACAAATTGCCGAGCTAAAACAGACTCTGGACTTTATCGCCTGGAAAAAGAGCCAGTATGATGATTTCATTTCTGGCAAACGAGAATATTATACAAATCTGAAAGATGATTAATACCGCCGCAAGGCGCAACCTCTAAAACGAGGTTATACCTAAAAAGGATTACCCTATTTTTTAGCCTATTCTGCGTTTTTGGCGTATTCTACAATCACTTTGGCAGTTTCTTCATTTCCAATTGAACTATCGAGACAAATGTCGTAATTTTCACGTTTGCCCCACTCCAGACCGGAAATAGCATTATAGTATGATGCGCGGTTCATGTCAGATTTTTTAATGGACTTCTTTGCTTCGGCAGGTTTATCGCCATACATTTCTTTTAGCTTCTTAATACGATAGTCGTCTGGTGCTGAAATAAAGACACGCAGAACTTTTTTATGATTCCTTAGGACGTAATCGGCGGCACGGCCAACTATCACGCAAGAACCGTGTTTAGCAATGGTTTGTATCGCCTGGCGTTGGGCCTTAATTGCATATTCGGCAGGAGCGGAGCCGAGATACAAATCGCGCATAATGCCCTCTTCGTCGCGCGCATTCAGTTCATTTAGGTAGCTCTCGGATAGACCAGACTCTTTCGCAGTAACCGCCAATAGCTCTTTGTAATAGTATGGGATTTTGAGCCGCTCAGCTACCAACTTACCGATCTCCTTTCCAGCCGAACCGTGTTGGCGCGAAATCGTAATGATGACGCCGGGATGTGATTCTTTAATAACACTACTTTCAGCGACGGCACTAGGTGTTTTGCGTCCCAAATCGCGATAGAATCTGATCGCCAAAGTACCAGCAACTATAATACCTACAACATCTGCGACTGGCGCTGCATATAATACACCTTCGACGCCAAAGAAATTCGGCAAGATAATACAAAGCGGTACGAAGCAGACAATATCACGCATGAGTGATGCGACCGTAGCCTTCTTCGGTTCACCGACAGCCTGGAAGAAAATGGAGATAGCCTTGATAGACAAAGTGAATGTCACGAGCAGCAAGAAAATACGGAACATTTTGCGCGCGAATTCCATGTAAAGCTCGTTCTCGGTTCCAAAAATATCAATTACGAGATCTGGGAAGAACTCGAAAATAATCGTAGCAATAACACCGACAATAATCGACCCAATCATAGCGATGCGGAAAGTTTCTTTGACGCGATCATATTTCTCTGCACCGTAGTTATAGCCAAGAATTGGCTGTGCGCCAACTAGAAGCCCGACCACAATATTAACTACGATAGTAAATACTTTCATTGCGATACCCATTACAGCAATCGGGATATCCGCACCATAAATTGATTGTGCGCCCCATTTAGCAAGCATCATGTTACCAACGAGCGAAGTCGCAACAATAGACATCTGCGTAATAAAAGTCGAGATACCAAGCTTCGTGAATTGAAGAATAGTCTTTATCTCTGGTTTAAAATTCTCAGGTCTTAGCTTAAACGTGCGCGAGCGGAAGAATACATAGTAAAGCCCAAGTGCGAAAGAAGCAATTTGACCAATAATTGTGGCGATGGCGGCACCCTCGATACCCCAATCGAAACCAAAAATAAAGATTGGGTCGAGAATAATATTAATGACTGCGCCGAGTACCGTTACGGTCATAGAAAAAGCTGGCGAGCCATCTGCGCGAATGATATTAGACAACACACTAGTCATCATGGAAGCCGTTGAAGCATAAAGAATAACCCTAAAATAGCTCTCAGCGAGTGGTAAAGATGCTTCGGATGCGCCAAATAATTTCAGTAGCGGATTCATAAAAATGAAACAGAACACAATAAAAATTAAGCTTGCAATTACGTTTACAGTGAGGGCGTTACCGATAATTTTTGCCACACCTTTATCGTCTTTTTGGCCCTGACGGATGCTCATAAGAGCAACGGCACCGTCGCCAAAACACCAAGCGAATGCAAACGAAATGATTGTAATCGGAAAGACAATGGAAGTTGCAGCGTTACCAAGAAAACCGAGCCTAGAATTTCCGATAAATATTTGATCGACAATGTTGTATAACGCGCTGATTAATAGCGAAATAATACACGGAATGGCAAACTTCCGAATTAGTTTACTTATCTTTTCTATGCCTAAAGCTTTATTCTTTTCCACAAAAAATAACCTTCTTTCTAAACTTAATGATTAATAATTCTAGCCGTGCGTTTTACGTCGTTTTTATTTCGCAAAAAGACTGTTTCAAGCCTCAATATTATATCACACATCTTGACATTCGACAAACTCAAACAAGATTCAAGACAATGATGAAAACTGATATGTAATGGCAGATTTGTACTCAATGGTATAATTGTAGTAAGTAAACAAAGGACTTGCTCATGACCAAAAACCAAACAATCCGAGAACAACTAGAAGCTTATATTGAGAAGAAATATAAGATCCATGAAGAGCAACTTCCTTTTAACCATGAAGATTATGCAGTTTTTAGACAACCAAGCGGTAAATGGTTTGCGGTATTCTTTGTAAAACCATGCAGCGAATTTGGACTTGGTGGAGATAAAAACCGTAGACGTCGTGAGCTTTAAGATTCGCGACAAAGAGCTTGCCGAGACACTATACGAGCAACCTGGATACATTAAGGGCTACCCGAATACTGGCTGGGGTTGGGTTTCTGCCCTACTAGACGGAACGGTGCCGTCCGAAGATTTATGCCGTTGGCTTGATGAGAGTTATAACGCGACGCTTCATGAACCGGGCAATATGAATATTCTATTAGAAAAGCGAAAATAAAATAAATACAATGTCAATGGCATAGATTCCGTAACTTTACGTTTAAAATTATCTATAACATTGATTTTTAACGCAAAGTTTGATATAATAAAGATATGATAAATCAAGTTACAAGAGATAGAATTAATG
>CAYYYH010000001.1:0-78403 GCA_964476395.1 uncultured Candidatus Saccharibacteria bacterium | reverse complement strand
GTGACACAAGGCTCTTCAGGCCTCTGCTCTACCAACTGAGCTACAGAGCCACACTGCTAATTATACCACAGGTATGGCATAATTGTCTAATTGTAATACGATCGGCATCAAAAATCCCCTCTTTTAAGAGGGGATTTTGTCGACATAATTACTTTTTGGTGTTGTCGGCAATGTCTTTAGTGTTGCGCCAGATCATGATGAACATCATGGTTGCTTCATAGAATAAGCGTACAATGATTGGCCCGAGTACGAGAGTAAGTAAGAACATAAGGAATGCCAAACCGCCCATAACGTTGAACATGCCAAAATAAGTGAAGGAGTAGAGGATTACGAAAATTGTGGCAATGTAATAGACTACTTTCAAAATTGGCTCAATCCACATAACCTTGAAGGCGAGGAAGTCCTTTAGCCATTTAAGAAACTTGCCTTTTGGTTCGGTTTTGCTTTTGACAAATAGAAAATGAACCAAGATACCACCGATGATAGCAAGGATCAGTGCGATGATAAGCCAAATACCTGTGCTAGCTGCAGTGCCGTAAAGGCTGCTAGTACTAGTTGTGTAGCTGCTGCTGCTATCCAAACTATTTAATATTTGATTAAGATCAGAGTAATCCATTTATAACTCCTTTAGTTAATATTAGCTTAATTTTAGCATAAAGAATTAATTTTTGTAAAGAATTCTTATATAATATATACATGAATAGAGTGCCCTTGGCTGAGAGGATGAGGCCGAAAAAGTTATCTGAAGTGGTGGGTCAGGATGAGATTGTTGGTGATGGCAAGATTTTGACGGAGGTTGTTAAAAAGGGCGAACCAGTGAATTTGATTTTTTGGGGTCCACCTGGGACTGGTAAAACTACCTTGGCACGAATTTTGGCGCATGAGTTTAACGCAGATTTTGTAGAGATATCTGCAGTAACGGCTGGCAAGAAAGATGTAGAAGAAGTAGTAAAACGAGCAAAACTAAATTGGAATTTAAAGACGCGGACGATTTTGTTTATGGATGAGATTCATCGTTTTAATAAGGCGCAACAAGATGCGTTTTTGCCACACGTAGAATCTGGTTTAATTATTCTGATTGGAGCAACAACGGAGAATCCGTCTTTTGAAGTAATTTCGCCGTTGCTTAGTCGGTCACGCGTGGTGGTAGTGGCGCCACTTTCTAAAGAAGCAATTTTAGAAGTACTTAATCGGGCAGTTAAAGCTGAGAAGGCTAGTAAGAGAGTTTCTAAAAAAGCACTAGATTTGATTGCGGAATTGTCTGGTGGCGACGCAAGAGCGGCGTTGGGTGATTTAGAATTGGCTTTGTCGCTAGCTGAGAAAGTGGACGAAAAAGTCGTGCTAGAGGCGGCTGGTAAAAAGATGCCAGGTTATGACAAGAAGGGCGACAAACATTATGACACTATTTCGGCATTTATTAAGTCGATGAGAGGAGGCGACGTTGACGCTGCGCTTTATTATTTGGCGCGAATGGTGGAGGCGGGTGAGGACCCTAAGTTTATTGCGAGACGGATGGTGATTTTTGCATCGGAGGATATTGGATTAGCGGGGAATGGTGCACTTAGCCTGGCAACGGCGTGTTTCCAAGCGGTGGAAAGAGTGGGGATGCCTGAATCTGGGTTGATTTTGGCTCACGCGACAGTGGCTTTGGCTAAGTCCAAAAAATCACGCGCAACGACGGATGCGTGGTTTAAGGCGTTAGAATTGGCGCGCAAAGCTCCAAACGAGCCAGTGCCGGTGTGGCTTAGAAATGCGCCTACTAAACTCATGAAAGATTTAGGCTATGGTAAGGGTCAAAAATGGGAGGCGGGATTTCATTTAGATAAGAATTATTTGCCTGATAGTATAAAAAACGAAAAGCTATTTAAACCTTAGCTTTCTAGACCGGCTTGGAAGTACATCTGAACATATTCCCAGCCCCAAGAAAGGTCGAAACCTGAGCTGGTGTAGCTATTGAATTTGAAATATGGCATGCCATTTGCAAGTTTGACTGTTTTAGCGGCGTTTTCTACGATTTCGGCAAGTGGCTCATCATCTTTGACGCAGTTTTCAAAAGTATCGCCTAGACCAACTTTTTTGCCAATTTTGATCCAATAATCTTTGCTGAGGCTCCCCATTGTTTTGACGGCAGATTTGCCGGACTCTTTAAAGAAATCATTCCAGACAGTCGTAACAGCTAGATTATAATAATCCCAAAACTTATTCTCATTTTTGGCACAGTAGGTGGCTTCAGCGGAGTAACGAGAATTAATGGCTTTAGCCTCGCCATATTCGTAAAGAAAGTCAGAAAGGCGCACTTCGTAGAGAATGTCGTTTTCTTCGAGGTATTTTTGAAACTCTTCTTCATGTTCTACGATGGCGTTTTCGAACGCAATACAATATGGACAAACTAGATCGGAATAAACTATAAAGTAATTTTTGGCGTCGATGTTGCCGATGGTCATTTTTTCGTCCCAGATCTTTTCGGCGTTTGAAGGTTTTGCGCCCATGCTGGCGGTGATGGCGGCAAAAATTAATATTACGACTACTATGATGCCCAGAATTCTAAGTGCTCTTTTCACTTTGCTCCTTTTCTTTGCGTGCGAGGTACTTTTCATTAATTATTGTAACATATACTTCTTCGCCAAGGCGTTTGAGCGATAGAATTGCAATTATAATGGCGAGAATGGTGACGATAGTTGAGATGGTGCCGGCGATGGCAAGGCTGCCGGTAGAAAAGATTGCGCCAAGGAGTGGGGTAAGCAGAGTGGTGCCGCAAGTGGGGCAGCCAGCGCCGAGCGCAATTAGTCCGGTGATGAGGCCAGCGCGTTCGAGATTGGCGGAGTTTTGGTCATTTTTCTTTTTCCAGAGTAAAGCGATTAGGCCGATCAGGATTCCTTGCAAGAGCGAAATAGCAAAGATGGGCAGCCAATCTAGAAATGGCTGATTTACGCCAAAGATTGCGATGAAGCTGCTCCAGATGATTTTGAAGCTTTCAGGAAAGCCAAGTGCGCCCATGAGTTCAAATTTTGAGAAGCCTCCTTGCAAGAGATTCATGAGGATGCCAAAAAGGACAAAACTTGGAATAAAGCCACACCAGAAGCGTTTTTCTTTGGTGGCAAGAATAATGCCCTTGCCGGCTAAAACAAATTCATCTAGCCATTTCCTCCAGTTCATGAGAATGATTATAACATATCCAAATATACTAATATATTTTTTCAACTTGAAATCTCGCCATGTAAAAATCACAACGGATTAGTCGAATTCTTAACGAAATTGCAGTTTCGTATTCGAATTCGTAACCGTTGTAATTTTTAGCCGGGCGATTTCAAATGTTTCAAAAATATATTATTATATTTGTCAAGTGATTTTTGTTCGGTTTTTGAAATTTATCTCTGTAAAAATGTAAAGCATGAGAACTATATTAAACAACAAAAATTCTTAAAAAACAAGGTTGACAACGTTTATGCCTATGCTAAAATAGAATCAGGTTTGGACCTGATCCGACGTTGAAAGGGGCCTAAACCATTGGGAGAAAAGGGTGGAGAGTGTAGAGCTGTTTTGGCTAAATTTGACCACCTAGGAATTAGTTAATAAAGACCCGTTTAGACGCGGGTTTTTATGTTGGTTTTTGATATGTGTGATATAATATAAGCATGAGACTTTCGAGAAGATTCGATCAGGCTCTGGTTTTGGTGATAATGTTCACCTTGGTTTTGTTTTTTGGATGCTTGATCAAAACCAATTCGACCTCGACTTATGCCGAAGGTGATACTTTGGTTTACGAGGAAAATGCAAAAAAATATGTCACTTTTTATGACAATGGCGAGAAACTAACAGTAAAAACTGAAGCAAAAACCGTTGGTGAGGCCTTGAATAGAGCCGGGATTATTATTAATAATGGTGATATTGTGGATCCTGGTGTTGAGGCTGAAATTAACGTTGATGATTTCTTTATTAATATTTATCGGGCTAGGCCGGTAGTTGTTAAGGATGGAAATGTTGAAAAATACTTAATGACGGCAAGTTATGATTATAATACTATAGTTGAGCAAGCAGGGTTGACTTTGTATGATGGCGATGAGATGAAAATGGTGCCAAGCACGACCTTTTTGGAGGCTGGTGTTGCAAATACTTATCAGATTACTAGAAATGGTGGACGCACTTTGACCGTTGAGGAGGAGATCCCATTTGTCGAGGAAAAGATAAATGACGCAAATATGCCTGCCGGTACAACTGAGGTAAGGCAACTAGGCGAAGTTGGTGCTAAAAGGGTGTATTATAATGTGCTTTATAAAGATAATCAGGAGGTATCAAGAGAGCTAATCAAAGAAGAAGTAATTCGTGAACCGGTAGCAAGAATAGTGGCGGTAGGCGTTAAACGCTCAATTCGTCCTGAATGGGGGACTTGCGCGGAATGGGCGCGTGCGGCAGGAGTGAGTGAGGCCGATTTAGATAGTGCGCTTGATTTGATTTACCGCGAAAGTGGTTGTAGAGTGGATGCTCGTAACGCTTCGTCTGGGGCGTATGGAATTCCACAGGCTTTGCCGGGGAACAAGATGGCTACGGTGGGGTCCGACTGGGAGACAAATCCGGTTACACAGATTCGTTGGATGATTGGTTATGTAAATGGTCGTTATGGTGGTTGGAGCCAGGCACTAGCTTGGTGGTATGCGCATGGTTGGTACTAAAAAATCTCTTGGCCAACATTGGCTTAAAAATCGGGCAATATTAGATGAAATTGCGGATTTAGCGGCTTATGGGAGCGCCTATGATTCTTCCGAAAAAATCGAGACATGTTTAGAAATTGGCCCTGGACTTGGGACCTTGACCTCCTCGCTACTTAGGCGATTTGACAAGGTGATTGCCGTGGAATATGATGACCGTTTGGCCGAGAACTTGCCAAAATCTTTTCCGGGTAAGAATTTAGAGGTAATTCATGGTGATATTTTAGATTTTGACTTTTTGTCAATTAGCGAAAATTATGTTATAGCAGGAAATATTCCTTATTATATTACAAGTCCAATTATTGAGAAGGTGTTGACGGCAAATAACCCGCCAAAGCGAGTGGTACTTTTGGTGCAAAAGGAAGTGGCTGAAAGAATTGTGGATGCAAAAGAAACCCAGTTATCGTTATTCGTCAAGAATTATGCCAAAGTTTGGGCTGGGCCAGTAGTTTCGAAATCGGAATTCACGCCGTCGCCTAAGGTGGATAGCCAAGTAATCATTATGGAGCCACACGATCCGGTGGTATCAGATGAGATATTTAAATTGATTCGGATAGGATTTAAGGCGCCACGTAAGAAATTGGTACATAATTTGAGTGGCCTAAAATCTAAGGAGGAGTGGATGAAAATTTTTCGGAAGTTGGGACTAGATTTAGACGCAAGGCCAGGCGATTTGAAATTAGAAGATTGGCAAAAATTGTCTAATAAATAATTGTTGTTTTGATTTTTATGCTATAATAAGCTTATGTTAAGGTCATCAAAATCAAAATGCGCAGCAAATACTCTCTCTCTCTCTCTCTCTCTCTCTCGTTAGGTCTAACTAGCCTCACAGTCATTTCTGGAGCAATTCTTTCTGCTCCTTTTTCTTTTGCTGATGATTCTGTAGTAGATGATATAAATATTACTGTTCCTATTGCCTGTACTATGTCTGGTACTGGTATGACTTCTCACACTGCTACGATTAATCCTGGTAACTATACACCAAACATTGGTACTACTACACTCAAAGCCTATTGTAATGATAGTAGTGGCTTTGCCATCTATGCTGCAGGATATACTGGTAATACGATAGGCGAAACTAATAGCAATAAACTAGTAGGTACTACTCATTCTACCGAAACCATTCCTACTGGTATTGCTACTTCTGGTACTTCACAATGGGCCATGAAACTAACGACAGACTCTAATGCTACCTATCCTATTACTATAGATTCAGCTCCTAATACATCAGGTGGATCAGATGCTACCTTCTCAGCTTATCACGTAGTACCAAATGAATATACTAAAGTAGCTCATAGAAACAGCTCTACTGATGTAGGTACTAATGCTATTGGTGCAGAACTAACTACTACTTATGCTGTAAATATCTCTTCTACTCAGATTGCTGATACTTATGTAGGGCAGGTGATCTATACTATGGTGCACCCGAGCTATAACTTACCAATCACGGATGATCAAATTAGAGTCATATATGACGGTAATGGGTCGTTCTTTGATCAGGCTCAGACTAAGAGCAAAAACATCGTGATTTACCAAGAAACCAGTGCGCGCACGGGTGAATACATTGCTACTACCCCTACAATCGTAAAAACATCTAATCTTGCTAATGACGGCACAAAAAATAGTGCGTATGACGAGACGGAAACCATTAAACGTACACTCTCCTTTGCTGGTGCTTCTAAAGTGAGAGTAAACTTAACTTATGGGGTTACTGGAGATTACTATACGAATTTTGCGCCTGGAGAATACTCTTATGAAGATGAAGACTGGCCGAGCCCTCATGATGAGCGGATTTGGGCTGGCGGTTGGGGGTATGGCCATTGTTATGATGCCGATAATTGTACTAGCGATCCTAATGATGATGGATATGATTCTGGTACTATGTTATTAGAATTTGAAGATACCGATACGGTTTCAATCATGATTTACTGTGATAATACATCTGAATACTGCGCACCGGAGGAAGACTATGACTATGGTTTCTACTATGAGATTTATCCGATTTATGATACAGAGCAGGCTGGGACTACGGAAATCACTACAAATAGCTTTACGCCGGTTTCTGGAACTTATGCTAGTGCTCCGGGTGGTCGTGTTTGGGTTTTAGAATCTGGTGGGACGTCTCAGGTATTCACTAGCGAGGCTCAAATTATCCAATACCTTAATGACAACAGTACTGCGCTTAAGGGCGAGACGTTGACTGTGAAAGCGACAGATGTGCAGGTGACAGTGGTGTTTAGCTCTTGTCTGATATGGAATTCCGCCGATTGCTATGGTACTTTTTCGAATGGAGGAACCGAAAACACGGTTATATATGGTTATGATAACTCAGGAAGTATCGGTGCCCTAAGCGGAACTTACGAACAGTTTTGGGATAGTTCGAATAATTGTTACCGTAGTAGTGAATGGTATCTATCATTTAATGAAACGGGCTATGAATTTTGTAGTGAATCGGACGTTAAAGCCTTTTTGCAATCTAACTTGAGTTCGCTAAATGGAACTACGATTAGAATTTATCTTGAACCTCATTTCTCTTAAACATTTGTTCATGGAGCACATCGGTAAATTCTTATGAGACTTGCGTTTCTGGTCTTGATTTTTGCCGTTTAAGAGAGTATAATGAGCTTATGGAATATTTAGATGTGAAAGAAATTGCCAAAAAATGGGGGATTTCGGAGCGGGCCGTGAGGCATTATTTGGCGGATGGTCGGGTAGATGGTGCCGAGTTAAGACAGGGGGTATGGCTAATCCCGGCAGAAGCGGAAAAGCCGGCGCGGATTAATGAAAAGTCTTCCGATTTAACCTTACTTCAGGTCTTGCGTCGTGAGGATAGGTTGCGCGTGAAGGGCGGAATTTACCATAAAGTACAGGTGGAGCTAACCTATAATTCTAATCATATTGAGGGTAGCCGCCTCACAGAGGAGCAGACACGCTATATTTTTGAGACTAACACAGTTGGGGCGCTGAAAAAATACCAAGGTATCCGTGTGGATGACGTGGTGGAAACGGCAAATCATTTTCGTTGCATTGATTTTATTATTGAGAATGCGAATCGGAGGCTGAGTGAGCGGATGATCAAAAAGTTACATTTTATTCTCAAAAACGGCACGAGTGACTCTCTGGAAGATTGGTTCGCAGTAGGCGAGTATAAGAAGATGCCAAATGAAGTTGGTGGACAGGAAACGACTGCGCCGGAAAAAGTCGCGGAGGAAATGCGAAAGTTAATTAAAAAGTACCGCGCGCGCAAAGTGCTAGACTTGCATGATTTATTAGCGTTTCATTATGAGTTTGAGCAAATTCATCCGTTTCAGGATGGCAATGGACGAGTGGGGCGGTTGATTTTGTTCAAAGAATGCTTGAGGTTAAATATTGTCCCGTTTATTATTGATGAGGAACTTAAGATGTTTTATTATCGGGGCCTCAGGGAATGGCCGAAGGAGCCGGGGTATCTTACGGATACTTGTCTTGCCGCACAAGACAAATTTCGTAAGGCTATGGAATATTATCGGCTTTATAATGAATAATTAATATATGGTATAATTAGTTTAATATGTTAGACATCAAATTCATAAGAGAAAATGAGGAGCTGGTACAAAAATCAGCCAAAGAAAAGGGTTACTCCATCAGTATTAAAGAAGTCTTAGAATTAGACGATAAACGCAAAAAGGAGTTGGCGCAGGTTGAGGAGTTGAGGCGACGTCGCAATGAAATTGCCGCCAAGATGAAGGGCGGAAAGCCGGAGCCGGCTTTGATCGAAGAGGGTAAAAAGGTCAAAACGGAATTAGCTGAACTTGAGGCTGACTTAGAAAAAGTTGAAACAAAGTATAATAGTGCGCTGAAATCTGTGCCAAATATTATTTTTGACGATGTGCCGCTAGGTGGCGAGGAATGTTCAAAAGAAATAAAAGCTTGGGGCGATAAGAAGAAGGATGGTGTGGATCATTTGGACTATGCGATTTTTCGGGATTGGGTAGATTTTGAGCGAGGCGCCAAAGTGGCAGGTGCAAAGTTCTATTATCTTAAAAACGAATTGGCTCTTCTTGAAAATGCCTTAATTCAATTTGGTCTAAAGAAGGTATTAGAAAAAGGCTTTACTTTTATTACGGTGCCGGATTTGGTTTCTTCAAAGGTTTTGGAAGGTACTGGATTTAATCCGCGCACGAGTGATCAAAGTGACGAATATTTCATCGAAGGCGAGGATTTGGCATTAATTGCGACAGCAGAGATTGCCTTAACTGGTTATCATATGGATGAAATTATCGATGAGAAGGATTTGCCTTTAAAATACGCTGGACTTTCGGCGTGTTTTAGAAAAGAGGCAGGTTCGGCTGGGAAACACACACGCGGTCTCTTCCGCGTGCATCAGTTCAATAAATTAGAGATGTATATATTCTGTTTGCCGGAGAAATCTAAAGAAATGCACGAAATGATTCTTGAGACTGAAGAAGAAATCTGGCAAGAATTAGGAATTCCTTATCGCGTGATAAATATTGCAGCGGGTGACCTTGGCGCCCCGGCAGCAAAAAAGTATGATATTGAATACTGGTCGCCAGTGGATCAGACATATCGTGAGCTAACTAGCTGTAGTAACTGTACGGATTTTCAGGCGCGAAATCTTAATATTAGAGTGCGTCGCGAGGATGGGTCGGTAGAAGTATTGCATACTTTGAATGGTACGGCAGTATCTTTGGCGCGTACAATGGTAGCGGTGATTGAAAATTATGCTACCAAAAATGGTAAACTTAAGATTCCTGAAGTATTAAAGCCATATTTAAATAATAAGGAGGAGTTATAAATGATTGAAAAAACCGAAATTAGCGGTAATGGCTATAAAGTTGATGATTCTTTGAAAAAATACATCGAGAAAAGATTGGGGAAATTGGATAAATATTTACCTCGTAATGCCAAGAAAGACGTGGTTTTGAAGGTGGTAGTGTCTGAGATTGGTAGAAATAAGAATGAAAAATATATGTTGTCGGCAGCAATGGAGATTCCTGGTGGTAAAGTGATTGCGGCCAAAGATGAGTGTTCGAATATCTTTGCGGGAGTAGATTTGATTGAAGCTAAATTAACTGGTCAGATTCGTCGGTACAAATTGGAGATCCAACCACATCGCCAAAAAAGAAACTGGCGCAATCTCTTTATTAAGAGAAAATAATGTGGTAGAATGGGGGGTAGATTGGAGTTATATGGCGAAAAAAGAAAAGAAACCAACTGATAAATTGGCTGACAAAACCGCACTCACTAAGTTTTTGCAGGGGGTGTTTGGTGATGCGCAAAAAAGAGTCTTAAAAAGGCTTTGGCGTAGGGCTCAAGAAATTAATAAGCTAGAGCCTAAGTATGAGGCGATGTCTGATGAAGAGCTGAAAGAGCAAACGGAGGTTTTTCGACGTAAAATTGATAAGGCTCTTAAGGTGGCACGAGCCGAAGAAGGTATCAACAAGACCGGCAAAAAGCGTCCGCCAGTGGATGATACAAAAATATTGAACGAACTTTTGCCAGATGTGTTTGCAGTGGCAAGGGAGGCGTCTAAACGTGTGACCGGACTGAGGCCTTATGATGTACAGTTAATCGGTGGTATGGTTCTTCATGAGGGTGCGGTAGCCGAAATGAAGACTGGCGAAGGTAAGACTTTGGTGGCAATGTTGCCGGCTTATCTTAATGGTTTGACTGGGCGTGGTGTACATATTGTAACGGTAAATGATTATTTGGCTCAGCGTGATGCGGGCTGGAATGGTCCAATTTATGATTTTCTTGGTCTTTCGGTGGGCGTAATTATCAATGAAGCGTCATTTATTTATGATCCAGAATACGAGAATGACGAACATGATGACGAGAGATTTTTGCATCTTCGACCGGCTACGCGTAGGGAAGCTTATGAAGCAGATGTAACTTACGGCACAAATAATGAATTTGGTTTTGATTATTTGCGCGATAATATGGCGTCGGAAGTGCAGTATTTGCGCCAGAGAGAGCTAAATTTTGCGATTGTGGATGAGGTAGACTCGATTTTGATTGATGAGGCAAGGACGCCACTTATTATTTCTGCACCGGCAGGTGACAACCCAGAATCTTATTACCAGTTTGCCAAAGTTGCAGCGAGATTAACGCCGGATGACTATATCTTTGAAGAAAAACGCCGAGCGGTAACTTTAACCGATGCAGGCATTGAAAAAGTACAAAAGATTTTGGGCGTTGATAATCTTTACTCTACAAAGAATATGCGTTTAGTCTATCACTTGGAGCAAGCAATTCGGGCGGAGATTGTGTTTAAGCGTGATAAGGATTATGTGGTAACGAATTCTGGCGAAGTAATTATCGTTGATGAGCATACTGGGCGTTTGATGCAGGGGCGTCGTTATAATGAAGGTCTTCATCAGGCGATTGAAGCAAAAGAAGGTGTAGTGGTTAAGCAGGAGTCGATGACGCTTGCGACAATTTCGTTTCAGAATTTCTTTAGACTATACAAGAAGTTGTCCGGTATGACTGGTACAGCCTTTACAGAAGCAGAAGAATTTCAGCAGATTTATGCGCTAGACGTGATTCAGATTCCACCGAACAAGCCAATTGCGCGTGTTGATAAGGATGATTTGATTTATAAAACCAAAGCGGCTAAATTGAAAGCAATCGCGAATGAAATTAAAAAATATCATGACAAGGGCCAACCAGTACTCGTCGGTTCAGGTTCGATTGAAAACAATGAGGAAATTGCACGTTATCTAGATGGTCTTGGTATGCATTATGAACTTTTGAACGCTAAGAATAACGAGCGTGAGGCGGCGATTATTGCCAAGGCTGGTGAAAAGGGCGCGATTACGCTAGCTACCAATATGGCTGGTCGTGGCACAGATATTAAGCTCGGGAAAGGTGTCAAGGAGCTTGGTGGGTTAGTAGTGATCGGTTCAGAGCGGCACGATGCTCGTCGAATTGACAACCAGCTTAGAGGCCGAGGTGGACGTCAGGGTGATCCAGGCACTACTCAGTTCTTTGTATCTTGCGAAGACGATCTGATGCGTATTTTTCAAGGTGACAGAGTAAAAGTATTAATGACGAGATTAGGGGTAGATGAAGATACGCCAATCCAGACTAAAGCTATTTCTAAAACTTTGGAGGCGGCGCAAAAGCGAATTGAAGGCTTTAACTTTGATTCACGTAAAAACGTAGTGCAATATGATAACGTGATTAATCGTCACCGTAAGGTAGTATACATGATGCGCAGGCGAATCTTGGATGGTGAGGAAATCTATCCTGAAATTAAGCGTTTGATGCGCGAAGAAGTAAAAATGCTAACTGAGTTTTCGTCGCGCGTGAATAAACACTTCGATGAAGAATTTAAGGCGGTATTTGATTTTGATGACGATTTAGTCCACGGAATTGGTTTAATTCGTAAAGAAAAAGAACGCTACAAGGTTGCACTTGAAGCTGTTGAGGAGGCTTATCATAAAAAGGAGCTTGAGTTTGGCGAAGAAACGATGCGCAAAGTTGAGCGTGAGGTATATCTTAAGGTGCTTGATATGCTATGGATGCAACATCTTGAGAATATGCAACACTTGCGTGAGGGTATTCATTGGCGTAGTGTGGGCCAACGCGATCCATTAGTTGAATACAGAAGTGAGTCGCAAAAATTGTTTGACGGTTTGCAGAGGAATTTGCGCGAGGAAGTTTTGAAGATTCTGCTTACTATTACTCCGGCTGAAGCCAGAGCGGAAGACGTAACTGATGGTGAAGAATATGAATCCGAACTCACCAAAATGGCGGAATCGCAAACTGAACGTGGTGTAAATGAGATTTCTAAAGGTGAAAAGAATTTAGATGACGAATTTAAGAAGGCTACATCAAAGCAACGTGGTGGTACCAAGAAAAAAGGAGCTTCCAAGAAGCGTAAAAAAGCTACTCGCAAAAAAGGTCGCAAATAGCTGACTAGGTGCATGAATGAAACATTCTGTTGAAGAAATAACTTTAAAAAATGGGGCAAAGGGGCTTCTTATCGACATTCCTGGCGCGAGCGTGATGTCTACGAGGATTCAGTTTCGCGCAGGGATGATGTATGCCAAGAATAAGGATGTTTACGAAATACCACATGTGGTGGAGCATTTGGCTTTTGGCGCGAATGCAAAGTTTCGTGACGAGCAAGCCTTTGAGGCTGAGTTTACCAAAAATGGTGCTTACCATAATGCATGGACGTCGGATATTTCGGTGTGTTATGAAACAGAATGTGCAGATTTCGAATGGGAAAGGATCATGGATTTGCAACAAGTCTCGATCTGTGAGCCGAGATTTAATGAAGAGGAGTTAAAATCTGAGAAATCTAATGTTAGAAGTGAGCTGACCGGCTATATGAATGATTATTATCGCTTGCTTTGGCCACGAGTCCAGCAAGCAGTCGGCGAAGATATCCTGGCATTGCCGGAGCGACTTGAGACGATTAAAAATATCGAGCTCAAAGATATTCGTGAACACTATCGACGTACGCACACTGCAAAAAATATGCTTTTTGTAGTTGCGGGTAAGATTAGGGGGCGTAAGCACAAGATTATGCGAATGCTTGAAGCTTGGAATTTGAAAGAAGGCGAAAAATTCGAAATTCCGGTAGCAGATTTGCACGCGGGAGAGGCGGTGTCGATCAGGCGTAAGGACGCATCTAATGTGACTTTTGGGTTTTCGCTAGTTACGCCAAGGCATTTGGAGCCAAATGAGGTGTTTGCGATGAATTGTCTTAATCATATTTTGAATGGTACGACAAATTCAAGGATTTTTGGCACGGCGCGTAAGCGCGGATTAGTGTATGGTATGGGTAGTTCGGTGGCGAGCAATGCCAACAGTTCTTATTGGGATTTTGACGGCGAGGTAAATGTAGAAAATGCTGAAGAATTATTTGATTTAATTCAGGTAGAGCTAACCAAGGCTTTGAATGGCGAGATTTCGGATAAGGATTTTGATGCGGCAAAATCTTACGCGCTCGGTAGATTGCAGATGGGTGCACAGACGGTGGGTCAAATTGCAGATTATTATGCTGAGGGCTACTTTACCAATGAAACAATCGAAAAATATGATGACATGGCGAATATGATTAGGGCAATAGATAAGTTTAAGATGGTGGAGCTTGCGCGTGAGTTTGCCGGATCGGGAGTGAAGGGCTTTGCAGCTGTATCTTCTACTGACAAAGCATTTATTTCTAGTTTAGAGACAAGATTAAATTTTTGACATAAGAATACTATGAGTTTGGAACGGTAAACGGGAGGCTACCATAGCTTTTTTGGCGATTAGCGTATGCCTCGCGGAGCTCGGAAATTTCGCCGACACATTCAAATGGTTTCATGAAGCCATCTACGCCGAGTAATCCTTTAAACGTATCGGTCAGATCTGGATCTAAGAATAAGTCATGGCCAAAAGGTTGTTTTTCCAGTGGTAGATATGGCGCAAATAATAGAAAGGAGTTAGCGCATTTTGGACATTTGCCGCACCATTTGAGCGACTTGTTTTGGCTACCTTGTTTATAGTTTGCGACATTACAAGAGGAAAACTGGTCACCAAATTTCTCCCAACAAAGTTTTACGAACTCTCCGGCGATTTCAAGTTCATTTTTGGATTCGAGGAGCGATTTTATTTGGATATCTGGGGTAATATAGGACTTAATATAAGATTTGAGTGCATGTTGCGTGGTTGGAGTTTTGGACCATTGATGGTTAACGACTAGATCGTCGATACGGGCATGTGGTTCTTCGCCTTCGCGCCCTAAGCCGATGTAGATTTCGGCTGAATCGGACAGGATGGCTTGGATGAGCGCGACGACTTCGTTAATAAGTGTGATTGGCACGTGGCCATTAAGCCCAGCGGATTTTTGCAAGGCTTCTTTGTCGATATGCCGACGGATAACGAGCGGGTTGCCATATGACGAGATAATATCGGGGAGGTCTGTGTCACTGTTTGAGATATAGACAGACTTAAAAGTGGTATTATTGCGGGAAAGCATCTCGGCGGTAAGCAAAGAATCTTTGCCTCCGCTTAAAAGCAGCAGTGGCATACCTAGTTCTTGGTCAGATATGATGTTGGGTGTGGTTGGGGCGATGGTGTCAGATTGAATAGGGAACGCCGGATCGGTATCTTTATCGGTTTTGGTAGCTTCAAATGTGGCAAGGTTATTGCGGGTGAGATTATTTTCGAATGCAAATTGTCCGAGCCCTTCTTGATAGATTTGAGTGAAGAAATCGGCTTGAACTTGATCAATTGGTGTGTTTAGCTTGACCTTGGGCGTGGGGGCGGTTTTGTAATAAGAGGTGCCAAGAATGACTGAAGCCAAAAACAATGCATTCATAAGAAGTGCTTGCCTGGCGGGGGATAGTGGGTGAGATGGGAGATTAAATTCGATTCTTTCAATATAGGTAATATCGTTAGAGCCTTTGTAGCTAAATGTGGCAGTGCCAGTTAGATAGTCAAAACTATAACTTTTAAATTCAAACATTATTTTAGCTCCTTTACGATTCGTTTAAATTGATCGCCACGATCATAGAAATCTTTAAACATGTCAAAACTGGCGGCGCCGGGGCTGAGTAGTACTACGGGCTGGTTTTCTGGTGCGACCAGCGATTCGGCGTGAGACTGGGCGGCCAAAACTGCATCTTTTAAATTATCATAGAGGAGGAATTTCTCGGGATCTTCACCGACAGAGAGAGCGGCTTTGGTCTCGCCGATGAGAAAGGCCTTTACGAGATTAGGGGCTTTAAAAATAGCTTCTTTATGAGGAGCGAGATCGAGCCCGCGGTCTTTGCCGCCGGCAATTAAAATGACTGGACGCTCCGGAAAAGCTTTAATTGCGACTTCGAGCGAAGGGGAAGAAGCGGAAAAAGAATCGTCGTAGTAATCGACGTCATTTAGGCGCCGCACGAATTCCAGATGATGTGGCAGGCCTTTGAAATCCTCAAGTGCGGATGAAATTTGGTCGAAGTTTTGGTCGATGAATTTTTCTAGAGGGATGCTGAGAAAAGCGGCGCAGGTGATGATAGCGGCTTCGGCGTTTTCTCTATTGTGTTGGCCTGGGACTTGAAGAGAATCTAGTAAATCGGTGAGCTGTTTTGATGGATGCTCGATTGGGTAAGGATATTTGTGGCCAGGGCTTTTTTTAGCAATTTGCACCGAATTTTGGTTATCTTTGAAATAGATTAGGTTGTTGTTTGAGGTTTGGAACTCGGCGATGTGGCTTTTGGCATTGACGTAATCGTCGAAATCTCTGTGGACGTTGAGATGGTCTGGTTCGATGCGGAGCACCACGGCGGTCTGAGGCGATTTATTGAGATCCCAGAGCTGGAAACTGGACATTTCAAATACTACGACGTCGTCTTGATCAAGGCTATCAAGAATGTCGATGGCGGGATAGCCAATGTTGCCGACTAAATGCGAGGGCAGATTGAGTGACTTCAAAATGGCGTCGATGAGAGAGCAGGTGGTACCTTTGCCTTTGGTACCAGTGACACCGATAATCTGGCACGGGCAATGCTCGAAGAAGTAGCGTGTGGCGGATGTTTCATTGGGTATGCCAAGAGGCGGGACAGAGGGGCTGCGAAAAACGAGGTCGTAATCAGAAAAATCCTTCTGGCGAATCTTCTCGGTGGTAAAATTCTCGAAAATATCACAAACTATATTGGGGAAATGTGACTTAAAATATTTTTCGGTGGCTTGGCCCTCTTTGCCGTAGCCGAGTAATGCAATTTTCATAGCTTGATTATAACATGATTTGCTTTACAGGAGTATATGGGTTAAGCATTGACATTTTATAGTGTTTGTGCTATAATTAGTAATTGGTAGGTTGGTTTTTGTGGCCTGCTGTAGTTTAGAAGTAGTGTTACAACGAGGAAGGACGAACAATGAACATCGTCAAACGCAGCTTTATCATCATCGTTGGTTTTCTTTTCGGAGCATTTTTGGTATTCCAGCATTGCGATGCTGTGGATGCCGAGGTTGCTTACACAAGTGAGCGTGCCGCCATTCCGGCAGTCGTTGTGTATGATCGGATTGATGTCGATTATGTCGATGGAAAGGCGTCATCGCCTTGTAAGGATGATCTCAAGACTATCTCTTTCGAATTTGAAGAAGAAAGTGGCGATTCTATCATTGGCGAACCGATGGCAGAGGTAGAGGTTGCCAGTGAGCCGGAGGCCGAAGAAGCAGCGGTCGAAGAGGATTATGGCTCTTCTGCCAGCTACGACTCTGGTTATGTCAACGCAAATGTTGATGGTGTCTGGATCGCTGGTTCTGACTTCTGCTGGATGGGGGTGCACTATGATTCGGGTAGTGGGTTTTCTTACACCTACTATTCGGAGAATGTGCTCCCTGGAGGCGGACTCTCCATTCCGGGACGTCACGTAGGTGACGAAGGGTATGTTTGCGATGGCAATGGCAATCTTTGCCTAGCCTCGGATGACTTCCCCTATGGCACTGTTGTGAGTGTCCCGTTTGGATGTGGCACGGGCGTCGTGTATGACTGTGGCTCCGGCTACGGCAATCTCGATGTCTACGTGTCTTGGTAATTCCGAGGAGTTTGCACTACTGAAAAGGTCGCACTTTGTGCGGCCTTTTCTGCTATATGGAATTGACAATTTTGCGAGCTTCGGTGACGGAGTGAGTTTCCATGAGTTTGGCTCTAATTTCTTTCGCACCTGGAAAATTGTTGATGTAAATTTTGAAAAAATGCTTCAAAGGTTCGTAATTAGGCTCATGCGAAAGTTCTTTTCGGGGGCATCCGCAGTTGCTACGAGGACGAAGCGACGAACCCCGTGAAGACGGGCGTGAGGAGCGTCCCCGAAAAGAATTATTCGCATGAGCCTCATACAAATCTAAATGTAGTTTCAAAAGTTCTATCAATTCGTCTTGGGTGGGGGTGTGATTGGTAAAGCAATAGGGGTTAGCAAAAACACCGCGGCCGATCATGAAGCCGTCCACCTCGGGGAATTTTTGATGTAATTCTAAAGCGTGAGCTTTGTCGCGAATATCGCCATTGATGATGAGTTTGGTCTCTGGAGAGATTTCGTTGCGTAATTTAATGATGGAAGGAATGAGCTCGTAGTGGGCGGGGACTTTACTCATTTCTTTACGCGTACGAAGGTGTACGGTGAGAGCGACGGGATGCTCATTCAAAAGAGTTGGGAGCCAAGTCTTATATTCTTCGATATCATTCCAGCCGAGGCGAGTTTTGATAGAAACAGGAAGATTGGTAGATTTTAAGGCATTTTTGTAGCATTTAATTGCGAGGTCAGGAGTTTTGATCATGGCTGCGCCGCCGCCGGCCTTATTGACGTGCTTATCTGGGCAGCCGAAATTAAGATCAATTCCAGAAAAACCTAACGATTCGAGCGCCTCGGCGCATTCCGAAAAATGTTCGGGATTTTTGCCCCAAATTTGGGCAATAATCGGCTTGTCGGATTCGGCAACTTCAAGGCGTTCCAGAGCGTTAGCGCGACCTTTTTCGGAAGCGTAGCTAGAGACATTAGTAAATTCGGTAAAAAATAAATCTGGTCGGCCGGCTTTAGCGATAACTTGGCGAAACACGATATCTGTCACGCCTTCCATGGGTGCGAGAACGAGGAATGGTCGGGGCAAATTGTTCCAGATATTGACTTTTTCAAAATTCATTTTGATATTATACCATGTTTTGCTATTAGACGATAAATGTGATATTGTATAGGGTAAGTTATCTGGTGGTGGCGATCGGTAAAGTTCTTTAGGAGGTCTGTATGGGCGGAATGATGCGTTTTATTAATGTGGCTATCCCGAATGGGCGTTTCCTCGCGGGGGCGGACATGGTTTTGCCTGAGGACATTAAGATGTCTGATGGCACAGTGATGAAGAAGGGCAAGAGGTATTTTACCTTCGACGAGTTGGCTGCCTTGCAGTCGGAACATAAGATGCCTTACGGCGCGGTTGTCCCGACTGAGGATGAGTTTTACCAGATTGTCTCTAATGTCATTAAGTATATTCGCTGCAATTACGGCTATGAAGGTTGTACTGCAGTGGAGGTCCTGGAGCAATCTCTTGGTTTTGGCATGAACGGCTGGATTGACGCTGAGGACATGGACAGGTACAATGCTGATCCGGAGGGCTTCACCGATGTTAAATACGTCGGTGATTGTGGGTGCTACCTGTCCGACTCTGAAGGTCATCTTGGCGTAGCGATTTTGTCGCTTGCCGCGGATGGCAACGTAAGCGTGGAATACGGAGCGAGAGGATGTGGATTTAGCTTTCGTCCTGTGACGTACTAGACCTTGGTTTTGGCCAGCACGTATGTGCTGGCCAGCCTTTTTCATGATATAATTAAAGTGCTCATGCTATACTTCGGTCACTGGCAATGAGAAAAGTTTAAAGCTGCGCGGGTTTTTGTCATTTGGCCCCGTGGCCAGGAGCCAATAAAACGGGCTCACATAAATGACTCTAAGAAATCTAATTTTAAGGAGTCAATTATGCAAAACTTTAACAAAAACAAGGAACGTGTCGAGGTCATGGCCCTTTTCGGTTATGAAATGACCCCCTGTCAGCCACTTACTTTTAGGCGGAAAGGGGAAAAAGAAACCGAGGTAACGGAGCTACTTCGAACTCAGATTAGGTTCGTAGGCGGCGTTGCGTTACACATCTTCGACGTTCTGGTTGGTCGGGAACAAAAACGCCTCGAGTTTGACTCGGGCAATCTTTCCTGGCACCTCACACAATAAAGATCGGCCCCTTCGTGGGGCTGGTTTTTTGTATTAGCTTAGGCCTCCCTTTTTCATGGTCTGAATATGCTATAATATAGGATATGCAGGACTTGGAAAAGCGATTGAAAGAATTAGAGGCAGATTTTTTGAAGGTTTATCAGAAATTGGGGATTTTTGATGAGATTTCGAGGCTTAGGAAACTAGAGAAAGTAGTTTCTGACCCTGATATTTGGAAAAATGTTGGTAGGGCCACAGAGGCAAATCAGGAATTAGCTAAATTACAGGATAAAATCCAGCCATGGGAACTTCTTAAAACTCAAATTGAGGATCTAAAAGAATTATTGACAATTGCGGATAGTGGCTTGAAGGAAGAAATAGAAGGCCAAATTGCTGGGATGGAGTCAAATTTTCAGGAGCTAAAAAAAGCCTTGAGATTTCAGGGACTACATGATCAAAAAGATGCCATTATTCGGATTACTTCTGGGGCGGGTGGTACAGAGGCGATGGATTGGGCTTCGATGTTAGAGCGAATGTATTTAAGATTTTGCGAACGCAAAGGTTTAAAGGTTTCTTGCTTAGAGCGAGTAGTTGGTGAGGAGGCGGGGATAAAGACTGCCGTATATGAGGTGACAGGAGCAAATGCCTATGGTCTTTTGAAATCTGAGCATGGGGTGCATCGCTTGGTACGGCTTTCGCCGTTTAATGCTAATAATTTAAGACAAACGTCGTTTGCTTTGGTTGAAATATTGCCAGTAATCAAGGCTGATACTGAGGTTGAAATTGATGAAAAAGATCTAAGAATTGATGTTTACCGTTCGGGTGGGCATGGTGGCCAAGGGGTGAATACGACTGATTCGGCGGTAAGAATTACGCATATTCCGACTAATACTGTGGTGGCGATTCAAAATGAGCGGAGCCAGATTCAAAATAGAGAAAAAGCAATGGAGATTTTAAGAGGTAAGTTGGTGCAGATGCAATTAGAGCAACACGCGGCAACGATTGGGGAGCTTCGAGCAGGAGAATCTGCAGGTTGGGGCCAACAGATTAGAAATTATGTATTACAGCCTTATAAATTGGTAAAAGATACTCGTACAGAGTATGAAGATACCGACCCAGATGCAGTACTAGATGGTAAAATTGATGGTTTTATTGATGCTTATCTAGAGATGTAATATTAGAAGG
The DNA here is from genome assembly GCA_964476395.1 of uncultured Candidatus Saccharibacteria bacterium. Lineage (GTDB taxonomy): Bacteria > Patescibacteriota > Saccharimonadia > Saccharimonadales > Saccharimonadaceae > Nanosyncoccus. The sequence continues at coordinate 57,834 of CAYYYH010000001.1, read as the reverse complement.
CATAGCTTTTTGCCGGAATTTGTTTTTTGTGGTATAATATCAAAACCGTACCTTAGCAATGGAAAGAGGTGAACATAAACGTATGGAGATCGGTGAGCTGATGAAATTGTTCTGCGGGGAACTTAGCCCGTTGGAACTAGCGGCAGTGATAACAAAGCTTGGGGGGAATTGCGAAGACTGGAGCCGACTGCAGATGGTAGGAGGTGTTTCTCCGGTAATTTCTGGCACCGATCTGGTAGATTACTTCTACCAGAAAGCCGATGAGAAGTGGCAAAAACTTCGTGAGGGGGTTTATCGGATTGATACGTTGCGCTATCCTTGATCCTGCGAGCCCCGGCATGTGCTGGGGCTCCGCCATTTCAAATTAGGGGTTGGCAAGAGAAAAAAGGTGTGATATAATTGGTTTGTTATCTAGACATAAGGAGAGGTCCGTAAAACTCACGAGCGGAAACCTTCCTAAAAGTCTAGTTTTAATAGTGCAGTTTTGCTTGTTGTACAGAGGCAAAACTCTCATAGCGCCTTATAGGGGCGTGGAGTCGTCACTTATTGTGACAAAACTAAATAATAAAGGAAAGGAATAGGATGCAAGTCATTCTCGGCACCAAAATTGGTATGACCCAGATTATCGGCGAAGATGGTGTGGTAACCCCAGTTACAATCATCCAAGCCGGTCCGTGCACAGTGACTCAGATAAAGACTGTCGAAACCGACGGTTATAATGCTGTGCAAGTGGGCTACGGTCAGGGTAAGAATCTGAGCAAGTCGGTTGCTGGCCACATAAAAAAGGCTGGTGAAAATATCAATCCTAAAGTCCTAAAGGAGTTTCGCGTTGAGGAGATTCCTGAAGGTGCAAAACTCGGCGACGTATTAACGGTCGAGAGTTTTAAATTGGGGGATAAAGTTGCGGTAACTGGTACGAGCAAGGGTAAAGGCTATGCTGGTACAATTAAGCGCCACAACTTTAACGAATCTCGTAACACGCATGGCTTTAAGGGGAATATCCGTAGAGTTGGTTCAATCGGCTCGATGTACCCACAAAAAGTCTTTAAGGGCAAAAAGATGCCAGGCCGGATGGGCCACGATCAGGTAACAGTTAAGAATCTCGTTGTTGCTTATATCGACGTAGAGAATAATCTGATTGGACTAAAGGGCGCAGTTCCTGGACCTCGCAAGGGTATCGTAAGCGTGGAGGGAAAGGAGTAATATGGCTACACTAAGTAAAGACATCTTTGGCTTGAAAGTTGAAAATCATGAACTCGTCAAGCTCGCTTATGATGCATATCTAGCTAATTCTCGTTCTGCTCACGCTAAAACTTTGAAGCGTGGTGAAGTACGTGGTGGTGGTAAGAAACCATGGAAGCAAAAAGGTACCGGTAGAGCTCGTTTTGGCTCCACTCGTAACCCGATTTGGCGCCATGGTGGTGTGGCTGGTGGTCGCACTGGCGAAGAAAACTTCACAAAGAAGATTTCAAAGAGCGCAAAGTTACTTGCTGTTCGTCAGGCACTTTCAATGAAAAATGCCGACAAAGCAGTATTTGTACTTGATCCAACCGTTAAATTAGACGGCAAAACCAAGAGTGCAGTAAAAGTTTTGAAAGACATGAAGCTCGAAGGTAAGAACGTATTGGCAGTAGCCAACGAAAAAACTCCAGAAGTTTTACGTTCAACCAACAATTTGTCGAACGTTAAATTAGTACGTGCGACATATCTTAATGTGTTTGACATTATGAATGCAGATGCAATTGTGTTTTCGGAGGCTGCACTTAAGGCTACGGAGAAGTGGCTAATGGGAGAGGAGAAGTAAGATGGCTAAAAACGACAATACTAATATCGAACTTCATCTCTTAGAGCCAAGAGCTACTGAAAAAAGCTATCTTGAACAAACTAATCGTATTTACGTTTTTCCAGTAAAGCGAACGATGAGTAAACAAGAGATTGCTAAGATGGTGGAAAAGGAATTCAACGTAACCGTAACAGATGTTAGGACGTTGATTCGTAATGGTAAAAAGACTAAATATAGCAAGGGCAAGCATGCTTATCCTGGCACAACATATCGTCAAGATAAGAAATATGCTTATGTAAGACTAAAGAAAGGCGATTCGATTCGTGTATTCGAAGAACAAACCGAAGAGCCTAAAGCTAAGCCAGCAAAGTCTGCTAAGAAGGAGGACAAGTAATGGCTATCAAACAATATCGCCCGATTACGCCGGCTCAGCGTCAAAAGACGACTGAAGATTATGACCAAATCACAACGAAAAAACCATTAAAATCGTTGACTAGGGCGAAAAAACAACAGGCCGGTAAAAATAACCAAGGCCGAATTACGGTAAGGCACCGTGGTGGTGGTGTAAAGCGTCATTACCGGGTAGTAACTTATAATCTACCAAAGGACTTGACCTTTACCGTAGAAGAAATTGAGTATGATCCAAACCGTTCGGCAAGGATTGCTCGAGTGAAAGACGAAAACGGTACGTATTATTATGTAATCGCTGATACTAAGATGACTAAGGGTGCTACTTTCAAGACTGGCACTGAGGTTGAAGTTGAAAACAGTAATCGCATGCCACTTGAAAATATTCCAGTCGGTACGTTTGTTTATGCGGTGGAGTTAGCTCCTGGTAAGGGCGCACAAATGGTACGTGCAGCTGGTAGCTCGGCACAGTTGATGGCAAAGGAAAATGGCTATGCCACTCTTAAAATGCCATCTGGCGAGGTGCGCAAGGTGTTGGTAGCATGCGAAGCGTCGATTGGTACAGTTTCTAACTTGCAACATCAAAACGTAAAGATTGGTGCTGCAGGTCGTAAGCGTCGTAAGGGTATTCGCCCAACAGTACGTGGCGTTGTGATGAATGCCGCAGACCACCCACATGGTGGTGGTGATGGCGGTCGTCACGGTACTGGTAAGGCCCCGCGTACTCCATGGGGACAACTTACGCTTGGATATCGTACTCGTCATAATAAGAAAACTAATAAAATGATCGTGCGCAGTCGCCACGAAGGAAAGAGGAAATAATGTCGAGGAGTCTAAAGAAGGGTCCGTTTGTGGACGCAAAACTCGCGAAAAAGATTGCCGCTCTCTCTAGCGAAGACCGCACCGTAATAAAGACTTGGGCGAGACAATCAACAATTTCTCCAGAAATGGTTGGTCGGACAATTGCTGTGCATAATGGCAAGGTGCATGTCCCAGTATTTGTTTCAGAAAACATGGTAGGTCACAAGCTTGGCGAATTTGCGCCAACTCGCAAATTTAAGCGCCATGGTGGCAAGAAAGCAGCTGAAGCTGCGGCGGCGAAAGGAAAGGCATAACTATGGCGGATACTCATTTTGCACATGCATATGAAAAGGGGATCGATTCTCAGCCACGCAAGACGAACATAGTGGCAGCGTTAGTACGTGATCGCTATGTAGCAGATGCTGTGGTGATTTTGGAACATACCCCAAGGCGTGCTGCTCGTGCAGTACGAAAGGCAATAGAATCTGCTAATGCGAATTTATTAAATAATTCAAAAGTTAGCATTGATCCTAAAACTGTTCGAATTGCAAGAATTATTGTCACGAGTGGAACAAGAATTCGTAGATACAAACCGGCATCGCGTGGTCGAGCTTTGCCATACGAGAAAATCTCAAGTAATATCTTCGTCGAAGTTGCTGGCGAAGAAAAAGTAAAGAAGGAGAAGAAGTAATATGGGTCAGAAGGTTAATCCCATCTCTTACCGTCTCCAGGTCAGCAAGGACTGGGCCTCCAAATGGTTTACCAAGAAGAGTGATTTTCGTCGCTGGCTATACGAAGACGACAAGATTCGCAAGATTATCGAGGAGAGATTTAAAGCTCGTCCAACGATTGCGCGGATTAATATCGAGCGCTCCGCTAATCTTACTACGATTACAATTTTGACTGCTAAGGCAGGCGCAGTAATCGGTAAGCAGGGTGCCGGTATCAACGAGCTAAAAAAACAGCTTGAAAAAATTGTAGAAGGTCCGATTAGGATCAACGTAGAAGAAGTTAAAAAACCAGAACTTAACGCCAAGTTGGTAGCTGAAAATATTGGTTTTCAGCTAGGTAAAAGGATGAATTTCCGTCGCGCAGTGAAGATGGCTTTACAGTCGTCGATGAATGCTGGCGCTAAAGGTGTACGTATCGAAGTGGCCGGTCGTTTGAACGGTGCTGAGATGAGCCGTCGTGAGAAATTCATTGAAGGTTCAGTGCCTCTACATACCCTTAGAGCAGATATTGACTTTTATTGTCATCATGCTCCAACGATTGCAGGCATCGTAGGCGTGAAAGTTTGGATTTATAAGGGGGAAAAGTAAGATGGCTATATTAGTACCAAAGAAAGTTCCGCATCGCAAGGTGCGTAAAGGCAAAAACGAAGGCGTAGCTACACGTTGTAATACTGTAGCATTCGGCGACTTCGGTTTGATGTCGCTTGACAATGAGCGCATTACCTCGCGCCAAATTGAGGCTGCTCGTCAGGCGATTACTAGGTACGTAAAACGTGGTGGTAAAATTTGGATTCGAATTTTCCCACATACACCAGTATCGAAGAAGCCACTTGATGTGAAAATGGGTTCTGGTAAGGGTGAACCACAATTTTATGTAGCTAAGGTGAAGGCTGGTACAGTAATGTTTGAGATTGCTGATGTAGAAGAGCCTAGAGCACGTGAGGCTTTGAGGCTTGCTTCGCATAAGTTGCCGGTCAAATGTAAAATAATTAAGAAAGAGGAGTTCTAAGATGGCACACACACTCATAGGTATTGTAACCTCCGACAAGCGTGATAAGACCATTACCGTCTCCATCACGAGTCGCGAGACTCATCCGCTTTATCGCAAGCAGTACACGAAGACTCGTAAATATACTGCACACGATGAGAAAAATGAAGCTCACGTGGGCGATCGCGTGCAAATTGCGATGGGTCGTCCAATTTCAAAGACTAAATCCTATACATTAGTAAAAGTACTTGAGAAATCACATGGTACAGTTGAGCTAAAGGAAGACGTCAATAAAGTTGAATTGCCCGAAAAAGTTGGCGCTGACGCTGAGGCCAAAGCCAAAAAGGCTGAAGAAGCTAACAAGGAAGGCGAGGAGGCTTAAATGATTCAGCAAGAAAGTAGATTAAAAGTAGCAGATAACAGTGGCGCTAAGGAGCTCGGAGTGATCCGCGTGCTTGGTGGTACGAGGGCTCGTTATGCTAGGGTTGGTGATATTGTTACTTGCTCAGTTAAGGATGCCACTCCAAATGGTGGCGTTAAGAAAAAAGCTGTAGTACGTGCTGTAATCGTACGCACGCGCCAACCAATTCGTAGGCCAGATGGTTCAACGATACGTTTTGACGAAAATGCAGCTGTACTTGTAAATGACGATAAAACGCCAAAGGGAACGCGCGTGTTTGGTCCGATTCCTCGCGAATTACGTGAGCTTGGCTTTATGAAGATCGTTAGCTTAGCACCGGAGGTACTCTAAAATGGCACAGAAATTAAAAGTAAATGACAAAGTTAGAGTAATTGCTGGTGTAAACAAAGGCAAAGAAGCAAAGATTGTGAAGATTGATCGCGAAGCACGTAAGGCTTGCCTTGAAGGCATTGGTATGATTGAACGTCATATGAGGAAGTCATATCTTAATCCTGCTGGTGGCAAGAAAACCGTGCACGCTGGGATTGATTTGTCTAATTTGAAGCTAGTAGAATCTGCTAAGTTTGAAAAATCAGCTAAGAAATCAGAAAAGAAAACAGCTAAGAAGGAAACTAAAGTTAAGAAAGGAGCTAAGTAATGGCGGAAAAGAAAACGGCTGCCAAAGCAAGCGCTAAAGCTAGCGCAAATGCTAAAGCACAACCACGCCTTAAAGCTCTCTACAATAACGAGCTAAAGGCAAAACTCAAGAAAGAGCTTGGGCTTAAAAATATTAATCAAGTCCCAGAGCTAAAGAAAGTGATTGTTTCGTCTGGCGTAGGCAAAAAACGTGAGGATAAGAGATTTACCGAGACGGTAGAATTGACCCTTGCTAAGATTACCGGTCAGGCTGCAACTTCGCGCCTAGCCAAGAAATCGATCGCTACCTTTAAAATTCGTAAAGGTATGGGTGCGCCAGTTGGTTATCTAACGACTTTACGTAATGACAAAATGTACGAGTTCGTCGATAGGTTAATCAACATCGCGTTGCCACACGTGCGAGATTTTCATGGTGTTTCTCGCAAGGCATTTGATGCGCAAGGTAATTACAATTTGGGCCTCAAAGAGCAAACTGTTTTTCCAGAAATTACTTTTGAGGATGCAGCGGCTGTTCATGGCCTAGAGGTAACGTTTATAATTAAAAATGGCTCAAAGGAAGGAAGTCTAAAATTGCTAGAATATTTTGGAATGCCATTCGAAAAGGAGGGCAAGTAGATGGCTAAGAAATCTGCAGTTTATCGCGACATTAAGCGTCGCAAAATGTACGAAAAATATAAAGACAAGCGTGCAGAGCTAAAGGCAGCTGGCGATTTGGAAGGACTTCAAAAGTTGCCACGTAATTCATCGCCAACTAGGCTAAAAAACCGCGATATGTTGGATGGACGTCCGCGTGGATATATGCGTAGGTTTGGAATTTCACGTATTAATTTCCGGGAAAAAGCATCTAAAGGCGAAATTCCTGGTGTAACTAAGAGTAGCTGGTAGGAGAAAGGAGAAGATATGTCTATACAATCAACTGATCAAATTGCAGACCTCATCACGCGAATTCGCAATGCGGTACTAGTTGGCAAAAATGAAATCCTCGTCCCGACTTCTAAGCTGAAGGCTGGTGTAGTAGAAGTTTTAGTCAAGAACGGTTACGTTTCTAGCTTTGAAATTGTCGATGGTTCGCCACGTGGAATGCTCCGTGTCGTCATCAACGAACCGGGTGCTATTGCAAAAATCAACGAGATTTCTAAGGTGTCTAAGCCGGGTCGTCGCGTGTATTCTAGTGCGGACGATTTGCCGACGATTAAATCTGGACGCGGTATGATCATTGTATCTACCTCGAAGGGCTTAATGACTGGCCGCGAAGCGAAGAAGAATCGGTTGGGTGGTGAGATCTTGGTGAAGGTTTGGTAAGTTAAAAAAATAGCAGGGCCTGGTAGAAGAAATTCTGCCCCCCTGCTTTTTTGTTTTCGAGTCTACAGAAAGCTTCTCGTGCTTTTTGAAAAAGTTTTTATGGTTTAGTTAAGCGGAAGGATTAATGGTGAAATAACAGATTGCACAATTCTTATGCTTCAATTTTAGTTGAAGAGGGGTTGATTAAGATTTTAAGGTGTGTTTAGATAATGTCGGGTTGGCTTCGGAGTTTAGTGGGTTTGAAAACAGTAGGAATGTGCCATAGAGCATTCGTGCGGGTGTGGAGCTTCATTAAACAGCTATGTTAGGTATGCCAGAAGTTCGGAAAGGAGGAAGATGAGTATAAAGTTTTCGTTATGGCGGATTCGGATTACTGTAAAACTCTCAGTACGGCGAGGAAGCCGAAGAAAAAATTCTAACCGGTAAGACCGGTTAGAACCAACCAACTAGAATATAGTTCCTAACGCTATATTCCTTATGATTTAATGATACAGGTTGGAAGTGGAATTGTCAAGGGGAAAGTTGCTTCGGGGTGTTTTGAAAAATTTGTGGTTATTTTGATGATGCTCTTGGTTAAAGTGGAGTTGTTTTTGTTGTCTTTGAAGACGCTTATCGTTGCCCCTGTTTGACAGGTGTGGTATAATGACGGCAATTCTAGCATTAAATCTAGAGCGAAGGAGTACAAAATGAGTTTAAAGCGAAGAATACTAAATATTTTCGCAGCTGTGGTGATGGTTTTTGGTTCGGTACCAATGACCTTTTTTGATACCTATGCTGCAGACGACGAACCGGGAGCTACGAACACTAATACTTCGAGTGATGCACCGGCACATAGTAAAACGCTTATACCTAATGGTGACGGAACCTATACCATTGCTCTTAGCGTAACTGGTTCTAGGGAAAGTAGCGAGACTACGAGTGCTACGAAGGCTAACGTTATTCTTGTCGTTGATACTTCTAACTCGATGAATAGTAGTAGTGGTGAAACTACTGCTTCTGGTCAGTCCATTTCAAGGATTGACGCAGAGAAAGATGCCTTAACCAAAGACGACGGCATCGTTGACAAACTCCTTGCTCAAAATGTTCCTGGAGATTCTGTGAGGTCTGATATTATCGAAGTTGCCGTAGTAAACTTTGGTACTGAAGGGCATACTGCTCAAACATGGACTACGAATGGAACTACTTTGAAAAATACCATTAATGGTCTAACGACTTCGACTGGTACTAACTGGGAGGGTGCTCTGCAGATAGCGAAAAATCTTGCCGATGCAAAAAAGCAAGCACAGTCGGATGAGGATGTTTATGTTATTTTTCTAACCGACGGTGAGCCAACGACCGACGAAACTCGTGCTCGGAATAACCATAATGTCAACATGAATTATGGTGAAGAATGGGGTTATGCTAGCGATGATGCGAGAGCCATTGTTTCGGCTGGGTATACTTTCTACGGTCTCTTTACTTGGGGTAGTTCAAGCAACAGCTCGGGTTATTCGCAGACTCCTTCCGCTTTTCTCAAAAGTTTAGTCCAATATGCATACACTGGAACTGGAACTTATAGCAGTTCTCTAAGCTCTGATTATGCTGAATACTATACCGACGCAAGTAGTACCACTGCCCTTATTAATGCGCTAAACCAGATTGTACATAACATTACTACTGGCGTGGGCTATACAGACGTTGAATTGGAAGATGGAATCACGGCAATGACGGCTTCTAGTGTTAAAGCTTCAGCTAGTGGTAAAGTAACTGGCCTTAAGTATTATCGCTCTGGTGGCTCCTATAGCTCAACTGCTAATAATGGCCTCGGTGAGGAATGGACCAATGCTCCTGAAGCAACCATTAATGCGGATAATGAGGTGGATTGGGATCTTGATGATTTGATTCTCGAAAATGGCGTAACTTATACTATAACGTTTGTGGTCTGGCCAAAGCAATCTTCGCTCGATTTGGTCGCTGATTTAAATAATGGCATCATATCTTATGACGACCTTACCGATTCTCAGAAATCTCAAATTAAGCAAAATGGCGATAAATATGCACTTAAAACTAATACCGACTTTCCTACTCTCACTTATTCGACAATTACCACTACTACCGTAGATGGTGTTCCTACATCTGTTACTTCTGACCCGACTACTGTTGACATTAATAATCCTGAACCTGTTAATCTTTCTGAAGCTAAATTAGCTCTTGAAAAGAAATGGGAAGATTCTCTTGACCCAACTCAACGCGAAGAAGTTGGTGGTGAAGTGACGCTTAATCTTCTTATGGACGGTAAACCATATGAGATTAAAGTCGGCGATAATTTGACGGACGAAATTCTTCTTACTGAAACTAGTGATTGGAAGATTGACCCTGGCATTAGTGTGGCTCCTGGTCTTATGGTTGCAGAAAACAGCGCTGCCTACGATCCTAATGCACCTCAGGTATCCTATGGTGGTGTAACGTATGCTATTCTTGAGGCCGGTCATGAGTATACCTTTGAGGAAAAAGGTATCAATAATCACTTCGAACTCACTTCTTACATCCATCATCCAATGAAAATCGGTAATGCGGTTAAAGATGTCTTCTTCAGTCGAGATGCTGATGGTAATATTACCGGTATTGAAAGGATTGAAAATCTTGATACGCTTTCTGCTACGAACACATTGAAGGGTGGTATTAATATTGAAAAGAAGGTAGTCGATAAAGATGGTAAGTCAGTCGACACTAATGACTCGTTCGAAATAACTGCACATCTCATTGATGCCGATGGAAATCCTTACAGCTATGATTACCGTATTTACTATGGCGAGAAGAATCCAGAATACGAATCGCACAAAGTGTATGATGCGGAAGGCAATTTCAGATTTAGTCGTAGTAATCACATTTACGGCGAAGGAACTTTGACTGAGACTCTTTATCTTGGTGATACTATCCGTATCGTCAACGTAGATGCCGGCGTGGAATACTATGTCGAAGAAGAGGTTAAGGCCGGGTATGATGCGAATCCTGTAATTACTTATGAAGAAAAATATGGTAGCGATGGGGATTTGGTTCCATCCACTAGTACGGCTGATAACTACTATGTAGTCTCTGGTAACACAGCCTCGTCTGTTACTGTAACTAATAAGTTTCTTGACGAGAAAACTAGGGTTGATTTTGAGAAGACTTGGTATGATGCGGACGGGAATGTATTAAGCGGAAAGACTCTTCCTGGTAGTATTACGGTTGAATTGTTTAAGAAGGGTGCTGATGGAAATGAAGTTTCTACTGGCAGAACTGAGGACGCTAATGCTGACAATAACTGGAAGGCCTCATTTACGGATTTACCAAAATACGATAATGGCGTGGAGATCGTCTATTCGATCAAAGAAAGCGTGATTGAGGGTGCTACTTACAATGAGCAGCAGGATGCTTTCTTTGAATACGATGCTGAGGAAAACAATGGTCAGCATGCCGTCGTAGGTAGATGGAAAGTAATGACTTTCGACGAATATGTCCTTCGAAACACTTGGACACCTGCTACTGAATCTGTCAGTGGGCTAACTAGCTTTAGCATTAAAAAGATTGATGCTTCAACTGAAGAGCCGCTTGAAGGTGCCGTATTTGAACTTAAACTGAACAATGGCACGACGATTTCTAAAACCACCGATGAAAACGGTGAAGCAACTTTTGATAAACTTGACGCCGGTGAGTATTCGCTTAAAGAGACCGAGGCTCCTACGGATTACCAAGCTATTTCAAGCGAGGCAAGTGTTAATATCACTAAGATTAAAAAACTGAACCAAGTCGATTTGGTAAATTTGAATAACATATTTGAGTATGTCTTTTCGATTTCGGCTACGAATGTGACTGGGTATACTTATGATACCGAAAGTCGTACATATACGGTAAAAAATGAGGCGATTCCATATATTGATGTGACTGCTGCTAAAGTTTGGAACGATGGCGAGAACCGTGATGGCTTACGAAAAAATTATGCGAACTATTATGTGGCAGTAAAGAATAATAGTGGTAAGTATGTGGCGTACCAAAAATTAGCGCTTGAGAATAAGGATGATTATAGTTTCACACATTTGCCGACAAAGACTGTGAATGGTGAGGCTATTACTTACGAGATTGTAGAAGCGTCTACTTGCAGTGGTAGTGGCAGTAGTATTAAATGTACTGAATTTGCTGGTGATGATGATTATGCTGTAACGATTGAGAATGGTGTGGTTACTAACTTCCATGAGCCGGCGCTATATGATGAAACTGGTGAATTGACTGTACAAAAGATTTGGAACGGCGAAGGTAATGAATTGGCTAGACCGACTACGATTACGATTGAGCTTTATGCTAACGGTTCGAGACTAGGTGAGCCAGTTACGGTTTCGGCAGCGAATGAGTGGAAACATACTTTTAAGAATTTGTATCTAAATGAAGACGGTGAGCCGATTATATATTCGGTGCAAGAATCTAAGCTTGGTGAAACTACATTTGGTGAAGATGAAAGTGCGATAGTTGTATTATCAAATGACGGTGCAGTTGAGGGTAGCTGGACTAAGAGTGTAGATAATGACAAACATGAAGTGACGAATACCTGGACAAAGTCAACTGAGGAGATTGAATATGATGGTGAAGATGAGTTTTCGATCAAGAAGTACGATGGCGATGGAAAGGCATTGCAGGGTGTAGTGTTTACGGTTGGTGACAAGGATTATACGACGGATAAGAATGGTGAGATTAAGATTACGGTGCCGCTAACTAAGAACAAAAAGGAGGAAAACTTTGAATATCAAATCGCCGAGAAGGAGGCTCTAGAGGGCTATGATATCGTATCGGGTTCGGCGACGATTACGGTAACTTGCACGAGTGTGTTATCCGGTGTAAATGTGGATACGCTAGTGAATACTTATACTAAGACCTGTGTGTTTAGCGACGAAGCGGATGGGGCATTTGTGTGGGATGAGGATAGTTTGACTCTGACGGTCCTGAACAAGCGGAGCTTGGCTAAGTCGTTTAGGATTGAAAAGACGGTGACGGGTGTATCGGCGACGGTATTGAAAGATTTGGAGTTTGTAGTAAGTGGTCCAGAAGACTTTGCGGAAGTGACTTTGAAGGTAAGTGAGGGTTGTAAGACTGTTGGCGATGTGATTACTTGTGAACTGAAAGGAAAGGTCCCGACTGGTAAATATACGGTTACAGAAAAGAATGCGGAGATTGAGAACTTTACCTTGAAAGCAACTAGCGATGAGGAAATTTCGGTGACGAAGGGGCAGGATGCGGTATTTAAGATGAAGAATGAATATGAAGTGAACAAAACTAAATATACCGTGGTGAAGATTTGGGATGATGAGTATGATAATGATGGTAAGAGGCCGGGTACTTTGATGGTGAACTTGCTAGTTGGTGACGAAGTAGTAGAGAATGAAGGTTTGTCGGATAGTAATTTGGTGGCTGAGGAAGATTTGCCAGAAGAGCTGAAGGGCTATGATGTTTGGATGTATGAATTTACGGATTTGCCAGTAGCGGACGAGAACGCTGAAGTGATTGAATATATTGCGGAAGAGGTTCTAGCGTCTGATGACTATGAGATGGTGTGGGTTAGCGGTGATCAGTATTCGATGACGTTTGTAAACTACCACGAGCCGGAATTGATTAAGAACGATGATGACGATCCGGATAACGATGGCCAGTTGGTGGTGACGAAGAAATGGGATGACGAAGATAATCTTGGCAACACGCGTCCAGCTAGTATCGTCGTGGAACTTTTGGCGGACAGTGAAGTGATTGACACGGTTGAAATTGAGCCGGATGAGGATGGCAATTGGGAGTATGTATTTGAAGGGTTGCGTAAGTATAAAGATGGTGAGGAAATTGAGTACACGATCAATGAGACAGTGGTGGAGAACTATGATACTTCGTATGAGCACAATGGCTATGACTATGTGATTAATAATACGATTACAGATGTGTGTTTGATTGGCGGTTGTGGTGGTATTATCGAGCCGCCGGTGACGCCGGAGACGGGTGCGTTTACGACGGAGCGGGGTAGCGCTAATGGTGGGGCTGTAGCTAGTGCTTCGGTGGTGATGGGTGTGGTGTCGGTATTCGTATTGGCTGGCGCTACGATTGTGGCGAGAAGGCAGAAATAGTAACTATATTATTATATATGGTGCCCCACCCCTGTTTGACGGGGGTGAGATTCTGCGAAATATCTGTAAAATGGGCTTAAAATCCCCAAAAATGGCAATTTTCGGGGAATTTGGTTTGCAAAAGTGTGGCATAAGCGTGTTTGACTTTTGGGGGAGTATTGTATATTATATAAACAGGATAATTTATATTATCGTGGAGAATTATGCCAAAAAATACTGTGAGTAGTGCCGTGGGGAGCGAGGCGGTGCTAGTGAAGCCGGTTTATATGACAATGCCAGTAGTAGTGCCAAGTAAGGCTAAGATTATGAGGCTGGTTTCTTTTGGTGCGTTGAAAAGATTGTTTGACTTGGTGACTTCTGGAGTATTACTAGTGGGGTTGTCGCCTTTGTTTGTAGTAGTGGCACTAGCGATAAAGATTGATAGTCCTGGGCCAGTTTTTTTCCGGCAAAAACGCACTGGCAAGAAGGGCAAAGAGTTTGAAATGTTGAAATTCCGTAGTATGGTGGCGGATAATGATATGAGAGATACGTCGTGCGATGATAAATACACGAGGCTGGGCGAGAAATTGCGTAAATCTTCGGTGGATGAGTTGCCACAGCTTATAAATGTATTTAAGGGGCAAATGTCATTCATTGGGCCGCGCCCGTGGGTGCCAGAATACTGGGAGAATATGAACGAGAGGGAACGAGAACGGGCGAAGGTGAGACCGGGGATTACGGGGCTCGCGGCGGCGAAAGGCCGGAACGGGCTATCGGTGTTTGAGAAGATTGGGTATGATTTGGAATATGTGCGAAACTATTCGCTTGGGCAGGATGTGAAAGTGGTGCTATTGACGGTGAAGACAGTATTGTCCCGTAAAGAGGCTGATGCTGGTAAGGCGCGTGTTCATAATGATATAAAGGATTTGAAGAGGGAAAATGGGAAAAATAGAAAATGAGCCGCTAGTTAGTATTGTGACGCCAGTGCATAATGGTGAAGCTTTTTTTGCTGAAACGATTAAAACTGTTTGCGAGCAGAGCTATCGTAATTGGGAATGGATTATTGTTGACGATAAATCTGATGATAATACGGTGGCGATAATCAATGAAACATTGAAGCAAACTGGGGATAAAAGAATTCGCTTAATAAAGCTAGACAGGAATAGTGGTGCAGCGAAAGCTCGGAATGCCGGGATTAAGGCGGCGCGAGGTAGGTTTTTGGCGTTTTTGGATGCGGATGATTTGTGGGCGCATGATAAATTGGCGCGGCAGGTGGACTTTATGCGGGAAAACGACTGCACTTTTTCATTTACGGGGTATGAGTTTGCGGATGCTTCTGGACGACCAAATGGTAAAGTGGTTTCGGTGCCAGCACGAATTTCGTATAAACAAGCGCTAAAGAATACGACGATTTGGACTTCGACGGTGATGTTTGACATGGAGAAATTGGATGTGGATGATGTCTTAATGCCGGATGTGAGGCGTGGGCAAGACACGGCGACGTGGTGGAAAGTGCTAAAGAAGATTGATTATGCCTATGGGCTAAATGAGGTGTTGTCGTTTTATCGGCGAAGTGCTGGGTCGTTATCTTCGAACAAACTGACGGCTTTGAAGCGAACTTGGAATCTGTATCGAAATGTGGAAGGGCTGGGATTCTGTAAGAGCTGTGAGTGTTTCATAGTGTATTGCTTTAATGCGGTGAGGAGGAGAGTGTGATGGGGAATGTTATAAAAAGCTGCGCAAAAGATGTTTTGGCGGTTTTTGGGAAAGTTGCTCCAGTCTTGAATGCAAAAGTTTTATTTTTAATGCGAACACATAAATGGCCAAACTTAAAAAATCCAAAAACATTTAACGAAAAAACTACTTGGCTAAAATTACACAATTATAATCATAATGAGTTGGTCTCGCGATGTGCCGATAAATATGCGGTGCGTGAATACGTGGAGTCGAAAGGGTGTGGTGAAATTCTTAATGAGCTATTTGGTGTTTATGATAATTTTGATGAGATAGATTTTGCTCAATTGCCAGATAGATTTGCTTTGAAATGTGTGCACGGTTGTGCGTACAATATTATCGTTGATGATAAGGGTAAACTGGATGTCGACAATGCCCGCAAGAGGATCAAGAAATGGCAGAAGGAAAAATATGGTTATGCAACTTCTGAACTCCATTATACGAGAATAAAGCCGAGAATAATTGCGGAGAAATATCTATGCGGAAAAGACGGCAAGATGCCGCTTGATTATAAGTTTTATTGCATGAATGGTGAGGTGAAGTGCGTTTTGGTTTGCTCAGAACGAGATGACAAATTGAGACTCAGCTATTATGATTCGGAATGGAATAGGTTGCCTTACGAAAAAAAGTCTTGGAGTTCTAGAAAAGATATTGAAAAGCCAAAAAACTTAAAGAAAATGAGAGAATATGCCGAAAAATTATCTGAGGGTTTTCCATTCGTGCGGGTGGATTTGTATAATGACAATGGGAAAATTATTTTCGGAGAGTTAACTTTTACGCCTGCTTGTTCGTGCGCGCCATATTATAGCGATGATGGTAATTTAAAACTCGGAGAGAAATTGGAGGTAGGCGTATGAGGATTTGCATTATTGGACACTTTGGTGGAAAGAAGAACTTTACTGATGGGCAAACGGTAAAGACGAAAGAGGTATATGATTTTTTGGTGAAAAATGGGATGACTGTGAATGCTATAGACACTTTTTTGTTAAAGAGAAACCCCCTGGGGATTCTTTCAGATATTAAAAGAGGAGTCGCGAATAGCGATGCTACGATTTTGATGGTTTCTTCTCGAGGTTATAAATTGATTGCAAAAGTTTTGCTAAAGAATGGCAAACATTGTCATAAAAAAGTCTTCGATTTTGTTATCGGTGGGGCAAGGTTTAAGCTTTTTGATAAACATCCATCATTAAAAGAAACTGCTAAGGCGTTTACGAAAATATATGTTGAAACAGAAAGAATGAAAAAAGAGTATGAGAAGCGCGGGGTAATGAACGTAGATATTATACCCAATTTTAAAAGCCTTAAACTGTATCCACCGAAGAACAGTTATATTAAATCAAAAGAGTTCGTTGGATGCATATTTAGTCGCATAATAAAGGAAAAAGGTATTTCTGACGCAATTGACGCTATAAGATTGGTAAATGATAGACATGATGGAATAGAATATAAATTAGATATTTACGGTAGAATATCAAAAGAATACAGTAAAGAGTTCAGTGCCCTACTTGAGGCTAACAAACAATCTGTGCGATATATGGGGGAAGTGAATTCTAGCGATTCTTCGAGAATTATTAATAAATACGATGTTTTACTGTTTCCAACATATTGGAAGGGTGAGGGATTCCCCGGTACCCTATTAGACTCTTTTTTCGCTTCTACCCCTGTTATAGCTTCTGATTGGAATGATAATTTTTCTATTCTTGAAGCTGGCAAAAACAGTATTATGGCTGAGGTACGAAAACCTGGTAGCATTGCTGATGCGATGAGCTTGCTAGCAAATGATGAAAGAACTTTGGTTGAAATGTCAAAAAATGCCCATGATGCTGCTTTGAAATATATGCCTGACATAGCTATGAAGCCATTCATGGATGACTTGAAGGAGAACAATTGATGGCTAAGAATCATATAGTAATGTATACTGTGTCAATGCATAGGGGCGGGGCCGAAAGGGTGATGTCGATATTGGCTAATTCGTTTGCTGAGATTGGATATGATGTCACATTGGTTACTGATATACCTGTAAAGAATGATGGAAAAAACTATTCATTACTGGAAGATATTAAATGTGTATCGATTGAATCACCGTATAAGAATTTTTTCAAAAAAAATCTTTACAGAATAAAACGATTAAGACGAATTGTGAAGAATGAAAAGGCTGATGTCATTTTGTCCTTTCTGGGAAAACAAAACTATAGAATGCTAATATCTACGTTTGGACTAAAATGTCGTAAATGTGTTTCAGTGCGGAATGATCCCAGAAGAGAGTATGGAGATGGACGGCTAAAAAAATGGTTGGCAAATAGATTATTCTCCCTTGCAGATATTTGCGTGTTTCAAACAAGAGAAGCAAAAATGTTTTTTAATCGTTCTATTCAAAAAAAGTCTTTTGTAATACCCAATCCGGTTGACGAGAAGTTTTTTAATACTGAAAGAGCAAAAAAGCCAAAAAATATTGCAACTGTGGGTCGTTTAGAGCCACAGAAGAATCATAAACTATTGATTGACGCCTTTGCTATGATAGAGGACAAAATTGGGAAAGATAAACTTCTGATATATGGTGCAGGCTCCCTAGAAGTGCCTTTGCGGAATTATGTGAGAAGTATGGGAATGTGCAATAGAATAGTATTCATGGGTGAAGTAAATAATATAGAAAAAGAGTTAGCTAAGGCTAAGCTTTTTGTGTTGTCTTCTGACTATGAGGGTATGCCTAATTCTTTAATGGAAGCTATGGTAGTAGGAGTTCCATGTGTTTCTACCGATTGTCCGTGTGGTGGACCAAGGGATTTATTGGGGCGTCATAGTTCTATGCTAGTCAAATGCGGTGACGTAAGAGGGCTGGCAAATGCTATGTACGAAAGTATATTGAAAAGCTATGAGAACAGGATTATAGATATGAAAAAATATTCCAGAAAGACTGTTTTTGAAATGTGGGAAGCTATTTTATTAAAAGACAAAGGAGGTGGGAGGTGATTAATAAATGATAGGTTCAATCAGTGATGACACTTTTATGCTATGCAAAACAATATATATTTCCCTCGGAATATTTATTTTGATTCTTGTATGGAATAGTTTTAGAAAGAATAAAAAATTAAACATGTTTGATTTCTTTAGTCTGTACTTTTTTATTTCTCATTGTTTGACATCATCGCTTGTGCTTGACGAGGTTAACCGTGGTGTTTATTTTAGATATTTGATGACAAGTCAAGATAGATATCATTTGTGGTCGGCTTTGGCTACAGTATTCGTTTATTTAGTAATACTTCTAAGTTTTAAGCTATTCCGTAGAGGCAAAAGGACGTATACAATAAAACGGGTTGTAGACATATATTCTAAAAAGTTCTGGTTGTTTTGTGCATTTTATTTAGGGTTTCTGTTTTTATGTCTTTTCTTGTGGACTTTACAATATGGATCTATTTTTGGTATGTTTCAATATGCGTCTGCAATTCGCGACGGAGCAGAAATGAATAATCCGCTGGCTATTTTTTCTAGATTCTGTACTGCGTTTCCACTCGTATTCTTCGCATTTTTAAAAATATCTATTCGTGATTTTAAAAATAGGTCGAAAAGGTTCATCCCTTCTTTGCTATTATGTATTGCGTCGTTATTCGGTACTATCGTGAATTTGATTAACCTAGATGGTCGAGGTCTTGTAATTATCTTTATACTTATGTTTGTATTTATTCTTTTTGATAAAAGAATTAGAAGGATTAGCTCTCCTTTAGCAACATTTGTTATTTTGATTGTCGTCTTGTTTTGTACTTCTATAGGAGTTATAAGTTCAAGTAATAATGAATTAGATGATTCTGGCGTTGATAGCGAATTTTCTGGCTTTATGGTTAAAGAGTTTTCGTATGTATACACAAATATGGTAAACACTTTTTATATGTATGATAATGGCATAATTGATGGTTTTAGGATAAAAGATAATCTAATAAGTATACCATTTAGTTGGTTACCAATAAGTGTTAAGCCTAAGGATTTACAGAACATGAACCAGTTTAATACATCCCTCTATAAGAGCACAACTGGTCAGCTACCAGTTGACCTGGTTTCTGGTTCAATTATGACTTTAGGTTGGGTCGGTTTAGCACTTGTGCCCATGTTTTACGGCTGGTTGATTGCGCTTACCGAAAAGCTTTTGGCTGGGTATAGGGACATTGCTTTTTACACAATAATCTATTATTATTTTGGGATCCACAGAATGCAATCTTTTGCGACATTTATTGATTTGTCTCCTATTTTACTTAGCATGTTTGGCTCTGTTGTTTATATTATTTCCGCACAGTTTATTTGTGGTGAAAGAAAGGAATTGAATGAATAAATTGAAGAGTATTTTTAATAGAAGAGTTCGATTCAGTATTTTGTCTAGAATTGGATTATATAATATGATGGCTGATGATAAATATCTTAAGAAGGAATACTTGTTATGGTGCGGGAAAGAATTAGATTTGAACAATCCTAGGACGTTTAATGAAAAATTACAGTGGTTGAAACTATATGATAGAAAAGATATCTATACATCTATGGTTGATAAGTATGAGGCAAAACTGATTGTTGCCGAAGCAATTGGAAAAGAATATATAATACCCACGATTGGTATATATGAAAGGTTTGACGACATTGATTTTTCAAAATTACCGAATAGGTTTGTTATGAAATGCACCCATGATTCTGGCGGAATAGTAATTTGCAAGGATAAAAAGAACCTAGATATAAAAACTATAAGAAAAAGATTTAATTCGCTTTTGAAGAATAATTTTTATTATCAACACCGGGAGTGGCCTTATAAAAATGTCCGTCCGAGAATAATAATTGAAAAGTATATGGAGGATAATAATAAGAAATCGATGAGGGATTATAAATTCTTTTGTTTTAATGGTGAGCCAAAAATAATGTACATATCTGAAGGGCTAGAAGATCACAAAACAGCAAAAATGAGTTTCTACGATATGAATATGAATATTACGACATGTAGAAGAAAAGATTATAAGCCGTTAGATTATAAGCCGAAAAAACCAGCAAATTTTGATAAGATGAAGATGTTTAGCTCCATATTATCTAAGGGGATACCTCATTTAAGGGTAGACTGGTATGAAATTAATGGTAAATTGTACTTTGGTGAATTGACTTTTTCGACTTGTGCTGGAATGGTGCCATTTGCAGATGAAGTTTGGAATATAAAACTGGGTGATTATATTGATTTAGAGCCGTTGCTGGTCGATTTAAGAAAAAAACAAGATGGAAAGACGCATGAATAATCTTAAAAGCAATAATAGTATATATAGGAATAATCTGATTTCTCTTATAGTGCCAACTTATAACTCGAGAGATAAGGTTCAAAGGCTTCTAGAAAGCGTGGAACGTCAAGCGTATAATGCGTATGAAGTGGTTTTTATAGACGACGGATCGTCTGATGGCACTTATTCTTTTTTAAGAAAGTATAGTTTGGGCAATGATAAGATTCGTGTGTATAGAAAAAAGCACGAAGGACCTGGTCCCGCTCGGAGATTGGGGTATTTAAAAAGTAAGGGTGATTTGTTGTTCTTTTTGGATAGTGACGATTGGCTATCTAGGCCAAATACTTTTGCTGAGATTAATGAATTGTTTTGTAGATATCCTGATATTGATGCGTGCATAGCTAAGCGGAAAGCCTTTCCTTCAGATATTGTTTTAAGTTCTTTTGTTGGAAAAGAGATTCGTTCAGGTATATATGACCTGAGCATTTTTAGTAGTAGAACAATAGTGGGCAATATGAGTACTAAGATTTTTAGAAAAGAAATAGTTACAGAAAATGCCTTTGTCGGGTTTTTGAACTATGAGGATTTAGTTGCGTCATATATTTGTTTGGATAAATGTAAAAAAATAATGTGCGTAAATAATTATTTTTATATTTCTAATCATTCTAATGATAGAAATTCATTGACTGACTCGAAAGACTATAAGATGAATACTTTAATGGAACGTTCTGAAAATATCATAAAAGGTTCATCGCTAATACATAATAAGGAGATTGTATCATCATATGGATCGATTGCTTTAGATGTTTATTGTAGACTTATTGCACAGCATTTTTTTACAAGAGGGAGCAGAACTAGTTTGAAAGAATTAGGAAAAATAATTAATAAGGCGGATTTGTCATGTTTTTATCCAGACTATTCGCTTAAAAAGAAAATAGTTTTATGGATAATAAAACATGGTAGAATAAAAAAATGAGGACAGAGAATTCTTTAAAAAATGTGTTTTGGTCTGTTTTTGCTTTTGGGGTCAATCTGATTGTGAATTTTGTTGCTCGAAAGATTTTTATTGATATTCTGGGAGCAGAATATAATGGGTTAAATAGTTTGCTTACGAGCATTATTTCGATTTTGTCAATTGCGGAACTGGGAATAGGTACTACTATTATTTTTTTCCTATATGAACCGATTCATAAGAAGAATATCGAATTAACGAAATCGCTCATGAATTTCTACAAAAAATGTTATAGGATAATTGCTTTCGTTGTTTCTGCTGTCGGAGTTATTATTATCCCCTTTTTGCATTCAATTATTGGGAGCTTAGATATTGATGTAAACATCTACATCGCTTATATTCTTTTTCTTTTGGAGGCCGTTCTTTCTTACTTGCTTTCATATAAGCGGTCAATAATTATAGCTGATCAGAAGGAGCGCATTACAAAATATGTCCATATTGGCAAAATAGTTTTAATGAATGTTGTCCAAATTTTACTATTATATCTTACTAAGAATTTTTATTTATTCCTTTTGGTAAAGGTATTATTTACTGGTTTAGAAAATATCATTATTGCTGGTATAGCGAATAAGAAATATCCTTATATCACTGAGAAGGCTAAGCCGCTTCCTATTTCAATAAAGAAAAGCTTAACTAAAAAGATTCGCGCAATGTTTTACCATCAGATTGGAGGATTTGTTGTTAACGGTACAGATAATATCATGATATCGATGATGTTTGGTGTGACCCAGGTCGGCTTTTATAATAATTACTTTTTGGTGGTATCTTCAATTTTCAATTTAATTAGTAGCGTTTTTTCTGGTATTACGGCGAGTATTGGGAATCTGCTGGTGATGAAAAATGAACGTAGCAATTTACACGCATATAGGGGCATTCAGGCTATTAATTTTATTTTGGCCGCATATGTTTCTTGTACTTTTTATGCGTGCGTGCAACCTTTAGTGAAAATATGGATTGGTGACGAATACTTGATGTCTGAGTTGATGGTCGGAACGTTATCAGTTTATTTGTATTTAAGAATGATGAAGCTGACGACGATAGCTTTTAAAAATGCAGCTGGTATTTTCTATGAGGATAGATTCATTCCGATTATCGAATCTGTAGTAAATATCATTGCTTCACTTATTTGCGCGAAGGTATTTGGGGTTCCTGGTATTATAATGGGGACGATTATTAGTACACTAGTATTATGTTTCGGCTCGTATCCATTTATCGTTTATAGGAAGATTTTTAATGAATCAGCAAATTTATATTTTAAGCAACATTTTCTGTATTTGTTGTCTGCTGTAGTTATGAGCTTAATAGCCGTCTGTTTATCGAACATCGTAGTGTTTAATAATTCTATTTTGGAGCTGCTGAAGAATGCGATCATATCGACTATTATTTTCTTTGCAGTTTTCTTTGTGATGTATCATGCCAATTCTAGTTTTAATGATATCGTAAGGCGCATATTAAAGAAATTTTTAAGATTTCGAATTAGGAGGTAAGGATGAAAAAATATAAGTTTGACATATACAGATACTACGGCAAGTATAGAGAGACGATTACTCAACGTCTTTTGCGACCGGACGGATTACGGTATATGATAGTCTTTCGAAAAAGCAATAGTTGCAAACTGGGTGTGACGAGAGCATATTATCGATTTATTTTAAACAGGTTGAAAAAGAAAACATTTATACAGATACCGCATAGAACCAATATAGGTAAAGGGTTTTACATAGGTCATAATGGGCGAATTATTATTAATGAAAAAACAAGGATTGGGGACAATTGCAATGTTGCGACCGGAGTGGTAATTGGTCAGGAAAACCGTGGCAAAAGAAAAGGCTGTCCGAAGATAGGGAATAAGGTTTGGATAGGTGCAAATGCTGTAGTAGTTGGCAATATTGAGATAGGAGATAATGTTTTGATTGCTCCGCTTTGTTATGTAAATTTTGATGTGCCGAGTAATTCTATTGTTGTGGGCAATCCTGGTCGGATTATCCCAAGACAGGATGCGACGGATGGGTATGTAAATAGAGTAGTATAATTATTGGTTTGCTGTGGCGATAGTGCAATTTGGTTCATAGAAATGGTTGAGTGATGGGTGAGGAAGGGTGATTGGCCAAACTAAGTCGAGATACTATCTAACAGTGTTTTATATTTGATATCCATATTGCAAAAGAGCCATTTTTGACTATTTCCTTTTGGATGTATTTCGAATTCTTGGGTTTGTAGGTCTGCAAAATCGATCATCGTGTTGATGGTGGATTATGGGGTATTGAGTCGTCTTAGGGAGCCTCCAAAGTGTTTGTGAATAATTCTTGCCAATCGTCAGGGAAACCGTAGTGGCTCATTTTGACAAAAGGAATTTCCTGATGTAATTTCTCTATGTCTTTCACCATTTGGGTAAACTGAGTGGGGTCGAGTAGTCTTTTCATTATTAGTACGAAGCTAAAAAGATGTTCGTTATCTATGTTGCCATCTTCTTTCTGTCTTAGCCAAGCTTTTTCTATTGTGCTAAGTCGAGGTTTTTGCTCGAATAGTCGATTGAATATTCTACTATCGTGGGCGCAAAGATTTCGGAGTATCGTGATGCTATGCATAAAGCTTTCTAATAGTTTATATTTTTCAATTTCTATATTGAACGCTGAGACGACGGATTTTTTAATTTGTTCTGGCGATATTTTATAAAATAAAGAGATATCCGAAATGGAAAATAATTCGACGTACGCCCATAGTGGTACGGTTTCTTGTAACTCGTTAATAAAGTGTTTAAGAAAAGCTTCGTGCGGGAGTCGTTGCACTTTTAGTTTTTCAGATTTTAGTATGATTTCCTGGTGCTTTATAGGGTCGGAAAAATAATTAGGGTCCAAATAACTGGTTGGGCCATATTGTTTTGAAAACTCATATGCAAATACCGATTTTAGCTTAACTTCAATGATTTCAATATATTTTATCAATATGTTTCGTAGTTCATGGTCGAAATTATAAATATCAATGATATTTTGAAAGGTTGCATTTTCGTGAAAAGTATTGTTTGTGCGGAGTGTTAATGAATAGCCGCTTATGCGGTAGTAGTTGTTTTCTAATAGGAACTTCTTTGCAATATCCTCATCGTCTATGTTTAGGCCGCGGGATTTAAGTAACTCAATTTGATCTTCGATTGTCTTGAATTCCTTAAGCATTTTACCTCACAAACAGAACTCCTCCAAGTGTGCTGGCCGTAACCAAGCCTGGAGGAGATGTTGATTTTATTATAGGTTGGGAGGTTGAAAAAGTCAAGGGTTCGGGTTTCGATTTTAGGGGTGGATTGGCATAATAGTGATGGCAGGGTTGATTTAGCGGAGTGGGTGTGGTAGGGTGGTTGGAAATAAAATCACCGATTGGAGAAAGTAAATATCTCATGGCGAATACGATTCAGAAAGCGGTGAAACAGTCTCGTTATGTTATTGTGGATTTACGCAGGACAAAGCGTCATCAATCAAAGTGCACAAATGAATTACGGCGGGAATTCGAACGATCAAAAAGTTTACAGCGTTTGATGGTTGTTTCTAAGAGAGGAAAAATACTTGACTTTATGAAATGATGCGCTATAATGAGGGGCGATGGGGGGCAGGACCTGCATTGGATATATGCGGGACATCGCCCTCTTTTTTGTGGTATAATATGTGATATGAGTAATTCTACTGGTTGGTATGGTTCGGAAAAAATAGATAGTAAAACTTATGTCTGTTCGTATTGTGGTAGGGAAATATGTTCAGAGGTTGGCTATTTTAATAGTAAATACCCAAAGCTTAAGATTTATATCTGTCATAATTGTTTGTCGCCAACTTTTTTTAATATGCTGTCCGGGGTTAAACAATTTCCTGGTCCGAAGTATGGAAAGTATTTTGATTTACCAATTCCGCTAGAAGTGAAAAAAATATATGAAGAGGCCAGAGCGGCCTATAGCGTGAATGCTTTTACTGCTGCGGGAATGTGTTGTAGGAAGCTTTTGATGAACATCTGTGTAAATTTGGGTGCAAAAGAAGGTTTGAGTTTCATGGACTACGTCGACTATCTTGATAAGGAGAATTATATTCCGAGGGGTTCAAAGAAGTGGGTAGACATAATTCGAAAGAAAGGCAACGATGCTACCCACGAGATTAAGTTTTTAACAAAGAAGGATGCTGAACAAATGATTGATTTTTCTGCGATAATTATCAATTTGATTTATGAAAATGATTTGGTGATAGGCGAGGAAGAATGATTGGTGCTAGGGTGGCATTTTTGCCAGATGATGATATGGTATAATAGTTGTAACTATGACCAAAAATGATATAAAAGAACGTTTTATTGATGTGAAAAATTTTCTGAGGGGACACCTAGATGATCTTTTCAATCATAGTGGTATTTCTGCTGGATTCTTTGCTTATGTAGGCGTGGTGATTGCCGTTTTTATACCGGTCACTATCTTTATGTTGCAGGATAATGCGATTATTGATGTAGATTATTTGGTTATTTCAGACGCCGTAGTCGGTTTACCCGAATTGTTGGAACAGATTTTGATGATTGCTTTTTTAAGTTTAGCTTTTTTGATTATGAATAGCATAAAACGAAGGGGTCCAATTAGGAGGTTTATTTTGTTAGTTTTATTATCTGGGATGATAGTATTTTCTGTAAGGTTGGGATATCATTCAACAGAAGCACTAAACAATGCTTTTAATTGGCTTTATGATGTGCCGTCGTTCAATGACAATAATCCGTCTAGTACTCCAGTACTCGACAACATGGGTAACGTAAAGATAAATACGGGTACACCGTTATCTGAAGATGATTCTAGTAAGATTATGGATTTGATAGATATCGGCACGAGGAAGCAGCTGCGCTTAGCTTACCTGCGGTGTGGGTCTGTTAGTATGCAGCAGAAGAAGTGGTCTATGCTGTGGGATGATTCTAAAACTTATGAATTTTTAGCAAGAGATGATTTTGCTATGTACGCCGTTTTGTACCTATCTTTTCTTAGCCAAATATCTGGTGAGGACATGGCGTATGCCCAGAAGGGGTTTCTAAATTTTTCAAATCATATGATTGATTTTTATAATATAGAGCAAGTCGGTGTCGGATGTTCAATTATACAGCCTTTATTGTTTGGCTATGCCAACGAACACGCTACGTGGCGTAAGAAAATGTGGCTAAACGCTATTTCCGAGTATGTAAAAGCTGCCGTGACTGACGATTCGGAGAAACGTTTTGATAAGTATGAGTGTTGGTTTGGGACGCTTGCGTATTACGTAGTAGTCAGTCCTACTGTTGTGGGAGACGCAGAACTTGACGAACTTAGTAAAGTGCTTTGGCAATTGTTTAAGACTGATGGAATATACCGTGAAATGCCTGAAGTCATAAAAAGAGTACAGCCCAATGTTGCAAAATTTTATCGCTTGATTTCTGAAACAAATTCGTATAGCGAGTTTGGCGAAGAGATTAGAAAAGAGATTTCAAATAATTGTGACAATTTAATGAAAGAGACTTTGGAATTCGAAAAGTGCGAGGAATTGGGTGTTTGAGCGGACATAAATTTAAGGGGTGGATTGGCATAAGAGTGTTGGTTGGGTTGATTTAGCGGAGTGGGTGTGGTAGGGTAGTTGGAAATAAATTAAGGAGTTCTATGGAAGAAAAAGAAAAACATTTTGAGGAGTGGATTGTGGTGAAGTCGGATTTACATGGAAAAGGTGTCCTGCGTGATATTAAGGATGGAGATGTATATTGGTGCGCTGTTGGAGAGAGCGTCGGTGTAGAGATTAACGGGAAAAGTGAAACATTCGCTCGGCCTGTCGTTGTTTTGAAAAAGTTAAGCAAGTATGGTTTTATGGGCGTCCCGCTAACTTCACAGGAGCATAATGGCAGCTGGTATGCTCCATTTGTATTTAAAAATCGACAGGAATATGCCGTTCTTGCACAGGCGCGAGTTTTTAGTGTTTCTAGGCTTTATAAGAAAATGGGGGCATTGCCAGATTCTGATTTACAAACAATAAGGATTGGTTTTCACAATTTGTTTTGCTAAAAAAATGTCCCCTAATCTTTCGATTAGGGTGGACGGGTATCCCCGAATATGGTTTTATTATAGCGCGAGTGGTTGAAAAAGTCAAGAGGTGGTTAGTGAAAACGTCGTGGGGAGAGTGAGACAATAATCTACTGTTAAGCGTGTTTTTGGGAAAATACGTCTAACCGCAGAATTATAACTTTTTTACCCCTGTTAATCTACGGTTAAGCGTATATTGACAAAAATACGTCTAACCGTTATAATGAAGATATGAAAATATCGTTTTCGAATGTGGACCAGCTAAAGAGTATTAACTATTTTTTGAGGACTAATGACCTGTCTGATAGTAGTAAACTTGAAATTTGCGCGGAGAAAAGTTGGATATATGTTCATCCCGTTTGCTTGGCTTTTGCGGCGGCTTTGGCGTCTGAGGTCGGGAAGGAAAATACAACGATTGATATTGGGGTGCCTCGGGCGGCGATGTATTTAGACAGGATGGGTTTATATGATTATTCATCGAGTAATTGCCCGATCGAGTATAATCAGCATGAGGAGACGGGGCGTTTCATCCCTATAACACAGCTTAAGACCGAGCAGGAGCAGTCGCGGTTTATCGCGGATTTACATCCGATTTTGCATCTTTCTCCGGAAAAGTCTGAAACTGTTAAATACGTCTTGGGGGAATTGATTCGGAATGTGATTGAACATTCAAACGCGCAGAATGGCGCCTTCGTCGCTGTGCAATATACGGCCGAGAAAAATAAGTTGAGTGTGGGTATATGTGATACCGGAGTCGGTCTTAGGGCTAGTCTTGAGAAATACCATAATCCGGTCGATGATCTTGATGCGATACGACTTGCATTGATGCCGGGCGTTTCTGGAACGGCATATAGGGGTGGTACTGGTGATAATGCCGGGGCGGGATTATATATCGTTAAATCTATTGTGAAAACAACCCGGAATTACTTCCTAGTATATAGCGGGAGTGCAGCCTATAAATTGCACAAATTTGATAAAAGAGTAAAATATAGTCCGCGGTTAAACGAGAACCCATTTGCCGATAAATGTGCAGTTTATGACGATTTGCCAAATTTTGGAGGTACTTTGATAGGTCTTGATTTGACTTTAACTGATACGGAAACATTTAGCGAAATTTTGGAAAGAATTAAAGTATCATATAGCAAAGCTATACGCGAGCGCAAAAAAGCTAAATATAAGGAGGTGAAGTTCGTATGATTATAAAATTGGCGAAAATGGCGGGGGAATTTGGGGAGAATAAAGACACAGCTAGGCGGATTAGGATTAAACAAATTATGCCGGCGTTAGTTGATGGTGAGGAGGTAATTCTTGATTTTGAAGGCATGATTGGAGCAACGCAATCGTTCATTCATGCATTAATAGTCGGACCGATGCGTGAATTTGGGGATTTGTTCTTTGAAAAAGTTAGTTTCAAGAACTGTTCCCCGACTATTCAGCAGGTGGTAAAGATTGTATCAGAGTATACCCAAGAAGGTATGGAAGAATCATAAGGAAATAATATGAGTGATTTTAATGGTAAAACAATTTTGATTACGGGGGCGGCGGGGTTTATCGGATGGGCGCTCGTGAAGCGAGTGTGCGAAGAAAACCCGAAGGCTAAGGTGATTGGATTTGATAGTGTAAATGATTACTATGATGTGAAATTGAAGGAATATCGGTTGAAGGATCTGGAGCAATACAAGAATTTTGCATTCATTAAAGGAAATTTAGCGGATAAGGAAGCCGTAAACAAGTTGTTTGAAAAATATCATCCGGAGATTGTGGTGAATCTGGCGGCGCAGGCTGGGGTGCGGTATTCAATTGATCATCCGGATGCGTATATTGAGGCGAATTTGATTGGCTTTTATAACATATTGGAAGCGTGTCGGCACTATCCGGTGGAGCATTTAGTGTATGCTTCGTCATCGTCCGTATATGGTGGAAATAAGAAGGTGCCGTTTGATACGGAAGACAAGGTGGATAATCCGGTGAGTCTATATGCGGCGACCAAGAAATCCAATGAGCTTCTCGCGCATGCATATTCAAAACTATATAATATACCGTCTACGGGTTTGCGTTTCTTCACGGTCTATGGGCCGGCGGGGCGTCCGGACATGGCGTATTTTGGCTTCACCAATAAGTTAATTAAAGGTGAGAAGATTCAGATATTTAATTTCGGAAATTGTAAGCGAGATTTTACTTACATTGACGACATCGTGGAGGGCGTGATGCGAGTGATGGCGAAGGCGCCGGAAAAAAAGGACGGTGAGGACGGTTTGCCTTTGGCACCATATGCTGTATATAATATAGGCAATTCGAGCCCGGAGAATTTGCTAGATTTCGTGCAGATTTTGCAAGAAGAATTAATTCGGGCTGGAGTGTTACCGGAAGATTATGATTTTGAAGCACATAAGGAACTCGTGCCAATGCAGCCTGGTGATGTGCCGGTGACTTATGCGGATACCAGCGCGCTAGAAAAAGATTTTGGCTTTAAGCCTACTACTTCACTTCGTGATGGTCTTCGAAAATTTGCCGAGTGGTACAAAGAATTTTACTTTTAAACTCGTTGACGGAGATTTGATAATAGTTTATAATTAAGTTTGAGTTATTAATAGTGGAGATAAAATGAAAATAACTGTAGCGGGTGGTGGCTATGTTGGCTTGTCTTTAGCCACGTTGTTAAGCCAAAGAAATGAAGTAGTTTTGCTTGAGATACATCAGGAAAAGGTTGATAAAATCAATGATTTTGTTTCACCAATTAAGGATGAATATATTGAAAAATATTTTGATGAAGCGAAAAGCGGAAAACGAAAACTAGATCTTCGTGGAACGATTGATTTTAAAGACGCCATGAAAGGAGCTGAGTTTGTAATTATTGCTACGCCAACTAATTACGATGACGATAGTAATACTTTTGATACTTCTGCTGTTGAAGATATTATCGAAAAAGTCATTCGAATGAAGGACGACAACATAACGACGGTTATTAAATCTACGATCCCGGTTGGATATGTCGAAAAAGTCCGCGAAAAATATGGCATTAAAAACATTTTCTTTTCGCCGGAATTTTTGCGCGAGGGCAAAGCGTTGTATGATAATCTTTATCCGGCAAGAATTATTGTTGGTGACGAGACTAAGCAAGCTAAGACATTCGCGAAACTTTTGCAAAAAGCATCACTGAATAAAGATGTACCAGTTTTGTTTATGCCACCGACCGAGGCTGAGGCCGTGAAACTATTTGCTAACACTTATCTTGCGTTGCGCGTTTCCTATTTCAATGAACTAGACACTTATGCTCAGGTTAAAAATCTTGATGCAAAAGCTATTATTGAAGGAGTTTGTCTTGATCCTCGTATTGGGGCACACTATAATAATCCATCTTTTGGCTATGGCGGATACTGTTTGCCTAAGGATACGAAGCAACTGCTTGCAAATTATCGTAATGTGCCTCAGGATATTATTAGAGCTATTGTTCAGGCGAATAAAACTCGTAAAGAATTTATTGCAAAGGATGTTTGCAAACGCAAGCCAAAGACGGTCGGAGTGTACAGGCTAACTATGAAAAGTGGCTCAGACAATTTCCGTTCGGCTGCGATTCAGGATATTATTAAATATATTCGCGGTGAGGGAATTGAAGTAATAATCTACGAGCCAACGCTCTCTGAGAAAAAAATTGCTGGATTTGAAGTCGAAAACGATTTTAACAGTTTTGCAGAACGTAGCGATCTTATTCTCGCAAATCGCTTAGAAGATCAACTTCGTGATGTGGCGGATATCGTCTATACGCGTGATTTGTTTGCGCGGGATTAATAATAAGGAAGGAGTTTGATGGAAAAAAGGACTCTGATTTGGCGGGTAATTGGCGCAATTTTGGTAGCCGTACAATTAGTGACGTCGGTGCTATTAGTTTTTTCATTAGTGAATACTGGCATTGTTGCTAATTGGATTATAATAATAGTGGCTGTAGTTTTGCTTTTACTATTTGTATTAAATTTAGTAGTACTGGCAATCAAAAACAAAGCGTCACTTACTGGTAGAATCATTTGTACGATTTTGGCGGTGGTATGTATTATTGGAGCATGTTTTGCCCTGCGTTTTACTGATGCATTTAATGATTTTTTGAATAGAATTACTGAGCAAAAGCCGGAAATGAAAGAATACAGTGTCATCGTGATGAATGAAAGTGACATAAACGAGCTTGAACAGTTAAACCAAAAGTATGTAGGATTTCTTAAGATCGATAATATGGTGGCCGAAGCAGAACAGCATTTGCAAGAGATTGTAAGCGTAAAAACTGAGTTTTATGATGATGTAAATATTATGGCAGATGTACTAAAGAACAATGTAGTAAATGCAATAGTATTAGAAACGGATCGGCTGGAAATGGCCAAGGAAGAGGCAGATGTTTTAGACGATACGCGAGTAATAGGTACTTTTGAAATTGAATTAGTGGCTGAAGGTGTAGGCATATCGGAGAAGAATTTAACCGAAGAACCTTTCATGGTTTATATTTCTGGCAGCGATTCGAGGAGCGGATTAAAAACCGTAGCGCGTACGGACGTGAATATTATTGCGGTGGTAAATCCTAAACAAAGAAAGATACTATTGTTATCGATCCCGCGCGATACTTATGTACAACTACGTGGTACTACTGGCCTGAAGGACAAATTGTCACATTCGGGATTGTATGGAATCAATATGAGCAAAACTACGATCGAAGATTTTCTTGATATTAAGATAGATCATACTATTAAGGTGAGTTTTGAAACAGTGGTTGATGTTGTGGATGAGCTAGATGGGATAGAAATCTATTCAGACAAAGCAATGCATTTTAGCGTAATAGCAAGAGGAGAAGATAAGGGTGAATCAAAAGTTTGTTATTATGTGGTAGGTACACAGACTGTAGATGGTGATTGTGCTTTAAGGTTTGCACGTGAGAGAAAATCCTACAATAGAGGAGATAGACGTCGGGGTGAGAACCAGCAGCAAGTTCTTACTAGTATAATCAACAAACTATCTACTTCTCGAGATTACCTTTTGAAGTTACCTACTATTTTAAGTATTGCGGCGGATTCATTTGAAACTACCCTAAGTCGTGATGATATTGCGGCATTTATCCAAATGCAGTTAGATGATTTAACAAAATGGCAAATTGAATCAATTGGGCTTGATGGATATGGATTGATGGAACCAACTTATAGCATGGGTGCGGACGAACCACTTTATGTGATGGTGCCGTTTGATGAGTCAATGCAGGAAGCAAAAGACAAAATAAATAGTTATATGACAATTGAGGATGAATAATAGTTTTAATAATTGTTTACAATTAAGATGCTTATGTTATAATGATGGGCAGGAGTTATTATGGATGAAATAAATATAAAAGATTTTTTTAGCTATTTAAAACGTTATATTCTGGCTTTTATAATTTTGACCGTCTTGGTTGTAGGCGGAGTCTTCGTGTATGACAGTATGATAAAGCAGCCGATTTATCAGGCGCAGACTACAGTAGTTATTGCAAAATCTGATATGACTGATGGCACAGCGGCTTCGCTTAATGATATTAATGCTAGCCAAAAACTTGCGACTACGTATAGCGAAATTGCCAAAAGCGAATTAGTTTTAAAAAAGGTAATTGAGAGCTTAGGCCTTCACGTCGGCGTGAAAGAATTAAGCAAGAGTTTAACGATTAAGCCAGTAAATGATACTTCGATACTTAGTATTACTGTAAAGGATCCAAATGCTAAGTTGGCAGCCACGATAGCAAACGAAATTGCAAAAGTGTTTTCTGCTGAGGTGATTGATATTTACAAGATTGAAAATGTTACTCAACTTTCTGTGGCAGTGGCACCCGAAAACCCGGCGAATAATACTTTGACGCGTGATATGGTATTAGCAGTAGCGATTGCGGTGCTAGCGGTGACTGGCTTTGCCTTCCTTAGATTTTATCTCGATGATACCGTTAAGCACAATGATGATGTAGAAAAAATAATCGGTTTGCCGGTGACTGGGCAGATTTTGAAGGGCGATGTTAAAAGTAGGAAGGCTAGTGGCGAGTTGATCGCGGAGAAAATGCCAAAGGCAATAGTAAGTGAAAATATTAAGAGTCTTAGAACGAATTTGCAATTCACGGCCGTAGATAAAGACTTGAGGACGATTTTAGTAACTAGTACCAATGCAAGCGAGGGCAAGAGCTTTGTGTCGGCTAATCTTGCGATTTCGTTTGCTCAGGCAGACAAAAAGGTGCTGCTCATTGACTGTGATTTACGAAGGGGCAGGTTGCACAAGTTGTTTGATATTGCAAACACTGGTGGTTTATCAAACCTCTTGACAAGTGATTTAAGAAGCCTCGGCAAATACATTCGTTCTACTAAGATCAAAAACTTAGATATTATTACTTGTGGAACGTATCCACCAAATCCAAGCGAGTTGCTTGCTTCTAAGAAAAACAAGCGTTTGATTAAGGCTTTGTGCGGTTATTATGATTTGATCATCTTTGATGGGGCGCCGGTAGGTGGGCTTGCTGATTCGGTGATTTTGTCTAGCTTGATGGATGAAACGTTAATAGTAGTAAAGGATGGAAATACTACCAAAGCTGATTTGATTACTGCAAAGGACTCGCTTGAAAAGGTAGGTGCTAAGGTGGCTGGAGTTGTATTTAATATGGTGAACCGAAAAGCTTCAAAGTATTATAATAATTATTATTATGGTAGTTCCAAGTAGAATGATTGATGTGCACGCGCATATCTTGCCGGGCATAGACGATGGGGCAAAAACATTTGAAGACAGTATAAATATTATTAAAGAATTGATGAGGCAGGGCGTGACCGATATCATCGCAACGCCTCATTATGTGAACGAATCAATTTATATGTCACCACGTCTTGAAAACGTGCGGATTTTGAATGAGCTTAAAGATAGATTGGCGCTAGAAAACATCAAGATTAACCTGTTTTTGGGCAATGAAATATATATTGACAGAGAGATGATTGATTTAATCAAGCGAGGCAAGATTTCGACGATGGCGGGTAGTAAGTATTTGTTGGTGGAATTACCTTTGGATGAGAAATGGCCAAATTATGATGATTTTTTGCGAGAATTGATGGATTATGGCTACAAGGTGATATTGGCACACCCAGAAAGATATACGATTATTCAGGAAGATTATGAAGTGGCGAAAAATCTGTTTGATATGGGAGTGTTGCTGCAGTGCAATATGGGTAGTGTAGTAGGCAAGTACGGTCGCGAAGCCAAAAAGTTGGTGCGACGGATGGCAAAAGACAAGATGATCTTCACTTTTGGCAGTGATATTCACCATTGCAGTAGGAGCGATTATCTAGTTTTGGCAAAGAGAAAACTAAATAAATACTATAGTGACGGCGAGCTGAAGCAACTACTAGTGACAAATCCTAATAAGATTTTGAACAATAGATAGATTTTTGCTATTTATAGATTTACATTTATAGTGATCTGTGGTATAATAGTCCGGATATTAACATAAAAGGGAAAAGATATGAGTCGTATCGGAAAACAACCCATCGAGATTCCGGCGGGAGTGACAATCACGGTCGGCGACAGCGAGATTACTGTTGCGGGCCCGAAGGGTCAGCTCATCGTCCCGGTTCAGCCGAAAACTAAGGTTAAAATCGATGGCAACATCTTGACCGTTACCCGTGAGGATGACGAGCCAAAATCCCGTGCTTGGCACGGTTTGCAACGGGCACTAATTAATAATGCCGTTGTAGGTGTAACTAAAGGTTACGAGAAAAAACTAGAGATTAACGGCGTAGGTTATCGCCTTTCTGGTGGTGGACAAGAAATCGAGATGGCGCTTGGGTTTTCACATCCAGTCAAGTATAAGGCGCCTGAAGGTGTACAGCTTTCTACCAACAAAATGGAGATTACCGTTTCAGGAATTGACAAGCAAAAAGTTGGTCAAGTGGCAGCTGAGATTCGTAGCCTCAAGAAGCCGGAACCTTACAAGGGTAAAGGCATTAAGTATGTCGACGAAGTGATCCTTCGTAAGGCAGGAAAGGCTGGTAAAAAATAATGAATAAGATTTTTAGAGCAAAAAGAACTCGTGCTAAGATTCATGGCACGGCTGATAGGCCAAGGCTTTCGGTTCATTTTTCGAATCAGCACATTACTGCGCAGATTATTGATGATGATAAAAAAGCAACTTTGGTCTACGCTACTACGGTAGGCACAAAAATGACCGGCACCAAGACGGAAAAAGCTACTAAAATTGGTGAAGAAATTGCCAAGAAGGCAAAAACCGCTAAAATCAAGAAGGTCGTTTTTGACCGTGGTTCAAAACTATACGCTGGGCGTATGTCCGCTGTTGCGGAAGCCGCTCGTAAGGAAGGATTGGAGTTTTAATTATGGCAGAGAATGACAAAAAAGCCCCAAGAGTAATAAATGAGTCAGGCACTTTGAAGATGTCTGACGAAACTGCGGCACGCAAGGTTACTCGCGATATCTCTGGTAAGAGAATGGATCGTCGCAATCGCCGTGATCGCGTACGCGCAGATGCAGGGCCAAAAGAATTTGACGATATTACCATTGCAGTAGACAGAGTTTCTCGTACTGTAGCTGGTGGTCGTAGAATGCGTTTTAAAGCATTGGTCGCGATTGGCAACCACAAGAACAAAGTTGGTATTGGTGTAGCTAAAGGTAACGATGTAACTACGGCAGTAGCTAAGGCTACTTCTAAAGCCAAGAAGTCTATGATTACCTTTAACATTGATGGCGAGACTATTTGCCACGAAACTCGTACTAAGGTAACTGGTGCTGATGTTTTGATGAAGCCAGCTGCTCCTGGTACTGGTATTATCGCTGGTGGTACGGTACGTGCAATTATGGGTTTAACTGGAGTTAAGAACTTGATTTCTAAATCTCTTGGTTCGACCAACAAAGTCAACATTGCTTATGCAGTGATTGAGGGTTTGCGCCAACAGGTACCACGCAAAGATTGGGTTGGTAACAATGGTAAGGCGCCAATGGCTGAAAAAGTAACTGAAAAAGCTGAAGCTAAGGCTTCGGCTAAGGCTAAGGCCCCAGCTAAGGCTAAAACAGTTGCTAAACCAAAAGCCGCCACTACGAAGAAGGTTTCTACTAAGAAAACTTCCAAGAAGGAGACCAAATAATGAAGTACAATGATTTAAAAGTTGAAAAGAATACTAGGCCATCTCGTAAAGGTCGTGGAATTGCAGCTGGTCAGGGCAAGACGGCTGGTCGTGGTACCAAGGGGCAAAAGGCTCGTGCCGGCCACAACAAGATGCCGAGAGGCTTTATGGGTGGTCAGCGTGCAATTATGCAGGCTGTGCCAAAGATTAAAGGTTTTAAGTCGATCCATGCTAAAGCCGAAGTGGTTTATACTGATCGTTTGAATGATCTTAAGGGTAAGGTTGATAATTATTCTTTGGCTGAAGCTGGTTTGATTTCAACGCCATTTGCTAAGGTCAAGGTGATCACCAGGGGTGAACTAACCGCAAAGATTGATCTTGAGACTCAATTTGCATCTAAGACGGCAGTAGAAGCCATCAAGAAGGCTGGCGGATCGTTCAAAAAAGTTGCTATCTTTAAAAAACCGGCTAAGAAAGCTGAATAATAGCTTAAAAATCGAAATAACCCCGCTCATCGGGGTTATTTTGTGCTATAATGTATCTATTATTAAGTGGAGTTTCTATTATGGATGAGAAGGAATTAAAAACCAGTACTAAACAGCGGGTCATCATCGGTATTATCGCAGTATTAATGCTTGGATCAATTATCGCTAGTTACACAGCGATCATCTTAAACGGGAGTGGATCTTCTACCGCTTCTGGTGATACTGGAGTAGATGATGCTAAGGTTGCTGAATATCAGACAGCGTACGACGAACTTTTGAAGGAATTTTCTGAAAAAACTAAGGATGATTATGATCAATTTATTTCTTATAAATCAGAGATAAAAGCCTATAATGAGACAAGCGCTAACGATGATGGCGTGCAAACCAAGGATCTCTTGAAAGGCTCTGGTAGCAAGATAGATGAAGATACGGAATACCTAGCTTATTATGTAGGTTGGTGTGCCGATGAGACTATCTTTGACTCTTCTTTTGACGACAATGATAATCCTACGTCTTTTGCAAAGATTTTGGATGCTTCTCTTGGAATGATTGAGGGGTGGAATGAAGGGGTAAAAGGGATGCGCCTGGGGGGGATTCGTGAGATTACGATCCCTGGTGAATTGGCTTATGGTGATTCGATGGAGATCTGTGGTGGATATAACAAGCCACTGAAGTTTTTGGTGATGACTAAGGCTAAGGAAGATCCTCTGAAAACTCTTGCTAGTGATTTAGATACGGCTTATATGCGTTTGCAATACGCTAATTATGGCGTAGATTATGATGAGATGATGGGTGCTGAAGAATAGGCAAAACAACAGAGGTATACTTGACTTTTTATGATGCTTGTGGTATAATGTGAATATAGGTTTTCAAACGAAAAACCTCGTAATGCCTAAAATCGAAGAATAAAGGGGGAAAAATGGGCATTTTCATTAACATCTTCTCCGCCATTCTCGCTTTTGTCGCGTTTTTCGCGACAAAGTACGTGGTTGGCGTTCTCGCCGATCAGCGTGCGAGTCACGCAGTCATCTACGGATGGTGCGTGGCGGGCGGAATGATTGCCTTTGCGGCAATCATCCTGTCGCTCGGAGGGCTGGATGCAATATACCAGTACTTCGAGGCTCGTCCTGAGAGGCCGTACGAGCTTCTCGCCGGAGAGACTGGCCTTTGGCTGGTCTTGACGCTGGTCGGCCTTGTTGTCGCCATCCTCTTTGGGTGGATTGGTCACGATGCCTGCAAGTATCATGACCTGATGCAAGACCGATATGCTAAGCGCCTTGCGCGCGAGGCACGGCGAGAACTGAGATGGTGAAGGAGAGTTTGCCCCCGGGTTTTGGGGGCTCGACGCCCCCAGCAGTGCCTGGGGGCACTCTTTTGTTTAAAATAAGGTATAATATATGGTATGGAGAGTGATAGTTTTTTCTTTTATGATCTTGAAACTAGTGGGTTAAATGCGCGCGAAGATCGCATTATGCAGTTTGCTGGGCAGAGGACAAATATGGACTTAGAGCCGATTGGCGAACCGGTGAATATTTTGGTTAAACTAACTGACGATGCTTTGCCTAGCCCTGGTGCCATTTTGGTGACTAAGATTACACCGCAGGACACTTTGAGGGACGGGATTAGCGAAGCTGAATTCGCTAAATATGCGATGGATGAGATTTTTACACCGGGGACGATTGCGGTGGGTTATAATACGGTGCGATTTGACGATGAGTTTATGCGTGCGATTTTGTGGCGGAATTTTTATGATCCGTATGAATGGGAGTGGAGAGACGGTAGATCGCGTTGGGATATGTTAGATGTGGTTAGGCTAACTCGGGCACTGAGGCCTGAGGGGATTGAGTGGCCGTTTACTGAAAAGGGGCAGCCAACGAATAGACTTGAACTTTTGACTAAGCTAAATAATTTAGAGCATTCGCATGCACATGATGCGCTTTCTGATGTGTATGCGACAATTGCAGTTGCGCGGTTAATCCGAGAAAAACAACCTAAATTGTTTAGCTATCTTTTGAAAATGCGGACTAAAAATGAAGTCAAAAGGCTAGTAAATTTAGAAAACAAGCGACCATTTGTGTATGCGTCTGGTAGGTATCCTTCGGAGTTTAATAAGACTACGGTAGCTTTTCCGCTAACTAGTGGGCGGAATGGTAATGTGCTAGTTTATGATTTACGTTATAATTTGGACGAGCTCTTAAAAAATGATTCAATGACTTCCTTTTATCCGGTGGTAAAGGAGCTTTGTTTCAATAAGTGCCCAGCGGTAGCGCCAATTTCGGTGCTAGAAAATGGGGGGTGGGAGAAGATTGGATTAGATAAAACAATTGTAGAAAGAAATCTAAAAACGTTATTAGCGCATCCTGAGTTTGCTGAGAAAATGCGAGAGGAGGCAGAAAACCGGCCGGATTTTCCAGTGGCGCTTGAGCCCGAGGCAGCCCTTTATGATGGTTTTTTGGATGATACAGATCGGGCTAAGGTTGAGGCAGTACGTAATGCCGATGTTAACAAATTGGCTGATTTTCATCCAGACTTTGGAGATGAAAGATTGCCAGAGCTTTTGTTGCATTACAAAGGTCGAAATTTCCCTCAAACTTTGTCGGAAAGTGAGAATGAGCGTTGGCAGGCATATCGAAAAACACGTCTTGAGCGGATTGCTCCAAATTTTTTGGCTGAACTTGAGCTGGCTTACGAAAAAGATGAATTTGTGGCGGAAGAGTTAAAACTATACTTTGAGTCGCTGTTTGAGTCTGAATACCAACAATAGATTTTTATGTAAAAAGTATAAAATCTGTTAAAATAAAGGTATGAAGAGAGTATTGTTGTTTGTGCTTAGTTTAATAATTGGTAGTGGATTGATAAGACTTCCAGTTAATGCTAGCGTAAACGATTTTTATTTTAGCGATTTTACTGGTGATTATTATTTAAGCCAAGATGCAGAGGGGATTTCGCATCTAAAAGTAGTAGAAAGCGTAACGGCGGTTTTTCCGAATTTTAATCAAAACAAGGGGATTTGCCGGCAGATTCCTTTTACTAATCAGAATAAAACCAACATTACTTTGCCAAACTTAACAAGAGAAAATATAAAAATCATGCGAAATGGCGAAGCGGAGTCGATCTATAGTATAGAAAGAGGAGATGATTATTATGATGTTTGTACAGGGACAGAAGAATATGTTTTAGGTGAGCAAATCTATGTGTTTGAATATGAGTTTTCGAAGGTAGTAACGGAGTTTACGGAGAAAGGTAGGACTTTTCAAGAGCTTTATTGGGATGCGAATGGTAATGGTGCAATGCAGAGGTTTGACTCGGTGACGGCAAGATTGCATTTTGATGATAAAGAAGTTTTTACAGGCGATAGTTGGTGCTATGTAGGATATTATGGTGAAAGTGGTCAAGACAGATGCACGATCACTGAGATTGATGATGGAGTGCAGTTTTCGGCAAAGGAACTAAAATCAAGAGAAACTTTAACATTCGATGTAGAGCTAAAGCCTAATAGTTTTACTGTGCCTGGGCCTGAAGAGGATTATACTTATGTTTGGCTAACGTTGGCGATTGGTGTGATTAGCTTGGTGTTTATAGGTGTTTTCTTTAGGAAATATAGAAAAACGCGCGAAAAAGCAAATTATTATAAGGAATTTTTTGTCAAGCCGGAGTATCAGCCAAATAATGATTATAGCTTAGCGGAAATGTCGGAGATCTATTTGGACAAAAAGAAAGACGTAAAGGTAGCGATGCTGCTTGAGATGGTGGTTCAAAGGAAAATCGAATTAAAGAAAACCGAAAAGAAAAAGTGGGAGATTATCGTAAAAGAAGAGATTAATGGGGAATATGCTGATTTGCTGGCGATTTTAAATGACGGTACGAAGCCGGCAGTAGGCGATACGATTGAAATTAAGCGTCGTTCGGCCAGTAGTAAGTTGATTTCTCTAAGAAAAGCGATGGAAAACAAAATATTAGGAGATCTAAAAAAAGATGAGTTGGTCGAAAGTAATTACAATATCGGTGGCAGTGCAAAGAGAGGGTTTTCTAATGTAATTGCAATGACGATAGTAGTAGTGCCGGTAGTAGTAATGATTGGGATTTTTATATTAGGGATGCTGGCGGACGTACTAGGGCTTGATATGGTTTATGGCAAGGAAATGATATTTGAAGAAGATTTTTATATGACAGCTTTTATAATAATTGTGCTGACGGTGATGATTTGCGTGTATTTGAGTGACAAGGCACAAAGGTACGAAAGCCACACTAAAAAGGGACTGGAGATGGCTCGATATATGGATGGGATGAAATTATATATCGAGATGGCCGAAGCAGACAGAATGAAAATGTTGCAGAGTGTGGAGGGGGCGGATACCTCGGCGGAGGGGATAGTGAAATTATATGAAAAATTATTGCCGTATGCGGCAGTATTTGGTTTGGAGGAGAGCTGGATGAAGGAAATGAAGGAATACTGTGAAGTGGAAGAGATTGAAGAGCCGGATTATCTTTTGAATGGGCTTGCAATTTCTGAGATTTCGAGAGGCTTGCATAATGTGGCGTCGTATGCAACTACTGCTTCTACTATGTCGAGTTCGGGTGGCGGTTCGTCGTCGGGCTTTTCTGGCGGTGGGGGAGGCGGTTTTTCTGGCGGTGGCGGTGGGGGAGGCGGTTTTTCTGGTCGTTAGTTTTTGCCTTGGTCTTGCCAAAAATAAGCATTAGCGTTAAAATAGAGTTAGAGTTTAAGAACTTAATATTTTAAAGGAAAAAACAATGGATCCAATTAGTAACCCAACACCAACGCCTGCACCAGTTCCAGGTCCTGAGCCTGTGGCGGGTGGTGCAGCACCATTAAATCCCGTTGCTCCGGTAGCGCCAGTGGCCCCGGAGGCTCCAGTAGCTCCTGTAACGCCACCTGCTCCAGTAGCTCCTGTAACGCCACCTGCTCCAGTAGCTCCTGTAACGCCACCTGCTCCAGTAGCTCCAGTTGAGCCTGTAACCCCACCAGCGCCAGTAACACCTGCGTCCCCAGTTGCCCCTAATCCAGTTACGCCGCCGGTAGTTCCATTAAGTCCTGCGGGTACTGGTTCGATTGATGGTATTAAGCCGATGGATCCTATTTTAAGACCTGAGCCAGTTTCGGCGCCTGATCCAGTCGAAGAAGAATTAAAAGCTCCAATGAAGGCGGCTGCTCCTGTGCCTGGTTCGATTGGTTCAGCTGTTTCGGGCCCTGCTGATAGTTTTGCTGGTACCGAGCCTCAAACGCCCAGTGTTTCTTTTAATGATCCTGCTATGCAACCGGATGTGCCTGTAAATAGCGCTCAAAACGGTATGGCTGGTGCGCCCAAGAAAAACAATATGACTTTAATCATACTGATTGTCGTTGCCGTAATGACAGTAATTGCTCTTGCCGCGGTGTTTATTTTGCAGTTTATTGGCGGGACAGAACCAAATGATGGTTCCAGTAGTAGTGGTGGAAGCAAACCGAATAGTTCGGTGGCGATCGAAGATACAACAACAAAAGAGGAGGAGACAACTACTGATACTGCGGTTTCTACATTGAGTTGTGATAGAGCAATGGACGCGGACGAATTGTCTGAGCATGAAAAAGCGGTTTCGGGCACCATTAATATAAAAGCTAGTTTTTCGGCAAAAAAACTTACGAATGTTTCTTTGACTGAGTCGATTGTATATGATGAGACCGTAGAAGCCGAGGATGGCTCAAATGGTAATTCATCATCCGAAATTGCAGCTAGCGACTTAACTGCGACAACTGCGCTTGATTATTATTTGCCGATTAGTGATGCTGGTGAGGTGACTTTAGACTATGCCGCTATCAAGGCGAACTATGAATCGCTTGACTTTACCTGTGAAGCATTGTAAAATATTTTTATGACAAGAAGGTATATTACTACTGCTATACCATATATGAATGGTCGTCCGCACATTGGGCATGCTATGGATTGTTGCTTGGCGGATGTTTGTGCCAGGTATTATCGTTTATTAGGCGATGAAGTGCGACTTCAGGCTGGTACGGACGAACATGGTAGTAAGATTGACCAAAAAGCTAAGGAAGTTGGTGTTCCTACACAAGAATATGTAGATGGTAACGCAAAAAAGTTTCGGGATTTTATTTCCGAGCTTGATATTTCTTACACAGATTTTATTAGGACTTCAGATCAAGAGCACAAAGAGCGGGTGCAAAAGATTTGGAAAAAACTAGCTGACCATATTTATTTGGCTAAGTATGAAGGTTGGTATTGTACTGGTTGCGAAAGATTCATTACGCAAAAAGAATATGATGAAAACAACGGAATTTGTCCAGATCATCAGAAGCCTTATGAAAAATTAGAAGAAGAAAACTATTATTATAGGATTTCTGATTTTAAAGAGCAGATTCGCCAGGCGATCGAAACTAATGAAATGCTAATTTTGCCGGATTTTAGGCGCAAAGAGATACTGAAGCTTTTGGAGGAGTCTCCTGATGTATCCATCTCTAGGCCTAAATCACAGTTGGCTTGGGGAATACCGGTGCCAGATGATGATTCGCAGACTATGTATGTATGGCTCGATGCATTATCGAATTATATTACTGTTCTAAACTATCCGGATAAGGACATTTCGGAGTGGTGGCCAGCGATTGCTCAATTTGTGGGCAAAGATATTTTGAGATTTCATGCAATTATTTGGCCAGCAATGTTGCTTGGGCTTGGGCTTCCTTTACCAAAGGTCATAGTATCACACGGGATGGTATTAAGTGATGGGCAAAAAATGTCTAAGACTATTGGTAATGTCGTGGATCCAATGGACGTTATTAATCAGTACGGCATCGATGCCTTTAGGTATTATTTCTTAAGACATATTGATACTTTTGCCGACTCGGATTTTAGTTGGGAAAAATTTGAAA
Organism: uncultured Candidatus Saccharibacteria bacterium; assembly: GCA_964476395.1. Classification (GTDB taxonomy): domain Bacteria; phylum Patescibacteriota; class Saccharimonadia; order Saccharimonadales; family Saccharimonadaceae; genus Nanosyncoccus. Next base: position 14,165 of record CAYYYH010000001.1, on the reverse strand, counting down.
ATGCATATAACAACGAGCTAGCAAATGATTTTGGGAATTTGGTGCAGAGGTTAGCTATTTTAATGACAAAAAACCACGTCGAATGCATAGTTGAAGATATTGAACTTCCTGATGATTACAAAAACATGATGCAAAGCTTTGAATTTTCACGCGCTTTCGACTACGTTTGGGAAAGAGTTCAAGATTTAAATAAGCGTATCGATGATGAAAAACCATGGGTACTAGCTAAAAATGGTGATGTTTCTGGACTAACTAAATGTTTGCAAACTTTAGCATACGATTTATTGGTTGTAAATAAAATGATTCTACCATTCTTGCCAAGTGCGGCGGAAAAGGTGCAAGATGTATTTGGCGGAGGAGAGATAAAACCTCCAAAAGAACCACTGTTTCCAAAGAAATAAAAAAAAGACCACACTAAGTGTGGTCTTTTTGGTCGATGGTTAATCGGCTGATAACTTGGTAGTGAAGTCTGCTAAGTAGAAGCCAAGGACTCCGCCAATCATTGGCAAGATTGCATAAGCTGAAAGAGCTTGCATGATGCCTCCGAGGACTTCGCCAAAACTGTCACCAGCTGATGGGAAAATTTTCATCATTAAGGCCAAAGCTGGGTTAAAGATGAAGTTGTTGTTGGCGCCAAGGAAAGCAGCCGAAACTACGTATCCAACAACGGCTGCAAGCGTAATACCACCAGCGATAATAGCGGCAAAAGTAAATACACTGCGTTTGTATTCGATGGCTCTGGCAAAGAAGAATCCAATGATGATTGCGCCAAGGATCTCGACCATAGCGATGGGCCAGAAGCCACCTTCTGCAATAGCAGCTATGGTTGACACATCGTAAGCGGTTTCGCCGCCTGCAACATGAAATCCGTTAAAGACTAGCCAACCAAGCCATGCGCCGACAATTTCAGCAATGATATACATAATACCGCGAATGACTGACATGCGGCGTGATGCCATCATGCCTACAACTACGATTGGGTTGAGACAAGCGCCAGAAAATGCATAGATTGCGATGATGATTGCGATCAAGGCAAAAACGTATGACGCAATATTGGCAATGCCCATAAGGAAGATGGAGAAGAGCAATAATGCAAGAAGCATGGTGCCAAGCACTTCACCAAGAAGCGAACCGTAGAATTTGCGGTTTTTGAAAATGGTGAGGATGCTCTCTTTTTCTTCATATTTTCGCGCAAAGAATCCTTTGAGGAAGGATTTATTTTTTGATTTTTGCTCCACCTTGTTGGTTTTGACGGCCTCGAGCTCTGTCTTCTTCGCAGTTTTCGCGGCAGTTTTGGATTTCGTCGCAGTAGCCTTGGAAGTGGCTTTCTTCGACGTCTTCGACTTTTTCGTCGCCATTTGGAAACCTCCTTAAATAATATTTTAGCTATTATATCACAAAATTAGTGTGGTATAATAAAAAAGTTAGTAATTTATTTAGGAAAAATATGGGTGTAATTGTAAATAAAGAAAATACTAAAAATGATGAATTGTCGCGGAGGATTGACGCTGATTTGCGTGCCAAATTAAGCGGTAACTCAAAAGAAGAGAACGAAGATCCTGATTTGGTAGATGATGCAGAGTATTTAAGAGATTTAAAAAAGACAGGTAAATTTGGCTGGGTGTGGATTTTGTTAATTGCTTTGGCAATTCTGTCATTAATTTCGATCTTTTTCTTTTAGGAAAATAAGTATAAGTGGTATAATGAAATTATATGGATGATCCAGTAAAAAAGGACGTAAAAAATAGTATACTGCCTGATTTTTTGGGTGGTGATGGAGGTAAAGGTAAAAAAATAAATACACCTAGCCCTGTCGCTAAAAATGAGCAGGCGGCAAATAAATTGGGCGCAGCAGAAGGAGCAGCGGGAAACATTATAAATGCTGGAAAAAATTTAGCACAGAGTGAAGCTGCCGGTGGTTGGCGTTCTTCTGTTACGGGTAATAAGGGTCAGCCGTCGACGCCAGAAAAGGGTAAGAAGAAATTTAAACTAGCGGCGACAATTGGAGCTGGCCTTGGGTTAGTGGTTGCTGGTGTGGCAGTGGTAATATTGAATTCTCCTTTGTTGCAAATTGGCTCAGTTGATTTTAACTTATTGCAGAGTTTAGGTTTTTCAGGTACGATGGCTATTTTGGAAACGCAAGCGACAAATATAATGGCTGAGAAATTAGCTAACGGTAAAGTGCCGGGTGAGTTTTCGGGCGATCTAGCGGATGCTGGAATAGTTGTTGGCCAAGTAACGGCCCAGGGTGATTTTGTGCGAACTAATAATTATGTTGCAAATATAGACGAAACTTTTGAAATAGCTGGCACTGGTTTTGATTATTATAGAAATGGTTCTGAAGGTGAGCTAGCGGTGCTGTTTGAGGGGCAAGTCGTAAATGCGGATGATTTTGTGGCTACAGTGGAGTCGAATCCGAGGTTGTATGCGGCCTATTCTGAGGCTTTAGATGTCAAAGCAAGGTTTTATTATAGTAGCGATGTAGATCAAGTTTATAGAGATCTTGGGCTTTCCAGAGGCTCGTTTAATAGTTGGAAGAGTACCGGAAATGAAGAGGAGGATGAAGAATCCTTTTATGCAATATTAGACAAAGTTTTGAGCAATGATGGGTCGTCGGATATGGTTGGTTGTGGAACGGAATTAGTCTGTACAGATGACGATGTGGCAAGTCTAGCCACTGGTAGTGACGCTAGCGAGGTGATTAGTAAAGTCAAAAAGGCGGCTCGGGGGAGTGACAGTGCTAGCGCTACGGATAAAGCAGCACAGCTTTTGAATACGGCAATTTCATCTAATGAACCGCGTCAGGCTGCGAGCGCATTTTTGGCAATTGAGGAGCCGATCCAGCGTGCGAGGATTGAGGGAAATGGGCCGGTTAACCAAGTCATGAATGCATTGAGTAGGGCGACGGAGATCAAATATACAGATGTAAATACCAATGAAGATGTGGTGGCTAAAAAATCTATTTTTGAGACGACAAATTTTGCAGCGGCAATATCGGGCGGAGGATATTCTAAAAACGAGGCCAACAATTTCTCGCGAGATCGCGTGCTGATAGCTACTGATACTGTTGGTAATAATCAAGTAGGTGATACAACTATCAACGACGGAAATAGCGGTAGATCTGGTATAACAATTCTTGCTAATTTGTTTGAATGGACTGGGGCTGATGACGATACTTTGGCTAAGGCTACTGGTTCGGTGGCGATGTCTGCGGCTGAATTAAACAATGAAGTATTTTCCAGTATTGTGGGTGGCAATAGAATCGTGGAGGGTGGTTCGTATTTGTCTAATACTATTAATTCTAAGTCTTTGGGTGCGATGCCGTCGGATAGTGGTACGATTGCCGCATATCAGCATGATGTCGATATTGCTTTGGCGCGGAAGGCGGAGGCGGATAGAGCTATGCTAAGCCCATTTGATATATCTTCACCAAATACTTTTATGGGAAGCCTTGTAAATAGCTTTGCGACGGTCTTAATAAGCCATTCGTCATCTTCTGGTAGTATTGGTATTGCTTCTACGATGGGGGCTGTGGCGGATTTGACAAGCGATTCAGTGAATAGTTTGCTTGGTAACGCAATGGCCAATGGCAGTGAGCAAAAGTTTACTACTTTGGCTGGGGATTGTACCACTGTCAAAAAAGCGGCAAATGTTGAAGGTGATTTGTATTGTAATTCGCATAATACAATTAGCACAAAATATATGAAACGTACGGCGGCGCAATGGGGTAACATGGCGCAGGATGAAGGGTATCAGAATTTTGTCAAATATAGTATGGAGAGAGACGCAACGGTGGGAGTGAAAAGTGCGCAAGTTTGTGAGGCCGAGAAAGGTGGTGGCGGTATTCTTGATTGGCTTGGTATTTTTCAGGCTTGCGATGGTGTTGATTCTGGGATCGCGACTGGTTCTAAGTATACATTAAGTAGTTCCAATAGCGATCAAGCTAATATGGAATTATACTCTGCATATACACTTTATGACGTGGTGTCATCTTTGATTGACGGTACGCAGAGCAATGTATCCAAAATAAAAGATGAATACCGGAAAGAATTCCCAAGAGATAACTCTGTGGCGGGAAGGGTTGCAAGGATGTCAGGTATGACAAAGGATGAGGCGACCTTAGCATTAAATTATGCATCTTATCTTTCATTTATTGCTAATTATGATCCGACTAATTTATATCAATTTGGAGAGCTTGCCCTTAATCTTGAACATAGGATTTCATTTGTGCGTGACGAAAAGCTAAAAGAGGATTTATATTGTTTTTGGTGTGGTAGATTTGAATACTCGAACGTAAGAAACCGTAGTTTAATTGCTTAAACTGACCTATATTCATATTATACCACACATTGATAAAATTGTCAACTAGAGGTATAATAAGGAGTATATGGAAGACACGGAAAAACTAGAAAAGCTAAAATTAAAACTAAAAGAGCTAAATGCTAAATATGCTAATATCCGTGAGATACCGGTAGAAGAGCGGGCGGAGTTTGGCCGTAAAATGAATGAGCAAAAAAATGAAATTCTGACGGAGATTGAAAAGATTGAGGCCGAATTACTGAATAAAGATGCTCAGCCTATTGATGTAACGGCGTGGTCGGGTACAAATGAAGTTTTACCAGAATTTTATCCGACTGATCTTGGATCTTGCCATCCATTAATGACGGAGCTTGATCGTGTAGTCGAGATATATCAGATGATGGGATTTGACGTGATGGAGTCTCGACAGCTGGATGATGAATTCCATATGTTTGATAGTTTGAATTTTGCAAAAGACCATCCAGCGCGTGATGGATATGATACTTTTAGGACAGAAGAGGGTTTGATCCCGCCAGCGCATACTTCGACTATGCAGTACCGAGTTCTAAAGGCTTATCAAAAGAATTTGGAAGCTGGCAAAGCGATTGCGGTGGTGGTGCCAGGAAGAGTATTTAGAAATGAGGACGTTGACGCTACGCACGAGCATACTTTTTATCAATGTGAAGGTGTGTATGTATCGGAGACCTGTACTATGGGGGATATGCTGGGGATTTTGAGGGAATTCTTTGAAAAGTACTATGGGCAAAAACTGAATATTCGGACTCAGCCGGGGTATTTTCCGTTTACGGAACCTTCTCTTGAATTTATGATTGAAAAGCCAAAAAGCCTTGGCGGGAAGAAGGGCGATTATCTCGAGATGCTTGGATGTGGAATGATTCACCCGAATGTGTTAAAAACTGCTAGAATTGACCCCACTAAGTACCACGGCTTTGCCTGGGGCGGTGGGATTGATCGCTTGGTAATGTTTAAATATGGGCTAGATGATGTGAGGCATTTTGAAGCTGGTAATTTAAATTTTTTGAGGGAGTTTTAAATGAAAGTATCTTTGAATTGGCTAAAAAAATATGTAGATATTAAAATTCCGAATGATGAGTTGATAAAGCTGATCGGTGCGAGGCTAGTGGAAGTTGAAGGCGTAATTGATGAGACGCATAAGTACGATAAGATTTTTGTTGTGCGGGTAGAGTCTTGTGAGAAAATTCCAGAAACGCATCTTTCTCTTTGTCAGATAAATGTTGGTGAGCCCGAATTGGTGCAAGTAGTATGTGGTGCGCCAAATGTACATGCGGGGATGCTGGCGGCTTGGATTGCGCCGGGTGCGATTGTGCCGGCGAGTGTGCATGAGGATGCGCCTTTTGTGATTGGTACGCGCAAAATGCTAAATAAATACGAATCTAATGGAATGTTGGCGGGGGCAGATGAATTGGACTTTGGCGATGACCATAGTGGAATTGTTGAAATTAATCCTGAAATGGCAAAACCTGGTGATCTTTTGGCTGATGTTTTTGATTTAAATGATTTGATTCTTGATATTGAGAATAAGTCATTAACACATCGCCCAGATTGTTTTGGTATTATTGGGTTTGCGAGAGAGATAGCTGGGATTTTGGGGCAAGAGTTTAAAGATCCAGAGTTTTTGTTTCATGAAGATGTCTTTCCTGAAGGTTTTTTTGAATACACAAAGGACGGAATAAAAAGCAAAGGGGCTGATATTAATGTAAAAATTGCAGATAAAGATATTTGCCCTCGGTATTCGGCAGCGGTTCTAAAAGTAACTGAAGCAACTGAAAAAGAAAAGTATTTATCGATGATGCAAGTATTGATTGCGAAGTCTGGTATGATGAGCGTGTCGCGCATTGTGGATGTGACAAATTATTTGATGTTACTGACTGGTCAGCCTTTGCACGCTTTTGACTGCGATAAGTTTCTGAAAGTTGGTAAAACGGAAGTGCCCGAAATTGGTGTAAGATTGGCAAAAAAAGGCGAAAAGTTGGTTTTGCTCGATGATGCAGAAGTTGAGTTAATCGAAAGCGATATCGTGATTACGAGTGGTGACACGCCAGTGGCTCTGGCTGGTGCGATGGGCGGAAAGAATACAATGATTGATGAAGAAACGAAGAATGTACTTCTAGAGTCTGCTTCGTTTAGCTTGTATAACTTGCGTAAAACGCAAATGGCACATGGGATTTTTAGTGAAGCGATTACGAGATTTACTAAGGGCGTGCCGGCAGGTGAGACGTTTAATGTGCTTGCTGAAGCAGTGAAAGAAATTGGTGGTAAACCTTTGGCGGTTAGGGATTGCTATCCAGAGGCACAAGTAGCATCTGTTGTAAAAATTACAACAAAAGAAATTAATGATCTGCTTGGCACGAACTACGGCGATGATTTAATTGTGAGGACACTCAGTAATGTTGGGTTTAAGGTGTCTTCTGGTGAGATTCTTGAGATTCAAACTCCGACTTGGCGGACAGATATTCATATTAAAGAGGACATTATTGAAGAAATTGGTAGGTTGCTTGGTTATGATAATATTACGCCGACTTTGCCTCTTCACGCTACTGCCGAAAAGAATCCAATGTTGAAGTTAAAGAAACAGATTAGAAATATTATGTCTCGTTTTGGCGCGAATGAACTCCTTACTTATAGTTTTGTGAGCGAGAGATTGCTTGATAAAGTTGGGCAAAAACCTTTGCGATCATACAAAATTATAAATTCAATTTCGCCAGAACTTCAATATATTAGACAATCGATAGTGCCAAGTTTGCTCGAAAAGACTTATGTGAACCAAAAACTTCCGGTTGAAAGATTTGCGATTTTTGAAATGAATAAGGTTTACAATAAAACGTGGGGCGTTGATGATGGAGTGCCTGCAGAAAAAATGTCGCTTGGGTTTGTAGTGGCAGAGCGCAAGAATAATGAGACAGCATTTTATAAGGCAAAGCTTTATGTGGCCAAACTATTGGAAGAATTAAACATCGTAGCGGAATTTGTGCCTCAAAAATGTAATGATGATGCATGGCAACCATTTGAACCAAAGAGATCGGCAGATATAATGGTTAATGGCGAGGTGATTGGCGTGGTGGGTGAATTTAAAAATTCAGTGAGAAATCAGTTTAAGCTAATGCCATATTTAGCTGGGTTTGAAATTGTTGATCTAGATGTTGTTTTAGAAAATATGGGCACGAAGAAAGCTGTATGGTTGGGCGAGAAGAAACAAGAAGATTTGACTATCACTACAAATAAAACTTATGCCGAAGCCCTGAAGGAAGTTGAAGCCAAATATCCTGATGCGGTGATCTTACCACTTTCGATTTATCAGCCTGAAGGTCAAACAGAAAGAAACATTTCATTTAGAATAGTTGAGCATAAATAAACTTATGCTATAATATATTATATGATATTGCTTGACTCGGTAACAAAGAAGTACCCCGGTGATACTGAGCCGGCACTCGATTCGGTGTCTCTTCATATTGAGCCGAATGAGTTTGTGTTTTTGGTAGGAAAATCTGGTGCTGGCAAGTCGACCCTGATGAAAATGATCACTAAAGAAGAGGTGCCTGATTCCGGAAAGATTATTATTGGTGGAATTGATCTTGATTATGTAAAAAAGCGTCATATCCCTGGTTATCGCAGAAGACTTGGCGTGGTGTTTCAGGATTTTAAGCTTTTGCCAAGGCGAACGGTTTATGAGAATGTGGCATTTGCCTTAGAGATCGCCGGGATGAGCGGCAAGGAAATTCGTCGTACGGTACCCAAAGTATTGGAATTAGTTGATTTGCTAGATCAAGCTAATAAATTTCCAGATCAGCTTTCGGGCGGTCAGGCGCAGCGTGTTTCGATTGCGCGTTCAGTAGCTAGGCAGCCAAAGATTTTAATTGCTGATGAGCCGACGGCCAATTTGGATAAGTTAACAACTAAAGAAATTATTGATTTGTTAAAGAGAATTAATGATTTTGGGACGACGATTCTAGTTACAACTCATAATGAAAATATCGTTAATAATTTGCAGAAGAGGGTAGTAACGCTGAAAGATGGTAAAATTGTGAACGATCAAAAGAATAATGGGATCTATAATCTTGATAGCACGCCAGTGCCAAAACAACCGGCGCGTAAAGTGCAGACGCCTGGTCATGCTTTGCGTCCAAGAAGGAGAGTGATTTAATGGTGGGAAGTAGGACAAAAGAAGGCAAAGAAAAGAAGCTAAAAAGTGTCTCCAAAAAAAGCTTGAAGACGATGCAAAAGAATCGCAATCGTCATATTGTGCGTGAAAAAGTACGAATTGTTAAATATGGGACGAAGGGTTTTGGGCGCAATATTTGGCTTTCGACGGCGGCAACGGTAGTAATGGCAATTACGCTTATTATTCTTTTTGTGACTGTAGTGGCGAGTGTGATTTTAACTAGTACTGCCGAAATGATGAAGGATAAAATCGATATCACGATTTATTTCAAGCCAAATACATCTGAGCAAGCATTATCTGATTTGACTAACGTAATTGAGCAAGATCAAAACGTAAAAAGTGTAGAAACTTCGACGTCGGAGCAAGAATACGAGAAGTTTTTGGAAGAAAATGCAAACAGCGAGGAAGTAATAAACATTCTTGACGACGAGATGAAAGCCATAATGATCAACAAAATGCAGGCGACGATGCGGATTAAGGTTTATGACGTAGATAATCTTGATAGTATCAAAACATTAGTTGAGGACGATGAACTATTTAGAAAGTATACGGATAAAGAAAAAGCGCCAACCTATGATGTAAATAGAGCTGAAATCGCGACGATTACTTCTTGGGCTAAGATTGCCAGGACTGGTGGTATTATTTTGGCTGCAGTTTTCTTAGTGATATCGATTTTGATTATCTTTAGTACGATCAGAATGGCGATCTTTTCACGGCGCGAAGAGATCTATATGATGAAATTGGTAGGGGCCGATAAAAGTTTTATTCGTGGGCCATTTCTAGTTGAGGCAGAAATCTGTGGAGTTATTGCTGGTTTGGTCGCGGCTGTTGTTTCATGTTTTGGCTTTAAGTTGTTGTCGCCAAAACTAATGAATTATGGCATTAATGTAGATGCAATTAACAATGTTTTAGACTCTAATAAACTGATTTTAGTATTCTTAGTGTTTATAGTGGGTGGGATTTTGATTGGGCGAATTTCGGCGAGACTAGCGGTGTCGAAGTACTTGCATAAGACCTAGTACTTATGATATAATAAGCTTATGGCTAGTCAAAACAAAAAGAAAATTATTCCAGCGATAGTAGCTATATTGATGGGGGTGACCCCAATTTTGAATGTTGTATTTAACACTACAAATACCAGCGGAATTTCTAAGGCTTGCCAAAATTCGCCGGCCTGTCGTGAGGCGGTAGAAAAAGAAAAAGAAGCTAATCGTAATGCAGCCTCTGCAGCAAGGTCGGCTAATGCTTATCAAGTCAGGGTGAGTGAGCTTTCTGCAGAAATTGCCAAAAAACAAGCTGAAATTGCCGAGACAGAAGCCGAGGTTAAAGTTTTGAAGGCGCAAATTGCTGAAACTGAAAAAAAGCTGAATGAAGAACAAGAAGCTCTTGCTGAGCTACTGGTTAATATGCATTTTGAATCTGATGCAGAGCCGATTAAGATTTTGGCGGGTGCTAGCTCGATCTCTGACCTCGCCGAAAAAGCAGCGCGTGAGGAGGTGGTAAAGGAGCAGATTAGTGTTTCGGCGGCAGCAGTGCGACAAGCTAAGGAGGAGCTTGAAGAAGAGAAGGCTGAAGTTGAGGACCTTTTAGCTCAACAACAATCTGCCAAGGATGCTTTGGTGGCAAAGAGAAATGAGCAGCAATCATTAGTAGAAAAATATGAAAACGATGCAGAAGCCTATGCCGAAGTCGCAAAGGCTGCTGTCGAAGCACAGCGTGAAGCTGAGCGCGCAGAGCAGGAAGCTCATCCGGAGCTATACCGCGGTAGTGCTTATACTGGTGCTAATACTTATCCATGGCAGGGTGATTGTCCGGGTCGTCAGGACGCCTATATTACTTATTGGGAAGATGGTTGGGGTTGGCATAAGATAGGTGGCTATGTCTGTGAATGTGTGAGCTATGCTGGTTGGAAGGCTTATGAGGCTCATGGCGTTGCGCCAGCATGGGGCAATGCCTATTCTTGGGATGATGGTGCGAGAGCTGCGGGCTACCGAGTAGATAAGACGCCGGCAGCCAATACGATTGGGCAAGTGGATGGTTATCCTTATGGACACGTGTTTTGGGTAGAGAGCGTAAATTCGGATGGTTCGATTAACGTAACTGAATATAACAATGCTTATGCCACATACCTTTATTCCGGTAGTATGCATTATGGTGATTTTGGTTCAAGAACTATTTCGGCTGGCGAAGTGTGGCAATATAACTTTATCCATTTCGACTAAGTTTGGTGTGCTATAATTAAAAGCATGAACGACAAAAAAGAGTGGAAAGAGAAAAAAGTTAGTCTTGGTAGCGCAATCATTGTTAGCGTAGTCATTGCTGTTTTGGGTATTGTTGTGGGCGCTAATTGTAAAAACTGGTTTGGCAGTTTTGCACCGTATTTGGGGTTTGCCGGCTTTTCCCAGGATGGAATAGACTGGTCTTCACTTAATGAAATTTACGATAAGCTTGCTAGCACTTATAATGGTGAGCTAGATAAAGATGCTATGGTTGAGGGCGCTAAAAAAGGATTAACCGAGGCCTTGGGGGACATTTATACGGTGTATATGGATGCCGAAGAATCTTCGGATTTTTATGATGATTTGCATGGTAATGTGGGGTCGGGCATTGGGGTCGAGATGGGGTTAAGAGACGGATATGTGAGAGTGCTGAGGACTTTGCCAGATAATCCAGCTAGAGAAGCGGGGGTCTTGGCGGGCGACATCATTTATAAAGTTGACGGCGAAGACGTACATGATTTATCCACGGATGAGATTTCAAAAAAAGTGCGCGGTGAGACCGGATCGGAAGTGACTGTGACGGTAGTGAGAGATGGCAAAGAATTGGACTTTACGATGGAGCGAGAGGTAATTAACAATGTATCGGCTTATGTAGAATATGATGGCCATACAGCAATTGTGACGGTGACGAGATTTGATAATGATACTGGTACTATGGTGCAGGGATTTGCGGAGAAATTTGCCGACAAAGGCATAAAAAAAGTGATTTTGGATCTTAGAAATAATGGCGGTGGTTATGTGACGGCGGCTAAGGATCTACTGAGTCTTTGGCTGGATGGAAAAAAGATTTTGATACAAAAATCTAAGCATTTTGGCGATTCGGAGACCACGACTAATTCTGGCAAGGCAATTTTGAAGGACATGAAAACAGTGGTATTAGTAAATGGGTCGACGGCTTCGGCATCTGAAATTGTAGCGGGAGCTTTGCAAGATTATGAAAAAGCGACAGTGGTTGGCGAGAAAACTTATGGCAAGGGCGTAGTGCAGCAATTGTATGATCTATCTGGCGGTACGGTGCTTAAAGTAACTACGGCGGATTGGTATACGCCAAAAGAGCGTTCGATTAATGGCGAAGGGATTACGCCTGATGTTGAAGTAAAAAGAAGCTACGAAGATATTAATGCAATGCGCGATCCGCAGATGGATAAAGCTAAGAAGTTATGAAAATCGTAATTGCGACTGCAGTGTATTACCCACAGATCAATGGCGTGGCGGTGTTTTCACACAATTTAGCACTAGGCTTGGCAAAGAGAGGTCACGAAGTTTTGGTGCTTTGCCCAAGCCAGACTGGCAAAAACTATTCTCGCAATGAGAATGGGGTGAAGGTGCAATACTTAAGGTCTGTGGACGTAAAAGTTTATCCAGATCAAATTAATCCAGTGCCAAAAAAGCATAAGGTATTAGGCGTAGAGTTGCCGCATTTACTTTATCGGCATGGATTTAAGGTGTCGGTTTTTCCGCAACTTGAAGTTAAAAAAATATTGGATGATTTTAAGCCAGATGTAGTGCATGTGCAGGTGTCTGATCCGATTGGCCTTTCGGTAGTGTCTTATGCACGTAAAAATAATATTCCAGTCGTGACAACGGAGCATAACCAGCCTGAAGTGATCACGGACCCACTTAAGATGCCTAAGGTGGTGAAAAAACCGATGAATGCGCTGCTTAGTGCTTATTTTAGGAATCGGCAAAGCAAGAGTGACTTTGTAACGATGCCAACCGAGCAAGCGATCCGCAATTTGCTTGATAAGCATGAATTAAATATTCCCGTGGCGGCGGTAAGTAATGGGGTAGATTTAAAACATTTTAAGCCTGGTAAAGCGCCAGCAGAGATTTATAAGAAGTATGGTATTAGCCGGGGTGTGCCGATCGTGCTATACGTAGGGCGAGTTGACCCGGAAAAACAGGTTGGGACGGTGATTTCTGCATTTAAGGAAGCGCGTGAGTTTGTTCCGAAAACAGAGATGGTGATCGTGGGGGATGGCGTAGATAAGGCGCGGTTAGAAAAAATGGTTAAGGAAGATGGGCTTGATGATTCGATTAAGTTTTTAGGAAAAATAACTCCACCCGATTTGTATGAAATTTACCGAGTGGGAACGGTGTTCGCAACGGCTTCGGAGATTGAGACTCAGGGTATCGTATTGATTGAGGCGGCAGCAACGGGATTGCCGTTAATCGCAGTAAATAAAGGCGCAGTGTCTGAAGTTTGCAAAACAGGTGAGAATGGTTTTTTGTGCGAGCCTGGAAATGTGGCAGAAATCGCTGATGCGATGGTAAAAATACTTTCTGATCAAAAAACACAACATAGATTTGCGACAAACTCTCTAAAGATTGCTTCGGAACATGATATGGAAAGAACGCTGGATAAGTTTATCAATATTTACCAAAGGATTATAAAAAAACATTGAATTTACAAGATTTATGCTATAATAAGCTTATGTTAAGGCTAAGTAGGCGAAAATGCGGGGTATCAGCTCTCTCTCTCTCTCTCTCGTTAGGGCTAGCTAGTCTCACAGTTTTTTCTGGAGCAATTCTTTCTGCTCCTTTTTCTTTTGCTGATGATTCTGTGGTGGATGATGTGTCGCTCACCGTTCCGGTAGCTTGTACTATGTCTGGCACTGGGATGAATTCTCATAACGCAACGATTAACCCTGGTACTACTAATTCGGCAGTAGGTACAACTACTCTAAAAGTTCTTTGTAATGATCTAAATGGTTTTGCTGTTTATGCTATTGGCTATACTAATGAAACTTATGGCGATAATACATTAACTTCTACTACGCTGAGTCCAGCTCAAACGATAGCCACAGGTACTGGTACTACCGGCAATTCTCAATGGGCTATGAAGCTAGAAACTGATGCTAATGCTACTTATCCTGTTACGATTATGAATTCTTTTGATGCTTTTCATAATGTGCCGGATGATTATACTATGGTAGCGAGGCGCCTAAGCGGCACAGACGTAGGTACTGCTGCAGTTGGTTCAACGTTAACCTCCACCTATCAGGTGCATATTGCTTCTACACAGGCGGCGGATACGTATAATGGTAAAGTAAAATATACTATGGTGCACCCGAACAATGAGACCCCACCAGTAGAAGTAGCCTGTGCTAATAATAAAATCTGTTATAACGCCAATACTAATATTAAAGAAGGCACTATGGGTCAGCAGACTGGTAATGCTAATGCGGAAGTGGTACTTATGGCCTCTAACTTCTCTAGGAATGGCTACGGCTTCGCTGGCTGGAATACCAAACCTGATTATAGTGGCACTTTCTATGGACCAAATGAAACTATCACTACTCCAGCTGATATGAGTGCTGGATTACCACTCTATGCTGTATGGGTAGCATCTAGTGACACTCTCCAAGGCTGGTCTGGCTGCTCTA